>NZ_JBVJOT010000055.1:14690-56783 GCF_055583025.1 Streptomyces sp. NPDC104831
TCGTTGGGTGGTGGGGGGAAAGGGGGGACAGTCCGGGGGGGGGGGTGCCCCCTGCGGAGGGGAGGGGGCAAGGGTGGTGGGGCCCCCCCGGGTGTGCCCGGCCCGTTTCTACCAGATGGCCTCGACCCACTCGGGGTGGTCGATGAACGGGTTCCGGTTCTTCTGGTAGGTGTCGTAGATGACCTGGTTGCGGCGCTCCTCGAAGGCGTCCGGCGGGTCCTCGTCGTTCCACTGCTTGAGGACGGACAGCCGGCCCATGTAGGGGTTGCTGCCGTTGCTGACGCCGTCGTTGCCCTCCAGGTCGGCCCAGCCGTCGCCGCCCTCGTAGCGGACGATCATGTAGAAGATCATGCGTGCCACGTCGCCCTTGACGGCGTCGCGCGGCTCGAAGGAGTTGGAGTCGGTGAGGCTGCCACCGGAGTTGGTGAAGCTGCTGCCGCCGTTGTCGAAGTCCTTGTTGCCGCGGACGCCGTTGACCTGGACGTCCTCCGGGCGGATGTGGTGCAGGTCGGTGCCCGGACCGGTGGAGGTCGTCAGGTCGCCGTGCGAGATGGCCCACACGTGCTCGCGGTTCCAGTCGCCGGCGTCCCCGCCGTTGAGCGTCTTGCTGCGGGAGATGCCCGAGTACAGCAGCTTGACGTTGTTGCTGTTGGCCGGGTCCTGGTCGGTGACCTTCAGTGCCTCCCAGAGCGCCGAGTAGGACAGCTTGTTCTGGCTGCTGATGATGGTGTGCAGCGAGGACTTGAGGCTGGTGCCCGTCTTGCCCACGGCGTTCTTGTAGTACGTCGAGTCGTACGCCGTCGTGGTCGCCGCGGCGGGGGTGGCGGTGAGGGCGGGGCTGGTGAGGCCGACCAGGACGGCGGCCGTGGCGAAGGCCACTGACTTCCAGCGGCGGGTGTGTGTCGCCGGCATGTGGGATCCCCTCTACGCGGGTTGAACGGAGGCGGCACCCGGGAGAATGGCATGGACATGCAGTCGAATGGGTGACGGGTGAGTGTCGGTTGGATGACGGGAAGGGACGACTCACGCTTTGCGCGGGGCGGGATCGACGGGCGGGAACCCGCAGGGGCCGGCGTCCCGGTGCCACCCGGGCGACCTCACCGGAAGCACCCCGGGCGCGAGGACGGCGACGGAGCCGAAGACCTTTTGCGGGCTGCCGTCACGGCTGCGGTGCGGGCTGTATCACCGGTGGCGGCCGGGACGGTACCGGTCGAGAACCGGCTTGAGCCCTTCCTCCATCGCCGATCGGACCACGCCGACGGGTCCCCGCCAGCTCCTGCCCGCGTCGAAGAGCACGAAGTGCGGGGCCCAGCCGGCGTCGAAGTACACGGCACCCTTCAACGCGAGGCCGGCCGGAGGCTCGCTGTCGGGATAGGGCGGCAGCACGGGAGACGGCCGGGTGCACGCCCCCTGCCGCGGTCGCGCTGCGTCTTGCCGGAGCGGTGCCGCCTGGGCCCGGAACCTCTCGTACTCCTCGCGACCGGGCACGAGGAGAACGAGCCGTTCCGCGGGCAGCAGCCGGGTCGCCTCCCTGAACTCCCACAGCAGCCCGGGGCCCGGCCCCACCGCCATCACCACGAGCCGCGCTCGCTCCATCAGGTCCCGGACCGTCTCCTGCCAGTCGTCGACCGGCAGGTACAACCGCAGGGCACCGACCAGCGGAAGCCGCTCCCCGGGCCGGCCCACGGCGACCATCGGTGCCACCGTCTTCAGTGCCTGCCCCAGTTGCTCCTCCTCGGTCCGCGTGGACAGGCCCAGGTCCGACAGCACCGCGCCCGGCCCGGGGGCCGGACGCTCGTTCTCCTCCAGGGCCGTACGCCGGACGTCGTCCTCGAAGGACCTCAAATAGAGCGTGAACGAGTTCCCGCGGAGTTCTCCCGGGGACCGGATGACCTCCGCGAGGTGCTGCCGTCCGAGCACGGCGAGACGACGCGCGCCGGACAACAGGGTCTGGGCGGACACCGCGACGAGGGGAACGAGGAGGCCGACGTCCCACCAGGGCACCGGTGAGTCCTCCCCCCAGAGCGTTTGGACCGAGTTGAACGCCATGATGGGCAGGAAGAGCCCCAGCCGGCTGAAACCCCGTCCGCTCGAAGGGCGCCGCAGCACCATGGCGCACACGGCGCGCACGGCGCCGAGCACCACGGACCCGCCCACGATCACGGCGGCGGCCACGACCGTCGTGAACCACCAGGGGTCGTGCGGGGGGTACGCGCCGACGGCCAGCCCGGGCCAGAGCCTGACCTCCTGCCAGTGGTTGAACGCGGCCAGGGCCAGCCAGAACCCCGCGAGACCCATCGGCCAAGCGGTGGCCACGAGGAGCACACCCGTGGCGCGGGACTGCCGGGGTACGGCGATCCGCAAGTCCCCGGCTCCCCACTCGCCCGCCGCCGTCCCGCACGACACCGCGCGGCGTCCTTGCCGGTTCTTCCTCATCGCCTCGCCCCCGTCGGAAACGGCTGCCCGTCGGCTCCCGCGGGCTGCCGGCCGCTCCGGTGCCATGGTGCCGGAACGGCAGGGCGTACGCACTCTCCTTCGGGAACACACCGGGCTCCGAGGACGCCGGCCGGCGGGTCGGGCGCGGCGGCCGCGGCCGGGGCACGTCAGTAGCCGGGGTACAGGCCCAGGAAGGCGGCGACGGCCAGGGTGACGACAACGCCTTCGACGCCGAGTCCGAAGAGGAGGAGGACCACGGCGAGAGCGGCGTCCCCGGCCGTGCTGGACCGCGACGCACAGACCGTCACGAAGTGCGGCCTGTCCGGGTGGTAGGCGACCTGCACGGTCGGGGCACTGCTCCTGGCGTACACGCTGCGGCTCACGCCCTGAAGGTCCGTGTACACGTAGGTCCCGAACCTGCCGCCCAGGATGTGTGTGTCGCCGGCTCTCCCCGCCTCGACGGTGATGCCGTTCCGGGGCAGGTACCACTTGCGGTACACGGTGTCCGCCCCCATGGCGCCGAACGCGACGATCCCCGCGCCGAAGGGGCCGACCAGCAGGATCTCGAACGCGACGGTCCACTGGCCGTGCATCCCGACGGCGAGTGCGAGGGCGAAGAAGAAGAGACCGACGGCCAGTGTCCAGATCCTGCGCCTGCGCTTTCGCTGCTCCTCGCGCGGCTCGGTCAAGGCGCGGGCGGTGACCAGGGCCGAGCCGTCGGCCATCTCGGCCCCCGGGGCGCGCAGGGGCAGAGCCGCGTTGACGGCGTCGGCGAAGACGGTTACCGCGGCCTCGCTGACGTCGTCGACGCGGTGCACGGCAGGCACCGTTCCGGCCGGGGCGATCAGCTCGACGGCGACCGCGCGCCCCTCCGGGCGGACGTGTCCGATCGCGGGGAGGGGGATCCGCAGTTCCTCGGTCGTCCGGCGCAACACCAGTGCGTCGTCGTCGAATCGGAGCAAGGTGCCGCCGGAACTGCGCAGGACTGGTATGGGCGATGTGATCGGCATGTGCGTGATCGTAGGGGCTGGTCGGGGATGACCGGGAGAACCAGGAAAGCCGGCGGCCCGGCCGTCGGCCGCCGCGTCCGGCACCCGACCGTCGCGCCGCCCCCGCCGTGGGGCGGGGGCGGCCGAAGCAGGTCGCGCCAGGAGGTCAGGGCAGTGGGCGGTGCATGATGTGCAGCCCGACGTAGCCCTCCTCCGGGTGCCGGAAGCCCTCCGGCAGTGTGCCGAGGATCTCGAAGCCGAGCGAGCGGTAGAGGCGCACCGCACGGACGTTGGTCTCGACCACCGCGTTGAACTGCATGCCCCGGTAGCCGGCCGCCCGGGCCCACTCCAGGGAGTACTCGCAGAGCGTCCGGCCCACCCCGCGCCCGGAGTGCGCCGGGTCGACCATGTAGCTGGCGCTCGCGGTGTGCGAGCCGTTCCCCAGGTGATTGGCGTGCATCTTCGCGGTGCCCAGTACCGTGCCGGCCTCGTCGACCGCCACCACCGTGCGGCCCGGCGCGGACAGCAGCCACCAGTCGCGGCCCTGCTCCGGACCGAGGTCGAGCGGGTAGGTGAAGGTTTCGCCCGCGGCGACGATCCGGTGGAAGAACGGCCAGATGGCGGGCCAGTCCTCCGCGGTGGCCTCCCTGATCACCATGAGCGCGCAGGGCTCGTCGGGACCGTCCGGCCGCCACCTTCCCGGCGGACCGGCACAGGAGCGGGTCACCGGAGGCCGTGGAGGGCCCGGCCGAGCGCCTCCACGTCCTCGAGCGTGTTGTAGTGGTGCACCGAGAGCCGCACCGCGGTGTCGACGCCCCGGGCCGACAGGTAGAGCGGGGTGTGGTCGCCGGCGATCTTCCAGGCATTGATGCCGTGGGCCGCCAGTCCGTCTTGGACACGCTCGGCCGGCAGGCTGCCGTGCCGGAAGGAGAGGATGCCCGACTGCTCCGTCCCCGGGCTCAGCGGCTCGGCACCGGGCAGTCCGCGGACGCAGGCGTGCAGCGCCTCGACGACGTCCTTCGAGGGGAACGCCCGTCCCTCCCGGGCCAGTTCGAGGTGGTGGCCGAGCGCGGCGTGCAGCCCGAGCACCACGGCCGTGCTGCGCTCGCCCAGCTCCAGGGTGCGGGCGCTCTCCTCGTGCACCGTGACGGCGGTCGGCGAGCTGACCCGGGCCACGTGCAGGTCGGTGAAGTCGGGCAGCAGCGCGGCCCGCAACCGCGGTGTGGTGTAGGCGAAGCCGCTGCCACGCGGCCCGCAGAGGAACTTCCGCCCGGCCCCGGTGAGCAGGTCGCAGCCGATCGCGTCCACGTCCAGCGGCAGTTGCCCGACGGCCTGGCAGGCGTCCACCGCGTACCACGCGCGGTACGGGGCGAGGAGCCGGCCGATCTCGGCGACCGGGTTGACGATCCCGCAGCCGGAGGGCACGTGGGTGACCGAGACCAGGGCGACCCGGTCGGAGATGTTGGCCGCCATCCAGTCCAGGTCGAGGTCCCCGTCGGGGCGCAGCGGGATGGTCTCGATCGCGCAGCCGGTTCGGTCGCGCAGGCCGAAGTACCCGATCAGGCTGCCCGCGTACTCGTACGGGGTGACCCAGATCAGGTCGTCGGGGCCGAGGTCGAGCCGGGAGACCACCCGCCACCAGGCGCGGGTGGCGCTGTCGAAGACCGCGAGGTCGCGGGCCTCGGCGCCGACGACCCGGCCGAGCCGCCGGTAGACGTCGTGCTGGAGGATCTCGTCGTGGTGCAGTTCGGTCTCGTAGCCGCCGGTGGCCGCCTCCCGGGCCAGGCAGTCGGCCATCGCGGTGGAGACCGCTTCGGGCATCAGGCCGGCCCCGGCCGTGTTGAGGTGGATCAGGTGTCCGGTCATGGGTGGCGCCCTCTCAGTAGTCGGTGCCGAAGGCCGTGGCGGAGGGGTCGGCGAGATCGGCCAGGGCGCGCAGGGCCATGGCGGGGTGCTCGGCCAGGCGGTGCAGCAGGTGGAGCCACCAGCTCTGACCGTAGGTCGTGTAGACCCGGCAGGGGTAACCGGCCTCCCGGTAGTGCCGGAGCAGCGCGGGGCGGACCCCGTGCAGCATCTCGATCTCCTCGGCCCCGGCCAGCAGCCCGCGCTGTTCGGCGGCGGCCAGCAGCTCGGCGTGCTGGGTCGCCAGGGTGAGCCGGGCGTCCTCGCCGAGGGCGTACTCGGCGAACTGGAGGTAACGCTCGTCGAGTTCGGGGCCGCGGCCGAGAGCGGTCCCCGGGGCCTCCGCGTAGACGCCCTTGACCAGCCGGATCCTGCGGCCGAGCGCGACCAGGCCGGGCAGGTCCCGTTCGGTGCGGTGCAGGTGGGCCTGGACGGTGATGCCGACGTTGTGGTGGGCGGTGGCCAGCTCGGCGAAGACCGAGACGATCTGGTCCACCAGCTCCGAGCGCTCCATCGAGAGCACCACCTCGCTGCCGTGCGCGGCCGCCGCGGTGAGGATCCGTGAGGTGTTCCGCACGGCCAGGTCGCGGGAGACCAGCAGGCCGACGTTGGAGAGGTCGAAGCCGAGCTGGAGCGGTCCGGCGTCGGCGGCGAGCAGGTCCAGGTACGCCCGGACCACCTGCTCGATCTCGGCCTCGTCCCGGATCTCCTCGCCGACGTACTCGGCCGACACGCGGTAGCCGCGGGCCCGGAGCAGGTCGAGCCGGGGGAGCAGCCCGGCCAGGTCGTCGGCGACCAGGTAGCGCCGGGCCGCCGGGTAGGCGATCTGGCGCAGCAGCGAGCCGGGCTCGGCGAAGGCGCGCCGGCAGCGCTCGTCGGCGGCCAGCAGCCGCAGGCCGAGGCCCGCGTCCCGGTCGGGCGTGGTGGCGGTGTCGCCGGCGGGTGTCGCGGTGGTGACGGGTGCCTCGGTCATCAGGGCCTCACGGTGGTCGGTTCGGACTGCCGGGGAACGGTGACGGTGACCTGCCCGGCGGCGAGCATCATCGACTGGGCGAAGGTGCGATCCGCGGTGGTCGGGTCACCGCCGTTGCGGCGCCAGGCGCGGTACTTGGCCGCGTAGCTGATCACCGTCTCCTTGCCGCGCCGGGAGCGCGGGCGGCTGAGCACTCCCGCCCACATGCCGTCCCAGCCGGCGTACGCCGGGTCGTCCAGCAGCAGCCGGTGGGCCCGGTGCAGGTTCCAGAAGGGGATGCCCGCGTTGAGGTGGTGGACCAGGTGGAAGCGGTCGCCGTGCCGGCTGAGCAGGAAGGTCTCCAGGGCCCGGCCGTGCCGGTTGCGGGTCAGCAGCACCCGGGTGGACTCGCTCTCCGGCAGCGGGTAGTGCTCGGCCAGTTCGGAGAGCCAGCCGATCGCGATGTTGCTGGTCAGCAGGGGGAAGAACCAGAACAGCAGCAGCTCGGGCAGCACTCCGAGCCAGCCGCAGAGGCCGAGCACGGCGGCCCACTGGAGCAGGAACAGCCGCTGCTCGGTACGGAGCGGCACCGGCACCGAGACCGTCAGGTCCGACTCCCGGGCCCGGACCCGGTCCCGGACCAGGTAGCGCAGGTAGTCCACGGTGCGCAGCCCCAGCAGCGAGAGCAGCACCTCGCGGACCAGGAAGCCGCGGTCGCTGCGGTCCGGGTCGTAGAGCCCGCACTCGAGGTGGAAGCGGTAGTCCGGGTCGGCGTCCGCCTCGCCGAGGTGGCGGTGGTGCCGGCCGACGTGCGAGCTGCGGTACGGGCCGTAGAGCTGGCCGACCAGGTAGCCGGAGAGGGCGGTGCCGGCCACCAGGTTGAGGATCCTGTTCCGGGCCAGACTCTTGTGGGCCGACTCGTGCAGGAAGTGGGCGAGGAAGCGCTGCGTCGAGCCGATCAGGACCACCGCGACGGGGTAGGCCCAGTAGGAGCCCGCGACGCAGGCGGTGACGCAGAGCGCGACCAGGCCGTACTCGAAGGCGATCGCCAGGAGCGCGTGGTAGTTGTCCAGTCGGGTCAGGGACTTGAGGCCCCGTCTGATCGGCGGTGCCAGCCGGTCGAAGTCGAGGTCGTCGAGGTTCGGGCGGCCGGGACCGGAGCGGTGGTCCGTCCGCCCGGTCGAGGATCGTCCTGAGGGCATGTCGTGTTCCTCTGCGTGGAGGTGTCGGTGGGGACGCCCGGGGACGGGCGGGCGGTCACGGGGCGAGACCGAAGACCGAGGTGTAGAGGGCGAGTTCGGCCTCCAGGCAGCTGCGCACGGTGTCGGCGAGCCGGAAGCCGTGCCCCTCGGTCTCGAAGGTGAGGTAGCTGTGCGGCACCGCGGAGTCCCCGAGCAGCGCGAGCAGCCGCTCGGCCTGGGCCGGCGGGCAGACGGTGTCCCGCAGGCCCTGGAGCAGGACGAACGGGGCGCGGATCCGGCCGGCCCCCGCCACCGGCGAGCGCTCGGCGTAGCGGGCACGCTGCCGCGGCCAGGCGCCGATCAGGCTCTCCAGGTACCGCGACTCGAAGTCGTGGGTGCCCCGGGTGCGCCATTGCTCGGCGTCCAGCACGGGGTAGTAGATGCCGGCCGCCCGGTACAGGCCGGGCTCGGCCGCCAGCGAGGCGGTGGCCGTCCAGCCGCCGGCGCTGCCGCCGCGGATCGCCAGCCGGTCCGGATCGGCCAGGCCCTCGGCGGCCAGGGCGCGGGCCACCGTGGCGCAGTCGCGCACGTCCACCACGCCCCAGGACTCCCGCAGCCGTTCCCGGTACGCCCGGCCGAAGCCGGTGGAGCCGCCGTACTGGACGTCGACCACACCGAAGCCCCGGCTGGTGAAGTAGCTGATCTCCTGGTTCAGCACGAGGTGGCTGCGGCTGGTCGGCCCGCCGTGGGCGAGGACCAGGTAGGGCGGCAGCTCACCGTCCGGCCCGGTGTGCTCCGGGTGGTACGGGGGGTAGACGTGGGCGTGCACCGGCTCGCCGTCCGGCCCGGTGAAGGTGCGCCGGCAGGGCGTGGTGGCGTACTCCGGGTGGGCGGCGGACGGCTCGCGGAGGATCTCGGTGCCGCCGTCGGCCGGGTCGATCAGCACCACGGTGCGGCCCTGCCGCGGACCGGCCGCGACGGCCGCGATGCGGCGGCCGTCGGTGGCCGGGAAGAACCACTCGGTGTACGGGGTCTCCAGGTCGTCGAGCCGCCCGTCCGGGGAGAGCAGGCCGAGCCGGCGGCCGCTGGTGCCGTGCACCACCGCGAGCCGGCCGTCCAGCAGCGGCAGGCACCAGCGCAGGCCGATCCGCCACAGTGCCTCGCCGAACTCCTCGGACCGGGCGCACAGGTTGCGCCGCCCTCCGTCCGGTCCGAACTCGTGTACGTTCCACCAGCCGTCCGGGTCGGTGACGGCGTAGAGGGCGCCGGAGCCGGTGGCCGCCCAGTCGGTCTGGGTGACCGACTCGCCGTCCCCGCCGGCCGCCCGGACCGGTTCGGCCAGGCTGCCGTCCGGTTCGATCGCGGCCACCATCAGCTCGGTGGTGTCCCACGGCATCGCCGGGTGGTTCCAGCCGAGCCAGGCGACCCGGCGGCCGCCCGGCTCGATCCGCGGGCCGGAGAGGAAGTCGTGACCGCCCGCCAGGACCCGGACGGCCGCGGGGTCGCCGGCGGCCCGGCCGTCCAGCGGGAGCGCGACCAGGTGCCGGACCACCGAGGTGCCCTCGGCGTCGGCGACGGTCTCCCGCAGGCACCAGACCTCCTCGCCGCGGACGGCGAAGTCGGCGTAGCGCAGCTCGGCGGCCCAGGCCCCGACGGGGCTCAGCGGCACCGGGTCCGCGCCCGGGCGCCAGCGGTAGACCCGCTGGTCGTCCCAGTGGGTGAAGACGATGCCGTCCTCGGCCCGGCCGGACAGCGCCAGCCAGGGGCGGCCGCCGTACTCGATCACCCGGCTGCGGACGTCCCAGCCGGGCGGCAGGGCGGGGGCCGGGCCGTCGGCGGCGCGACGGGTCAGGACACTGCGCCCGCCCTCCTGCGGACGGGCCTCCGTCCACCACACCTCCTCGCCGACGAAGCCGGTCCATTCGAGCAGGGCCTCGCCCCGCGCGACCTCCGCCGCCTGCACCGGGGAGTTCCAGGTGCCGTACGGCAGCGGCTCGGTGACGTGCTGCATGGTGCGCTGACTCCTCGTGGGTTCGGTGCGGTGACGGCGCCGGGAGGCGTCAGTACCGGATGCCGGGGATGCCGGGGCGGGAGCTGTCGAGGTGGTAGCCGGGTGCCGGCGGGTCGTCGCAGAGCCAGAAGTGCCCGTCGAGGTCGGTCCAGTCGCACAGGCCGGCCAGCTGCGCCGCGTAGGCGATCGACCGGGGCGGCTCCAGGAAGCAGCCGAGCATCCGGGCCGTGCCCTGGGCGGCGAGGTGGTGCAACGCGTCCAGGCCGGGCAGCAGGCCGCCGAAGCGCATCAGCTTGATGTTGGCGCCGTCGGCGGTGAGCGCGGCGCGCTCCACGGCGGCCCGGCCGTCGATGCCCTCGTCCAGCAGGACGGTGGTGCCGGGCAGGGCGGCGCGCACCTCCGGAAGCAGCGCGTCGTCGCTCACCGGGTCCTCCAGGACGGTGGGCGCGACCCGCTGCACCAGCGGGCGCACCTCCTCCCACTCGGCGCGCCCCCAGCCGCGGTTGACGTCCAGCACCACCGGGCCGTCCACGCCGACCAGGCCGCGGAGCACCTCCTGGTCCCGGGGGCCGCCGAGCTTGATCTTCACCGGCCGGGCGGCCGGGATCTGCTCGCCGATCGGGACGGTGTGCATCAGCCGGACCGGGCCGGGCTCGGGCAGGCCGAGCAGCCGCCAGACCGGCAGCCCGACGGTCCGGGCGGCCCGGTCCAGGAAGGCCATCTCGACCAGCATCCGGGCCGGGGCGCTGAACGCCGAGGCCGCGCCGGCCAGCAGCTCGCCGAGCCGGTCGGGCGTCTCGGTGCCGCGCGTCCGAGTCAACTCGCCGGCCAGCAGCCGGGCTTCTGCGGCGATGGCCGGTCCGTCCTGGCCGTAGCCGAGGTCGGCGGCGATCTCCCCCTCGCCGCGGACCTGGCCGCAGGAGCCGATCAGCCGGAGCCGGACCCGGTCGACGGTGGCGATGGTCATGTGCGAGATCCGGAACGGCCGGTCGAGCCGATGGGGGATCACCGCCACGTCGGCCTGGAGGCCGGCCCGGACGGTGGTGCCGGTGGTGTCGGTAGTGCCGGTAGGGGTGCCGGTCATGCCCCGGCCTCCTCGAGGGACTCCGCGCCGGTGTGCGCCTCGGTGACGAAGCGGACCGAGGCGGCCAGCTCCCGGGCCAGCCGTTCGGCCTCGGCCGGGCTCTCCGCGCCGACCACGACCGCGCCCACCCGGTCCTGGCCGGAGCGGAACGGGGCGATCACGTCCCCCGGCCGTACGGTCAGTTCGGCGTAGAGCAGGCCGGGGTGCGCCAGCACCTCGTCCCAGCCCTCGACCGCGACCAGCCGCCCGGGCGCGGGCGTCAGGAAGCGGCTGGCCGCCGCCCTGGAGGTGGCGGCCGGCAGCTCGGCCGGGCGGCCGAGCGCGTCGTCCAGGACGAGGCCGAAGAGCTCCAGGCCGGGGAAGACGTAGGGCAGCATGGTGTGGATCCAGCCGCCGCCGACCCGGCCGTGCACCTCGCCGAGGACCACGCCCCGCGCGGTGAGCCAGCACTCGACGTGGAAGGCGCCGAACCGCAGGCCGAGCGCCGTCAGCGCGGCACGGACCTGCTGGTCGATCGCGGCCCGGTCCGCCTCCGGCAGGGGAGCGGGCAGGACGTGGGCGACCTCGACGAAGAACGGCGGCGGGAGTTTCTCCTTCGCGGTCACCGCCAGTACGGTGGGCTCCGCGCCGAGGAACAGTCCCTCCACGCTGAACTCCGGGCCGTCCACGAACTCCTCGACCAGGAACGGGTCCTGGCCCGGCAGCAGTCCGATCGCGGCCGCGAGGCCGTCCGGGCCGTCCACGCGGCTGACGCCCTGGCTGCCCATCGCGTCCCGGGGCTTGACCACCCAGGGGCCGGTGCTCTCCCCGAGGAAGGCCCGGGCGTCGGACTCGTCGGCGCACAGCCGCACGGCCGGCTGCGGGAAGCCGGCCGCGGCCAGCGCGGCCCGGCAGGCGTCCTTGGTGCGGATCCGGCGGACCGCCTCCGGCGGGTTGCCGGGGGCGCCGAGTTCGGCGGCGACCTCGGCCGCCGCCACCTGGGCCATCTCGCGGACCGCGAGGGCCACGTCGAAGCGCTCGCCCTCCTCGCGCCGGACGGCCGCCCACTTGGCGCTGCCCGCCGCGTCCTCGAAGTCGACCGCGCTCGCCGCGTCGGCGGCCTCGGCCACCTCGGGGGTGGCGGCGACGGTGGCCTCCTGGTTGGTGACGTGGGTGCGCAGACCGCGGGCCCGGGCCTGGGCCAGGGCCTGCACGGCCACGTCGACGCTGAGCGGGTTCGGCGCGGCGCCGCCGACCAGGAGCAGCTGCGGCGGAGTGCCTTCGGTGGTGGTGGTCATGCTGGAGAACTCCCGCGTTGTGGTGAGGGGTTGCCGTGGATCAGCGCAGTCGGAAGACCCGGTCCTTGATCCGCCGGATGTGGAGGTAGTCGCGCTCCACCTGCGCGGCGGAGTCGCCCGCCATGAAGATCCGCAGGCTGCTGGTGTAGAGGTCGACGGTCGGCCGGATCCGGCCGCCCTCCTTGATCTTCACGTTGAGGCCCCGGACGGTCTCCAGGCCCTCGATCTCGGCCAGCACGTCCTGGTCGAGGCTGTCCACCACGCCGTCGAGTTCGGTCGGTGTGGTGTAGAGCCACGCCTCCCGCCGCTTGCGGAAGTGCCGGCCCGCGTACCGCTCCAGGAACTCCTCCGGGCGGACGGCGGCCAGCGCGGTCAGGTCGGCCTGGTTCGCCCCGAGGCACTCGTCGTGGTAAGCGGGGTTCATTCCGCCGGCCAGCCGGGCGCCGACCTCGACCAGGGCCGGGCCGTCGGGGGTGATGACGACCTCGGCGTGGGTCGGTCCGAAGACGATGCCGAGCGCCCGCAAGGCGGTGTCCATGTAGGCGATCAGCTCGGCCACCCGCGGGTCCTGGTGGTCCAGGACCAGCTCGTGGTCGTAGATGTTGTGGGTGCCGATCAGCTTCTTGCGGTACTGCCAGACCCCGCAGGTGTAGCGCCGGCCCTGGCAGGAGACCGTGTCGACCACGTACTCCTCGCCCACCAGGTAGGACTGGACGAGGACCTCGCGGTTCGGCTCGTCGAAGACGGTGCGGGTGGCGAGGACGGTCTCGGCCGCCTTGCGGACCTCGGCCGCGTCCCGGCAGATCGCCACGCCGTCGGCGGCCGCCGAGGTCAGCGGCTTCACCACCACGGGGTACCGGCCGCGCCGCTCGGCCCACTCGGCCAGCTCTTCGGGGCTGTCGCTTTTGAACTGCTCGGCGCAGCGGACCCCGGCCCGCCGCAGCGCCTCGATCATCTCGTACTTGTCCCGGCGGGCGGCCGATTGCGCGGTGCCGTTGGTGGGCAGCCCGAGCAATTCGGAGAGCCGGTCGGTCAGCGGCACCCCGGGCTCCTGACCGGCCACCACGGCGACCGGCCGGTAGCGGGCCAGTTGCCGGGCGGTCTCCTCGGGGGACTCGCAGACCAGGTTCGCCAGGTAGGCGCTGAGGTCCGGGGCGAGCATCGTGGTCATCAACTCGGCGGTGCTCTGCACGTGGACGACGTCCGCGCCCTTGCGGGCGAAGGCCGGCGGCAGGTAGTTGCCGGTGGTGTAGCCGTCGACGAGCACCACGACCGGGCGGTGGCCCTGTTCGGTCGGCTCCTGGGCGGTCATGCGGGCTCCTCGCTGATCAGTGGGGTGTGGTGGCGGGGCGCGGGCCGGGGCCTACTCGACCTTGGTCATGGTCAGGTGGATCCGGGTGGTGCTGCCGGCGTTGTAGGCGGAGTGGTGCAGCTTGGTGTTGAGCAGGTGCACCCGGCCGTCGGTCGGCACGTGGTAGGTGTGGCCGGTGCGGAACAGCAGCCGGCTGTCCTCGTTGCTGGTGATCGCGACGTGCGCCACGCGGGAGGCGTCGGTGTGCATGTGGTAGATCTCGCCCGGGTGCAGCGGCACCAGGCGCATCCGGCCGATCTGGAACGGCAGGCTCTGGTACAGGTGGTAGAAGTAGGTGTCCTTCACCTCCTCGTTGAAGAAGGAGAACTCCGACTCCTCGAAGTGCTTCTCACCGGTCCGCTGGTCGAACTGGCCGGTGCCGGCGTCGTGCCAGGGGTCGGCCGCGTCGGCGCGGTGGGTCAGGCCGAGGCGGCGCAGCCGGTGCTCCGGGTTCTCCGGGTCGGTGACCGGCACCCGGTCCACCACCTGCTGGTAGGCCTTCAGGATTTCCCGGTGGTCGAAGTGCAGGCCGGGGACGAGCTCCAGCATGTCCTGGCCGAGCGACTGCGGATCGGTCGTGGTGGTCATCTTCTGGTCACGCCATTTCGGTGGTCGGGGCCGCCTCGGCGGCCTTGCGCAGGGAGTGGGCGATGAGCGGCCGGCAGCTCGTGCCGACGGCCAGGAAACCGAGGCCGAGGGCGAGGAAGCCGGGTGGTCCCCAGGTCAGCGCGAGCGCGCCGATCACGGCGGGGGCCAGCGCCTCGGCGACGCCCGCGCCGAGGCCGAAGACCCCGGAGTACTCGCCCTGGGCGTGCGGGGCGGCGAGACCGAAGGAGTACTCCATGGAGGCCGCGGCGTGCCAGAGTTCGCCGAAGGTGTAGACGGCGACCGCGGCCAGCAGCAGGGTCACCGCGGCCCAGGGGGAGCGGCCGCTCGCGGCGGCCATCATGACCAGCCCGGCCAGGACGGCGGCTCCGGCGTACCGCATCCGGGTGCCCGCCGCCTCGGTGTCGTCCACCCCGCGGCTGACCCGCACCTGAAGGCCGATCACCAGCACCGTGTTGAGCAGCAGCGCGCCGGAGACCATCCAGCGCGGGGCCTCGGTGTGGTCGACGATCCACAGCGGCAGCAGGAAGGTCGGCACCGCGTAGTGCAGCGACATCAGCGAGTTGAGCACCGTCGCGGTCAGGTAGGGGCGGTCCCGCAGCGCCTCCCAGCGGCGGGTGCCGCGGGGCACCGGCACCGGGGCCGGCCGGGGCAGCCGGAGCAGCGCGAGCGCGCTGCCCGCGAAGGCCAGCGCCCGGCCGCCGACCAGGCACAGGTAGGCAGGGGAGGAGTCGAGTTGGATGCCGATACCGGCGATCAGCGCGCCGAGGGCGATGGCCAGGTTGGTCGAGGAGCGCAGATAGGCCCGGAAGACCGTCGGGTTCTCACCGCCGAAGCTGCGGACCAGCGGCGCCTGGCTGGACTTGGTGGCGGCGAAGACCACGCCGAGCAGGACCGAGACCAGCAGGTACGGCCAGAAGGTGCGGACCACCAGGTAGCAGGCCACGGCGGCGGCCCCGATCAGCAGCACCGCGATCTGGGTCTCCCGGGCGCCCCAGCGGTCGGCGATCCGCCCGGCGGCCAGTCCGGCCGCCAGCCCGGCCATCGCCCCGCAGAACAGCCCGGTGGCCACCTGTGCCATCGGCAGTCCGACGATGCGGGTGAAGTAGAGCACGCTGCTGGTCATGAACATCCCGGCGCCCAGGGAGTTCACGAAACTCCCGGCCGCCAGCGCGCGCTGCTCGGCGGTCTCCGGCAGCAGCCGGGCGAGCGGGCCCCGCTGCCGCCGCTCCTCGACGGCCCGGGCGCTCCCGGTCAGTCCCACAGGGCGTCCCGGTGGTCCAGGTCCGGCCAGGTCTCGCGCTGCCAGGCGCGCAGTTCGCGCAGCGAGCCGCCGTACGGGGCGATCACCGTGCGCTCGGCGAACCACGCGCGCAGCTCCGCCAGCCGTTCCTGCAGTTCCTCCTCCGAGTCGGCGGCGACCAGCACCTGGCCGAGCTTCTGGTTGGTGGAGCCCAGGCCGTCGGCGAACTGGCCTCCGAAGGGGAACTCCACCCGGGCGAACTCCACACCGGGCTGTGCCCGCAGTTCGGCCGGCGAGGGGCAGCTGATCAGGGTGCCCGGACGGCCCGGCAGATAGGTCCCGCCGATGATCTCCGGCCGCTCCACGACGTTCAGTTCGGGCCGGCGGCCGAGCGCGGCGAACAGCTGCGCGGCGCCCAGGTGGACGTTGAACTTGGCCTGGAGCTCCTCGTGGATCAGCGCCCCGCCGCGCCGGGAGGCGCACTCGCCGAAGGCCAGCCCGTGCTCCGGGTGGTGGAACAGCTCCATGTGGAAGGCGCCGTCGCGCAGGCCGAGCGCCTCGATCGCGCGCCGGACGAACGGGTCGCCGAGTTCGTAGGCCCAGGCTTCGGACTTCGGGTCGAAGCGGCGCAGCCGCAGCGGCAGCCCCTGGTCGACCACGGTCAGGCACGGGTCGCCGTAGGTGCCGAGCGCGTGGAAGACGACCTCGCCCTCGAACACCACGCCGTCCGCCACCCACTCGTCGCCCTCGACGAACTCCTCCAGCACGAAGGTGCGTTGGGCGGTCCTCTCCTTGCGGTACCGGCTGCTGCGCTGCTCCAGGTCGGCCAGGCTGGTGACGACCGAGGTGCGGGCGGTGGCGGCCCCGGCGATCGGCTTGAGCACCGCCCGCCGGTAGGGCAGCTCGGTGATGGCCGAGACGTCGTGGATGTCGTCGATCACCGTGACCCGGGCGGTGCGCAGTCCGGCCGCGGCGATCCGGCGCTTCTGCAGCGACTTGTCACGGAAGTGCGCGGCGGTGACGGGGTCGATGCCGCGGCAGCCGAGGTGCTCGGCGACCATGCCGGCCGTCACCATGGCCCACTCGTCCGAGGTGAGCACCGCGTCGAACTCCCAGTCGGCCAGTCCGGCCCGGTGCAGGGCCGTCAGGACGGCCTCGACACTGCTCTGGTCGTCGACCCGGAGCACCGTGAACTGCTCGGGGACCGGGACGATGCCGTAGTCGTAGGCGGTGGAGCCCCAGATCACCACGGCGTCGACGCCGTTGCGCACGCAGGCCTGCATCACGTACTTGTCGGTGCCCAACAGCAGAACCGTTGGCCGTCGTTCGGTGTCCATACGGGTGGCTAACCTCTCCTCGGGTGCTTGCGGGGGGTGCGTCGTCACGCCTCGTCGGGGGTCTCGGCCAGCCGGTAGACCGCGTCCTTCAGGGTCTGGATGGTCCGGTGGTCGGCCCGCAGCGACTCGGCGTCGGGGCCGGTCATGAAGATCCGCAGCGGGCTGGTCAGCAGGTCCGTGGTGGGGCGCAGCCGCTTGCCCGGGGCGAGCTTGACGCCGACCAGGTGGACCGTCTCCAGCGCGGCGATCCTGTCGACCACCGCCTGGTCGACCGCGACGACCTCACCGTCCAGCTCGGTCCGGGTGTTGTGCACCACGGCCTCGCGGCGCTTGGTGTAGACCCGGCCGGCGTAGCGGTCCAGGAACTCCTGCGGGCGGGTGTACGCGAGCGCGGTCAGGTGGGCCTGGTTGGTGCCCAGGCAGGCGTCGTGGAAGCCCGGGTTCATGTTGCCGTTCAGCCGGGCGCCGATCTCGACCAGGGCCGGCCCCTGCGGGGTCAGCATCACCTCGGCGTGGGCCGGGCCGTGCTCGATGCCCAGCGCCCGCAGCACGTCCAGCACGTAGGCGATCAGCTCCGGAACCGGCTCGGCCCCCGGGTCCAGCAGCACGTCCCGGTCGTAGATCCTCCGGCCGGAGGGCAGCTCGGTCTTCTCGTACTCCCAGACCCCGCAGACGTAGTGCTCGCCGCCGACCCCGACGGTGTCCACGATGTACTCGGTGCCCGCCAGGAAGGACTGGACCAGCGCCTCGGTGTTGCGGCTGCCGAAGATGTCGGTCGCGGCCAGCACCCTGCGGGCCGCGGACGCGACCTCCTCGGTGGTGCGGCAGACGTAGACATGGTCGGTGGAGGCCGAGCTGAGCGGTTTGACGACGGCCGGGAAGCCGCCCTCGGCGGCCGCCCAG
Source organism: Streptomyces sp. NPDC104831 (assembly GCF_055583025.1). Lineage (NCBI taxonomy): Bacteria > Bacillati > Actinomycetota > Actinomycetes > Kitasatosporales > Streptomycetaceae > Streptomyces > Streptomyces sp. NPDC104831. The sequence continues at coordinate 31,963 of NZ_JBVJOT010000055.1, forward strand.
GCGGCCAGCTCCCCGGGATCGGAGCCCTTCGCCTGCCGGGCACAGCGCAGCCCGGCCGCCCGCAGGGTCTCGATCATCCGGTACTTGTCGCGGCGCGCGGCGGAGAGCGCGGAGCCGTTGCCCGCGAGCCCGAGCAGCTCACCGAGCCGGTCCGCGAGCGGCACCCCGGGCTCCTGGCCGGCCAGCACCGCGACGGGGTCCAGCGCGGCGAGCGCGGCCACCGTGTCCGGCAGCCCGTCCTCACCGGAGAGCACGTACCGGTCCCGGTAGGCGGCCGGGTCCGGCTGGAGCATCGTCAGCATCGGCTCGGGAGTGCTCTGCACGTGCACCACCTCGACCCCGAGGGCCGCGAAGGCCGGCGGGAGGAAGGCGCCCGTGGAGTAACCATCCACGATCACGGCGGTGTCGGGCCGGTGGACCGCGGTCATGGGTCCCCTCGCTCTCGTTCGTCGGGTGGGGCGGCACCGGCAACGCTCCCAGCGCAGCCCACCCCGCACATGGGGGGAGCGCACCCAGATTCCGTCCGGACCGGTGTGCGGAATCTGGGAGCCGGCTCCCCATGTGCCCGGCCCGGCCCCCGGGCCAGAGTGGGCGCCGCCACCCGACCATCACGTTCGAACGTGCCCCCGCGGCACGGATGGAGACCCCGCATGCGCGCCTACCTGTCGCCGGCCACCGTCGTGCAGCCACTGGTCCACCGCTGGTACGCGGTACCGTTCGTGGCCGCGCCCCACACCGGCGCGCTCAACCTCGTCAAGCGCCACCTGCCGGCCCTGCGCCGCTACCTGGAGAGCCCCGAGCAGCACGCCCGGGCGCTGGCCGACCCGAACATGTTCGGCGCCCCGTTCATCGACCCCGGCCCGGGCGGCCCGCAGGGCGTCGCCGACCTGCTGGAGCGCACCCTGGCCGAGGGCGAGGCCCGGATCCGGATGGCCGAGGACATCGACACCATGCGCGCCACACTGACCAAGAACGGCGACGGCCGCGCGCTCGCCCCGCTCTACCAGGACCTCCCGCCCGCCCTGCGCGGGGTCACCGAGCTGGTCTACGACACGGCCAACAACGCCTCCCTGCGGTTCTTCGAGAGCCTGCTCTACCGCACCCCGGCGACCGAACCGCACGCGCAGACCGTCTCCCTGCTGGAACGTCACGACCAGGCGCAGCCCTTCATCTACAGTTCGCCGATCCTGCCCGCGCCCGGCCGCACCGACCTGGAGGTGCCGTTCGCCTCCGAGCTGCTGGACGAGCTGTTCGCCGCCCGGCTGGAGCCGGTGGACGTGGAGGAGCTGGCGGAGAAGTTCGGCCTGGACGAGGAGGCCCGGGTGGGCTTCCGCCGCCTGTTCACCGAGCGGGAGCCCCGGCGCTACGTGCCCAACCGGACCGGCGAGGTGCGGATGCAGTACTTCGGCCACGCCTCGGTGCTGCTGGACTTCGGCGGCTTCACGGTGATGACCGATCCGACCGTCGGCTACGACGGGGACGGCTTCGAGGGCCACTACACCATCGCCGACCTGCCGGAGACCATCGATGTCGTGGTGCTCAGCCACGGCCACTCCGACCACTTCTCCCTGGAGACCCTGCTCCAGCTCCGGAGGCGGATCGGCACCATCGTGGTGCCGCAGTCCTCCGGCGGCAGCCTGGCCGACATCGGCCTGCGCTCGATGCTGGAGCACTTCGGCTTCCGCAACGTGGTCGAACTCGCCGACATGCAGAGCCTGCAGGCCGGCCCGGCCACCATCACCGCGCTGCCCTTCCTCGGCGAGCACGGCGAGCTCGACATCCGCGCCAAGATGGTGCCGATGGTCCGGCTCGGCGGCCGCGGCTTCCTGTTCGCCACCGACACCTCTCCGATCGACCCGGCCCTCTACGACCTGGTGGCCGAGGAGATCGGCTCGGTGGACGCCCTGTTCATCGGCCTGGAGTGCGTCGGCGCCCCGCTGACCTGGCTCTACGGCCCGCTGTTGGACACCCCGATCTCCCGCGAGCACAGCCTGGAGCGCGGCCTGAAGGGCTCCTTCGCCGGACCCGCCGACCAGCTCGCCGAGCGGCTCGGCGCCGAGCAGATCTTCGTCTACGCGCTGGGGATCGAGCCCTGGCTCAAGCACCTGACGGGCTGCTGGTTCGACCCGGAGGCCGAGCAGCTGCGCCAGGAGGTCGTCCTGCGCGACCTGGCCGGGCAGCGCGGCGTCCGCTCCGAGCTGCTCTACCTCACCGCCGAGCGCTCCTGGCCGGCCGCCCTCCAGGACTGACCGGCGGCGCGCCACCGGGCGGCCACTCTCGCTTCGACGGATGGATGGGTATGCACAGCAGATCCGGTAGCCCGCGGCTCGGCGTGGTCTACGACGACGGCGCCGCCGGGCCCGGGGAGATCGCCTCGGCGGCCCGCGCCTGCGGAGCCGACGTCTTCCTGGTGATCGACCAGCGCTCGCCCCACGTCACGCAGTTGCTGCGGGGACTGCGCGGCCGGTTCGAGCTCTGCGACGTCAGCGGCCTCGCCGCGGCCGAGGCGGCGACGGCGGTGGCCGCCCGGGAGCCGGACGGCCTGCTCACCTTCAGCGAGCACCGCCTGGCCCAGACCGGGGAGCTGGCCGCCGCGCTCGGGCTGACCCGGTGGCACAGCCCGGAGACCACCCGGCGGCTGACGGACAAGCTGCTCCAGCGGCGGCTGTTCGCCGCGGCCGGGATCGACACCACCCGCTGCGTGCCGGTGGCCGAACCCGCCGGGATCGCCGCGGCGGTCGCCGAGACCGGCCTGCCCGTGGTGCTCAAGCCGCGGACCGGCACCGGAAGCCGCTCCGTCCGCCGGGCGGACAGCGCGGAGGAGGCCGAACGGCTGGCGGCCGACTTCTTCCGGTCCGCCCCGGCCGGGGCGGTGCTCCTGGTGGAGAGCCTGCTCACCGGGGTGGCGGAGGAGGCCGGCCCCGACTGGGGGGACTACGTCTCGGTGGAGACCGCCGTCCACGACGGAGACCGCCGACTCCTCTGCGTCACCGGCAAGTTCCGGCTGGAGGAGCCGTTCCGCGAGCGTGGGTCCTTCGTCCCGCACACCCTGCGCGCGGAGACCGCCGAGCGGGTCCGTGCGCTGGCGGACGCCGCGGTCGGGGCCCTCGGAGTCCGGGACGGCGTCGTGCACACCGAGATCAAGCTGACCCCGGACGGCCCACGCGTCATCGAGGTGAACGGCCGGGTCGGCGGGCTGGTCGCCGACCTGCTCCGGCGGGGCGCCGGGTACGACGTGGTCGAGACCGCCCTGCTGCTCGCCCTCGGCCGGCCGGCGCCCGGCCCACCGGAGTTCGACCAGGTCACCTACCAGTACGCGCTGGTGCCGCCGGCCGGCGCCCGGAGCCTGGTGGAGGTCGGCGGACTGGACCGGCTGCGCGCCCTGCCCGGGGTCGACCTGGTCGACGTCCGGGGCCGCCCCGGCCAGCCGCTCGACTGGCGGACCGGTGCGGCCGACCGGCTCGGCCGGCTGTACGGGCGGGTGCCCGACCACGCGGCCCTCGGCCGGCTCACCGCGGCGATACCGGAAGCCTTCCGGCCCACGTTCACGTACACGCACGAGAGGGGAAGTCGATGACGGAGCAGGTGTCCGAGGCGAGCGGGGGGCTGTCGTCCGCGCAGCGGCGGCTCTGGCTGGCGCACGTCCTCGAACCGGGGAGCGCGGAGTTCACCGCCCCCTGGGCCGGACGGCTGCGCGGACCGCTCGACCGGGCGGCCCTCGGCCGGGCCTGGCGGACCGTCGTGGAGCGTCACGAGGAGCTGCGGCTGCGGCTGTTCGAGGTGGACAACGAGCCCCGGCGCGCACGGTGGCCGGCCGAGGAGTTCGGCCTCGCGGTCCGGGAGGTCCCTCCCGAGGACCTGCCCGCCGAGCTGGACCGGGTGGTGACCAGGTCCTTCGACCTGGTCGGCGGCCGGCTCGCCGAGGCGGAGCTGCTGGTACTCGGGCCCGAGGACCACGTCCTGGTGCTGAACGCCCACCACGCGGTGGTGGACGGCCGCTCGATGGCGCTGATCACCGGTGACCTGTTCGCCGCCTACGCGGGCCGGGAGCCGGCCCCGGCCGGCCGCCCCTACCCCGAGTACGTCGAGCGGGAGGCCGCGGCCCATCCGGCCCCGGCTCAGTTCGACGCCTGGGTCGAGGAGTTGCGGCTCCCGCAGACCGCGGAGCCGCTCGGCTTCGAGCCGGCCACCCGGACCGCGGACAAGGAGGGCGCGGTGGTCCGGGTGCCGCTCCCCGCGCGGACCTGGGAGGCGGTCCGCGCATACGCCCGGCGGCACCGCACCACCGCGCAGGTGGTCGGGCTCAGCGCCTTCGCGCTCACCCTGGCCCGCTACACCGACACCGAGGACCTGGTGGTCGGCTCGACCATGGACACCCGGTCCGCCGACTTCGTGGACACCGTCGGCATGTTCGTCAACCCGGCCGCGGTCCGCGTGCACGTGGACCCGGCGCAGACCGGCCCGGCCTTCTGCGGCGCCGTGCAGCGCGGCCTGCTGCGGGCCTTCACCCACCGGTCGGTCCCCTTCGAGGAGGTGGTCCGCAAGCTCCGGATCACCCCGGACGCCACCCGGACCCCGGTCTTCCAGGTGCTGTTCAACTTCGAGGCCCGCGAGGCGCCCCGGAACGTGCCGGGGCTGGAGGTCACCAGCCTCGAACTCCCGGTCCGGATCTCCAAGTACGACCTCACCCTGGTGCTGCGGGACAAGGGCGCCTCGGCCGAACTGCTGGCGACCTACCGCACCTCCCGCTACCGGCCGGCCCTGATCGAGCAGCTCACCCGCCACGTGGCCGCCCTGCTCGGCGGGCTGACCGCCGACGACGAGGCCGCGGTGGGCTCGCTGGAGCTGCTCTCCGCCGGGGAGCGTGCCGAGCTGCTGGCCGCCGGCCGCGGGACACCGCTTCCGGAGGGCTTCCGGGCGGTGCAGGAGGCGGTCGCGGAGATCGCGCTGGCCGACCCCGACCGGCCCGCCGTGGTCTGCGGCCCCCACGAGCTGACGTACGGTCAGCTGCTGGCCCGGGCCGACGCCCTGGCCGCCCGGATCACCGCGCAGGGGGTGCGCCCGGGGGCGCCGGTGGCCGTCCTGGCCGAGCCCTCCGCCGAGATGGTGGTAGCCGTGCTGGCGGTGCTCCGGGCCGGCGGCGTCTACCTGCCGCTTCATCCCGGCCACCCCGCCGCCCGGCTGGGCGCCGTCCTGGCGGACGCCGGGGCCGGGTTCGTGCTGGCCGACGCCGCCTGGCAGGAGCGCCTCCCGCAGGTCGAGGTGGTGCCGATCGAGGCCCCGGCGATGCCGCCGGACCAGGCGTGGGCGGCGCACCGCAGTGGGCCGGACGACCCGGCCTACCTCATCTACACCTCCGGCACCACCGGCGAACCCAAGGGCGTGGAGATCGGGCACGGCGCGCTGGCCGCCTCCACCACCGCCCGCCGGCTGACCTACGGCGGCTACCGCACCTTCCTGCTGGTCTCGCCGCTCTCCTTCGACTCCTCGGTGGCCGGGCTCTGGGGCACCCTCACCTCCGGCGGCCGGCTGGTGGTCGCGCGGACCGAGGAGGTCCGTGACCCGGAGAGACTGCTGCGGCTGATCGAGACCCACGCCGTCACGGCCCTGCTGGCCGTCCCGGCCCTGTACGCCGCGGTGCTGGACCGGGCCGAGCGGGCCCACCGGACCGCGCTGGGCACCCTCGACGTGGTCACCACGGCCGGCGAGGTGCTGCCGGAGGCGCTGCTGGAGCGGCACTTCGCGCTGCTCCCGGCCACGCCGCTGGTGAACGAGTACGGACCGACCGAGGCGACGGTGTGGAGCACCTACCGCCGCTTCGAGGCGCCCGGTCCGGTCGACATCGGCGGGGCCGTCCCCGGGGCGAGCCTCTACGTGCTGGACCGGCAGGGGCGGCTGATGCCGTACGGCACCGCCGGCGAACTGCACGTGGGCGGCCGCGGGGTGGCCCACGGCTACCTCGGGCGGCCCGAGGCGACCGAGGCCGCGTTCCGCCCCGACCCCTTCGGCACGGCGCCCGGCGCCCGGTCCTACCGGACCGGGGACTGGGTGCGCTGGGGCACCGGCGGCGGCCTGCGCTACCTGGGCCGCCGGGACCAGATGGTCAAGGTCCGCGGACACCGGGTCGAGCTCGGCGCCGTGGAGAGCGCGCTGCGCGCGGCCGAGGGCGTGACCGATGCCGCCGTGCTGCTCGCGCCCGGCGGGGGAAGCCTCACGGCCCACCTGGTCACCGAGGACGGGGTGGACCCCCGGGAGCTGCGCGCCCGGCTCGCCGAGACCCTGCCGCCCGCGATGGTGCCCGGCGTGCTGCGGGTGGTCCCGGAGCTGCCGCGCACCCCGCACGGCAAGGTGGACCGCGAGGCGCTGCGCAACGTGGAGCTCCGCACCGAGGAGGACGGGGCCCCCGAGCCCGCCGAGCCCGCGGTTGCCCCGGCCACCGGACCGGACCCGCGGGCACTGGTGCGGGCCGCCTGGGCCGCCGTGCTCGGCGAGGCACCGGCCGCGGGAGACGTCAACTTCTTCGACGCGGGCGGGCATTCCCTGCTGGTGCCGCTGCTCCAGATGGAGCTGGAGGACCGGGCGAGGACCCGGGTGCCGATCGTCGAACTGTTCACCGCGACCACCATCGACGCCCAGAGCGCGCTGCTCGCCGCGAGCGGCGGCGACACGCCCGGGCCGGAACCGGTGGTGCGGTCCGCGGACGCCGGGGACGGGGACGGGGACGGGGACGGGGACGGCGGCCCGCACCAGCGCCGGCTCCGGCTCGCCGCGGGCCGCTCCCGGCGGGCGGCCGGAACGGGGGACGGGACGTGAGGAACCGTTCCCTGGACGTCGCCGTCACCGGCCTGCACGCCCGGCTCCCCGGCCCGGAGGACCCGGCGAAGTGGTGGGCGGCGGTCTGCGCGGGCGAAGAGCTCACCAGCACCCTCGACCTCGTCGAGCTGGCGGCCCGGGGCGTGCCCCGCCACCTGCTCGACGACCCGGCCTACGTCCCGGTCCGGGGCCTGATCGAGGACGGCGAGCGGTTCGACGCGGAGCTGTTCGGGATCAGCCCCCGCGAGGCCGAACTCATCGACCCGCAGCACCGGTTGATGCTGGAGGCGAGCTGGGCGGCGCTGGAGGACGCCGGCCGCAGTCCGCTGGCGGACGGGCTGCGCACCGCGGTCTTCGCCTCCTCCTCCAGCAGCAAGTACCTGTCGCGGATCCTCGGCAACCCGGCCGCCTCGGCGGACACCCTGGCCGCCCTGCACGTCGGCACCGGCCGGGACTTCATGGCCGGCCGGATCGCCTACCGGCTCGGTCTGGAAGGCCCGGCGGTCAACGTGCTGACGGCCTGTTCCTCCTCGCTGGTCGCGGTCCACCTGGCCGTCCAGGCGCTGAACGCCGGCGACTGCGACCAGGCCGTGGTGGTGGCCGCCTCGGTGGGCTTCCCGCAAGCCGGCCACACCCACCTGCGCGGCGGCATCATGTCGGCCGACGGCCGCTGCCGGCCCTTCGACGCCCGGGCGACCGGGACGGTCGGCGGCTCGGGCGTGATCGCGGTGGTGCTGCGCCGCTTCGAGGACCTGGGGCCGGACACCGCCTGCCACGGGGTGATCCTCGGCTCGGCCGTCAACAACGACGGCTCGGCGAAGGCCGGGTTCAATGCCCCCGCCCCGCAGGGCCAGACCGCCGTCATCCGGGCGGCGCTGCGCTCCGGCGACGTGGCGCCCGGCTCGCTCGGGTACGTCGAGACGCACGGCACCGGCACCTACGTCGGCGACCCGATCGAGTGGTCGGCGCTCTCCGCCGCCCTGCGCGGGGCGGGCCCGGCCGGGACCATCCCGGTGGGCGCGCTCAAGGCGAACATCGGGCACCTCGACGCGGCCGCCGGACTGGCCGCGCTCTACAAGGCGCTGCTGGTCCTGAAGCACGGCCAGGTACCGCCGGTGGCCAACTTCGAGAGCCTCAACCCGCTGCTGGCGGACCTGGACTCGCCGCTCCGGGTGCCCACCGAGGCGCGCGCCTGGCAGGGCCCCGAGCCCCGCCGGGCGGGCGTCAGCTCCTTCGGGATCGGCGGGACGAACGCGCACGTGATCGTGGAACAGGCACCCGCCGTCCCGGCGGGAAAGGACCCGGCGGACCGGATCCCGGCCGAGCGGACCTCGGTCCTCACCCTCTCCGCCGTCCGGCCGGAGGGCCTGGAGCCGACCGCGGCCCGGCTGGCCGAGGTACTGACCGGGCAGGAGGCGGACGCCGCCGACGTGGCCTTCACCCTGCGGGCCGGCCGGGCACCGCTGGCCGAGCGGCTCGCGGTGGTCGGCCGGACCGGCCCCGAGCTGGCCGGGGCACTGCGCGGCGGCCCAGGGCGGGTCCGCGGCCGGGTGCCGCTCGACGGCCCGCGGCCGCTGGTCTTCCTGCTCCCCGGACAGGGCGCCCAGCGGCCGGGCATGGCCCTGCCCTTCCAGGCCCAGCTGCCCGGGTTCCAGCAGGCCCTGGAGGAGTGCCTGCACGTGATGGAACCCTTCACGGCCAGGCTGGCCGGGCGGGCGCTGCGGGACCCGGAGTTCCCCGCCGAGCTGCTGCGCGCCACCGAGCTGGCCCAGCCCGCGCTGTTCGCCCTGGAGTACGCGGCGGTCCGCGCCCTGGACGGGCTCGGGCTGCGCCCGGCGGCACTGGCCGGGCACAGCCTCGGCGAGGTGACGGCCGCCTGCCTGGCCGGGGTCCTGGACCTCGCGGCGGCGGTCGAGCTGGTGGCCGTCCGGGCGAGCAGCATGCAGGCCTGCCCGCCCGGCGCGATGCTGGCGCTCTCCTGCTCCGAGGCCGAGGCCCGCGCGCTGCTGGCCGAACCGGCGAACGCTGCCGCCGGGTTGGAGATCGCGGCGGTGAACGGCCCGGGCGCCTGTGTGCTGAGCGGATCGGCCGTCTCCGTCCGGGCGCTGGAGGACCGGCTCTCCGGCCGGATCCCGGCCCGGCGCCTGCGCACCTCGCACGCCTTCCACTCCGCCGCCATGGAGCCCGCCGCCCAGGTCCTCCGGGCGCGCCTCTCCGGCCGTACCGGCGGCCGCAGTTCGCTGCCCTACGTGTCCACCCTGGACGGCACGGTGGTGCCGGCCGGCACCGAGGTCCCGCTGACCGTCCTCGCCGAGGGCGTCCGCCGGACGGTGCGCTTCGGCGAGGGCATCGCCGCCGTCCGCGACCTGTACCCCGGTGCGCTGGCCGTGGAGATCGGGCCGGGCCAGGCCCTCTCCGGCATGGCGGCCGCCGCCGGGCTGGAGAGCCTCCCGCTGGTGCCGGGCAAGGGCCCCCGGGCGGAGGACGAACTCGCCCTCGCCCTGGCCGGGCTGTGGGCCGAGGGCCAGCCCGTCGAGCTGTCGGCGCTGATCCCGGCCGGCCGTCGGCTGCACCTTCCGGGCACCTCCTTCGGGGGTGAGCGCCACATCGCGCCGGAGACGGTCTGGGCGGCCGCCCCGGCCCCGGCCGGCGTCCCCGCACGCACCCCGGAGCGCCCGGCGGCCGCCCCGGCGGAGGCGACCGCCGCCGAAACGCCGTCCCCCGCCGGGGCGGTGGCCGCCGCCTGGCGCGAACTCCTCGGCCACCCGGGCCTCACCGAGGACGCGGATTTCATCGCCAACGGCGGGGACTCGCTGCTCGCCATCCGGCTGGCCCGGCGGCTGGAGCAGGTCTTCACGGTGGTGATCCCGCTCCGGGATCTGCTGCTGGCACGCACCATGGGCGATCACGCCCGGCTCGTCGAACGGCTCATGACGCCGTCGCAGAAGGAGGCAACGGATGAGTAGCGCGACCCTGCCCGGCCGCCCCGGCCGGGAGCACTTCGAGTGCGTCGACGCCGTGTTCCGCCGGCAGGTGGCCGAGCACCCGGACAAGGTGGCGGCCTGGGACAGCACCGGCAGCTCCACCTACGCCGAGCTGTGGGACCGGGCGGTCCGGCTGGCCGGCGCCCTGCACGGCAAGGGAGTCGGGGCCGGTGACGCGGTCGGCGTCGTCGGCGTGGGCGACCGCGACACACTGGTGGCCATGCTCGCAGTCCTGCTGGCGGGCGGGCATTTCGTGCCGATCGACCCCGACTGCCCGCCGGAGCGCGCCGAGCGGATGACCGCCATCGCCGGCGCCTCGCTGGTGCTGGCCACCTCGGAACACCGCGTGCCGGAGGGCATCGGCGCGGAGGCCCGGCACGTCCGCGAGCTGATCGAGCAGGCCGGCCCGGCCGACGCGCTCGGCCCGCTGCCCGCCGGGGACCCGGACCGGCCGGCCTACGTGATCTTCACTTCCGGCTCGACCGGCACGCCCAAGGCGGTCGCGGTGCCGCACGGTGCGCTCACCGCGCTGTGCCTGCGGCCCGGCGTGCTGCGCCGCGACCCGGACGAGACCTTCCTGGTGCACACGGTGCTGACCTTCGACACCGCGATGTACGAGATCTGGTCGCCCCTGCTGGTGGGCGCCTCGGTGCTCTGTGCCCCGCGCCGGGCGCTGTCCCTGCACGAGACGGCCGAGCTCCTCCGGGACGAGCGGGTCACCACCGCCGTGCTCACCCCGGCGGTGTTCGCGCTGCTGGCGGACCGCGACCCCGACGCGCTGGGCGGGCTCCGCACTCTGATGGTCGGTGGTGACGTGATGCCGCGCGAGCAGGCGGTGCGGATCCTCGACCGCTTCCCGGAGCTGGAGTTCCTCAACACCTACGGGCCCACCGAGAACACCGTGATCTCCACTGCCTTCTCGCTCAACGGCTGGGACCGGCAGGGGGGATCGGTCCCGATCGGAGCGGGCCTGGCCGGTACCACCTGCCACGTCCTGGACGAGCGGCTGCGCCCGCTGCCGCCCGGCCGGGTGGGGGACCTCTACCTCGGCGGCGACCGGCTGGCCCTCGGCTACGCGGGCGACCCGGCCATGACCGAGCAGCGCTTCCTGCCGGACCCGTTCTCGGACCTGCCGGGCGCCCGGATGTACCGCACCGGCGACCGGGCCGTCCTGCTCGCGGGCGGGGTGATGGAGTTCCGCGGCCGCGAGGACGACGAGATCAAGGTCCGGGGGCATCGGATCCACCTCGCCGAGGTGGAGGCCCTGCTGGCCGCCGACCCGGAGGTACGGGAAGTGGTCGCCACCGCGGTCGGTACCGGCCACGAGCGGCACGTCCGCGCCTTCGTCCGCGCGGCCTGCGAAGGCGTGGACCCGCGGGCGGTCCGGACCCGGCTGGCGGAGCGCGCACCGCGGCAGCTGGTGCCCGACGAGCTGGTGGTGGTCGCGGAGTTCCCGCTGAAGCCCTCCGGAAAGGTCGACCGCGAGGCCCTGAAGGCCCTGCCGTCCACCCCCGCGCCGGAGGAGGCACCCGCGGCCGGGGCGGACGACCGGACGAAGCTGGCCCGGCTGTGGCTGGAGCGGACCGGGACGCCCGCCGAGAGCGGCGAGGACTTCTTCCACTCCGGCGGGACCTCGCTGGACCTCATCCTGCTGATCGAGTCGATCGCGGTCACCTTCGGCGTACGGCTGGACTTCGCCGACGTCTACGGGCTGCGCTCCTTCGAGGAGCTGCACGGCATGGTACTGACGAATCGTCAGGAGGTCGGCGCGTGAGCACCGTCCGGGTCCTGGAGCCCCGCCCCGAGGCCCCGCGGCGGCTGATCTGCCTGCCGCACGCCGGGGGATCGGCCAACTACTACCGCGGCTGGGCCACCCGGGGCCGCACCGACGTGGAGGTCCTCGGCGTCCAGTACCCCGGCCGGGCCGACCGGCTGCCGGAGCCCTGCCACCACGACCTGCACGCCATGGCCGAGGAGGTGTGCGCCGCCGTCCTGCCCGAACTGGACCGGCCCGTCACGTTGTTCGGACACAGCATGGGTGCGATCGTCGCCTACGAGGTGGCGCGGCGGCTGGAGGAACAGGGCCGCGGGGTGCGGCGGCTGGTGGTCTCGGCGGCCCGCGCCCCGCACGACCCGGCCCACGTCTCGGCGCGGGGCGCCGTCTGGAACGACGACTCGGCGGTGCGCAGCATCGTCGCGATGGGCCAGACGGACGCCGAGCTGATGGCCGACCCCCGGGTCCGCGAACTCGTACTGCCCTACCTGCGGGCCGATTTCGAGCTGTTCCAGCGGTACGAGTACCGCCCGGGGCCGCCGCTGGCCTGCGAGCTGCTGGTGGTGCGCGGGGCGGACGACCCGCACGTGACGCACCGTCAGGGCGAGCTGTGGCGGGAGCTCACCCGGGGGGCGTTCCGGCACGAGACGCTGCCCGGCGGGCACTTCTACCTCGCGCCCGAGCCACCGCTGGACCTGTACCTGGACCCGCTCGGCCGCTGCCGGGAGCCCGGGGCGGCTGGTTCAGCCGCCGGCGGAGAGCTCGGCCGCCAGCCGGCTCAGAGCGGCGCGGCCGGCCAGGCCGGTCTTCTGCAGCAGGCTCGCGATGTGCTTCTCGACCGTGCGCGGTGAGATGCACAGCCGCCGGCCGATGTCCTGGTTGCCGGGACGGTCGACGAGCAGGGCCAGTACCTCGTACTCGCGCGGGGTGAGGCCCTGCGCGCGCAGCTCGGCGGGTATCAGCTCCCGGCCGCTGCGGCGCTGCGGTACGGTCACCCCGGCCTGACGCAGCATCGCCCGGCAGGTGCTCACCACGGCGGGCACGTCGAGCTGGTGGAAGTACTCCTCCGCGGCCTGCAGCCAGGACGTCGGGTCGCCCCAGCCGTCGGCCAGGGCGGCCTCGGCGACCAGGCGCAGGCCCAGGTGGTGGCCGGTCGGGAAGATCGCGGCGTGCCGGCGGAAGTCCTCGACCACCCCGGCGGCCTGCTCGCCCCGGCCCTCCCGGCCGAGCAGGACGGCGTCGGCGAGCATCAGGAACTGGCGGTTCCAGGCCAGTCCGGCGGCCGGTTTCGCCGCCACGGCCGCGAAGTCCGTGCGGGCCGCCCGGCCGGCCAGCACCTCCAGCAGCGGGCTGAGCCCGTACCGGCCGGCCAGGTAGTAGACGTTCGGGTGCAGGGACTCCCAGGCGGCCGCGGCGGCCAGCTCGGCCCGGGCGGCCGTACGGTCCTCCTCCAGCAGGGCGCAGACGGCCCGGCACAGGCCCAGCATCACCGGGTTCAGCTGCGATTCGGCGCCCCCGGCCTGACGGAACGCCAGCAGTCCGCGCTCCATCTCGCGGCGGCGGCCCCGGTGCGCGCCGAGGGTGGCCGAGACCAGCAGCAGGTACCGGCGGGTGCCGAGGTTGCCCATCCGCGCGCTGGCGTCCAGGCACCGGGCGAGGATCTCCTCGGCCCGCCGCGGGTCGCCCCGGAGCACCGCGTTCATCGCGAGCACGCTCTCGGCGGTCTGGGCCAGCTGGATCGCGCCCAGCTCGTTCGCGGCCTCCCATGCCTGTTCGAGCCGGCGGATGTCGCCGGTCCGCAGGTAGGTGTTGGCACCCAGCCTGGTCAGCGCCTCGACCCGCCACAGCGGCAGGGTGTGCGTCTCGGCGACGGCGAGCATCCGCTCCAGGCAGGCGTCGGCCATGTCGAAGCCGCGCTCCCGGACCAGCAGGGCCAGCAGCTGCCAGGCCTGGCAGGCCACCACGGGCAGCTTGGTCTGCTCGGCGACCTCCGCCGCCGCACGGGCCTTCCGCTCGGTCTCCGCGGTGCACCCGCCCTGCCCGGGCAGCAGGGCCAGTTCGCACTCGACCACGGCGAGCGCGGCGCCCTGCTCGGGGGTGCCGCCGTCCTGGAGCAGCGCCCGGGCGGCCGCCATCTGGCTGACGGCGTCGGCCCGCCGCTCGGCCGCCACCGCGACCCAGGCCAGCCGGGTGTGCAGGGCGATCCGGGCGTCCAGGCACAGTGCCGCCGCCCCGGCCGGGGCCAGCGAGTCGACCAGGGCGAGCGCCCGGTCCAGCTGCCTGGCGTCGGCCAGCGCGTACAGCAGCGACTCGGCGATCGCGGTGCGGGCCGACGGGTCGGCCAGTTCGTGGGCGCGCCCGAGCAGCACCACGGCCGTCCCCGACAGGCCGTCGGCCTGTGCCCGGCGCCCGGCCTCGGCGTAGAGCAGGGCCGCGTCCGCCAGGTCACCGGCCGCGATCCGCAGGTCCGCGACCAGCTGGCAGTGGTCGTCGGTCAGCTCCGGGTCGGCCTGCTGGAGGCCGACAGCGGCCTGCCGGGCGATCGCGGCCCGCTCGGCCGGCGGGAGACTGGCGAGCACCGCCTCGGCGGTCAGCGCGTGACGGAAGGCGTACCGGTCCGGCGCTCCCGGGTCGGGCACGATCAGGCCCGCCTCGACGGCGGAGCGCAGCCGGGCGAACAGACAGCGGTCCTCCGCCCCGGTGATCAACTGGAGCGTGGCGACGGAGAACCGGGCTCCCAGCGAGGCCGCCAGCAGCACCACCTCCTGGGCCTCGGGGTCCAGCGACTCGATCCGCCGGCGGTATCCCCGCACCACGGTGGCCGGGACGGTGGCGGAGAGATCGCCGGCCACCTGCCAGCCCCCGCCGCCGCCCCAGCGCAGCAGGCCGGAGCCGACCATCTCGGCCAGCAACTCCTCGACCAGGTACGGATTCCCGTCACCGCCGTCGACCAGCCGCTCGACCAGCTCGGCCGGCACCCCGGCGGCGGGCACCCCGAGGCAGCCCGCCGTGATCGCCCGCACCGCGCCGGGCGCGAGCGGCCGCAGGGTGGCCACCGAGGCGGCCCGCCGCCGGTCGGCCGCGTCGACCAGGTCGAGGGCCGGGCCAGGCTGCGGGCGCAGGGTGCCGACCAGCAGCACCGGCAGCCCGGCGAGGTTGTCGACCAGGTACTCCAGCACGGCGATGGTCTCGGAGTCCATGTCGTGCAGGTCTTCTAGCACCAGTACGCAGCCGTGCTGCTTGCCGATCACGGCCAGCAGCCGCAGCAGCGCCTCGGCGAGGTCGACCACGCCCTCCGGGTGGCCGACGGCCGTCGCGGGCCGCCACTCCGGGATCAGTCTGGCCAGGGCCGGGCGGTAGGGCGCGAGCGCCGGGTCGGACGGAGGCCCGCCGATCCGGAACCGGGAGGAGAGTGCCTCGGCCAGCGGCCGGAACGGGGTGCCGGAGCCGCTCGGGCTGCCGCGCCCGCGCAGCACCGGGAGGCCCAGCGCGGCGGCCTTGGACTCGCACTCGCCGGCCAGCCGCGACTTGCCGATCCCGGCCTCTCCCAGGAAGAAGAGCGCACGGCCGGAGTGCTGCCGGGCGTCCGACAGCAGGCTGTCCGCCAGGGCCAGCTCGGCGTCCCGGCCGACGACATGTGAAGAAGTCATGCGCATGCCGTGGAGGCTACTTGATCGACCGGCGTGCGGACAGGGATCATCACCGGCGCACCGGCCGCACGACGGCCGGAGCGCCCGTACGAACACGGGCGCACCGGCCGAAGGTCTCGGTCGCCCGGTCGGCGCCCGGGCGTGCGCACCGGCCCTAGCCGACCGCTTCCGGTGCGAACGGAACGGTCACGGTCAGGGTCCCGATGATCGAGTGCTCGTCGAAGCCCGAGAGCAGCCGACTGCGGCGGGCGCCGCCGCCGGGGCGCAGCGAGATCCGCCCGCTGGGGTGGTCGGCGGCCTGGTCGCCGCGCGCCTTGGGCTGCTTCCAGCTGCGGACCAACTCTTCGACGTTCATGGGTCGGGTTTCCTCTCGGTGAAGGTCGCGCCGTCGGTTCACGACGGCCGCGCTGATGGCGACGGCTGCAGCAGCAGCGTCGAAGCTGTGCGCCCGGCCGAGCCGAGCCGCAGGAGGCCCAGTCCGATGCCGGACAGCCCGGTCAGCAGGCCGGGAACGGACAGGCCGCCGGGGGTACCGCAGACCGGGCCCGCCCGGTCGAGTGCGGTGGCCAGGGCATCCGCCCGGTGGTCCAGCGACTCGCGCGCGCCGGGGCCCGGGAGATGGCCGAGCAGTTCGAGGACGCCCAACTCGCCGTGGCACAGGGCGTGGCCGGGCAGCGGACCGGCGGCCGCCAGCTCGCGGACGGCGCGCGCGGTGAGCCCGGCCAGCTCCGGATCCGCCAGGGCGGCGGGGCTGTCGGCCACGGCCAGGGCGGCCCCCGGCAGGCCCTGGCACCAGGTCAGGCCGGTGGGCGCAGCGGTTGGGACGCGCCGGGCCGCGTGGCGCAGCGCCGCCAGGCCCGCGCGTTCGTACCGCTCCCCGCCGCCGGCCCCCGCGAACCGCAGCAGGGCCCAGCCCACCCCGGCCGCGCCCTCGGCGAACCCGGGGGCGGCCGGCAGCGGACGGTCCGTCAGCCGCTCGGCGAACAGCGCGGCGCCGTGCCAGGCCGCAGCGCTCCCGGTGGTCTCGTGCACCGCCAGCAGCGCCGCGAGCCCGCCGGCCGTCCCCTCGGCCAGCCCGGCCCAGCCGTCCGCCCAGGCTCCGCCCCGGAGCCCGTCGGCGGCCCCGGCCGCGCCGGGGGCCTCGGTGGCGGCGTCGGACTCGGCGATGGCGCGGGTGAGTTCGGCGGCATGGCCGGCCCAGCCGGCCAGCTCGGGGTCGTCCGTCAGGGCGGAGGTCCGGGCGAGCGCGTAGGCGATGCCGCCCAGCCCGGCGAAGGCTCCCGGGCCCACGGCCGCCAGGTCCTCCGGCTCCGCCGCGAGGCGTTCCAGCAGCGCGGGCAGTGGGCTGAGGGCCTGGCGCGCCGTGTCCGCGTACCGCTGCTCCCCGGTGTGCGCGGCGAGCTCGGCGAGGAACAGCGCCGGGCCCGGGTAGCCGTGCCCGAGGTCGGCCCCGGCCGGACCGAACCGCCAGGCCCGGTCCGTAAGGAGTTCGAGGCCGAGCCAGTTGGCCCGGCCGCGGCCCCGGTGGGCGCCGTCCGCCAGGCGGTCGCCGATCCGCCGCGCCGCGCTGAGCAGCCGCTCCGCCGCCGGCCGGTCCGTCAGGTCCGGTCGGGCCGTGCCACTGCGCCGGGTGGCCGGTGCGCCCGCCCGGTGGGCGGAGGCCGTGGACCTCGCGGCCAGCGCCGCCCGGACGATCCACTCCTGGGCGTCGAGGTCGGCCGGCCCCATGGCACGGATCTTCTCCACCACCCGCTCCAGACCCGGCCGCTCCAGTGCGTCCGGGATCCGCCGGCCGGTGCCGGACCACAGGTCCGTGAGGCCGGGCCGGGTGGTGAACAACGGCACGTCGCCGTCCCAGAGCTGGGCGATCTCGTGCTCCAGCAGCCGGGCCGGCCCCGGCGAGCCGAGGGCGTCCGTGCCGAGCAGCCGCAGGAGCCCGTCGCGGTCGGCCGGGTCGCGCAGCACGTCCGGGTGGGTCGACTCGTCGAGCAGCGTGGCGTACACCTGGGTGGCCCGGGGCACCACGCGCACCTCGTCCTCGGCGAAGCGGTGCACCAGGCCCCGCGGTCCGGTCAGCGTCTCCCGTCCGGCGGCGATCGCCCGGTACCCCGCGCGGAATCCGGCCACCAGCGCCTCGGTGAACTCGGCCGGGTCGGCGTACGTCCCGTCGAGCCGGGGGCGGTTGTCGGCCCCGGCGATCGTCCCGGCCCGGCGGACCAGCCGCATCCGGTCGGTGCCGCTCTCCGCCCAGGCCACCACCGGCAGCGGCGCCACGGCCCCGGCGTCGCCGCCCAGACCGGAGGCGTCCAGTAACGTGCCGTCCTCGCCGAAGAGCAGCAGCGGCAGCAGACCGACCCGGTGGACCGAGGCCGCGAGCGCGGACGCCGCCGGGTCGCCGTCAGGGGCGGAGCCGGACACCGGGGGGTGGAAGAGGGTCTCGACGTCCACCGGCACCGGGTGGTCCGCCCGGGCGATGAGGTTCTCGAAGTGCAGGTCGGTCGCGTCCAGCGCGTGCAGCAGCGCGAGCCAGGCGCCCTGCCGCCGGTAGAACCGCTCCAGCTGGCCGCGGTCCCGGCAGGGGAGGGCCGCCACGTAGGCCAGCCAGCCGTAGCCGGGCCGGTCCAGCAGGGCGACGGTGCGCAGTTCCGGCACGTTCGGCTGTCCGTTGAACCAGCCGACCAACTCGTTGAGGTGCCGGTGCGCGGTCAGCGGGCGCGGCTTGTAGACCACCCGGGAGCCGTCGGCGAAGGTGAGCACCGCGGTGCTGCGGCCGTGCCGGTGCCCGTCACCGGCGGTGGCGCGGAGCGAGACCAGCGGCCCGGGGTCGGTGCCGTGCAGCAGGGTGCGGACCAGCTCCGTCCGGTCGGCGGTGTGGCGGTCGAGCAGTTCGGTCAGGGCGTCGGCGGCGTCGATGCAGGTCTGCGCCAGCAGCCGGCCGAGCACCGGGTACTCCGACAGCAGGGCGGACAGGCCGTCCTGTCGTGACGTCTGGGCCAGGAAGGCGCGGAACCGGGCCGCGGGGGTGTCACCGGTCAGGCGGCCGTCCACCCGGGCGACGTTGAGCTCCAGCACCAGGGTGCGGGCGGCCTGCCGGGCCAGGCGCCGGGCCAGTTGGTCGGTGAACCCGGCCCTGAGGCGCGGCAGATCCGTGTCGGGGACGGCGGCCGGCAGCCGGGAGGCGGCCAGCTCGGCGAAGGGGGCCAGGACGAACCGGAAACCGGAGGTGCCCGGCAGTTCGCCGGCCGGCACCACCGGCGCGAGCGGGGCGGCGGCGATCGCCGCCGCGACGAACGCGGCCCACTCCGGTTGCGGGTCGTGGGGGAGTCCGGCGGCGGTCGGTCCGCTTTGCCGCCGGCCGGAAACGGCCGAATCGGCGGGAGCAACCATGGTGTTGATCACAGGCCTGACAATTGCAGGCCTTTCGTGTTCCGACAAGAGTTCGAGCCGTCCGGTGCGTTCGGGCCGGTTCGCTGCGGGGGAGGACACCCACGGGTCCGGGGCGGCCGGCAGAAAGATGGGGGCCCCACCCCCATGCGGAACCGCCGGGGACGGGCAAGAGGCCGACGGGGAGGGGGCCGAGGGGCCAGGAGCGCGGGTGACACCGCTCGCACGGGCCCGCTCACTCGATACCGACGGTTAACCAAACCCTGCGGCAACAACTGGATTTGGCCGAACGGGTTGCGCTGGTCAGGCGCGACGGAGGTACTCCGAGATGCGTGCGAACAGTCAAGCCCGCCGGCCGCGCGTCGAAGACGTCTGCTGGGGCCGTGGCGGCGGTCTGGGCGAGCCGGTTCGTGCCACGGCGGCGACACCCATCACCTCGGCGGGCAATCACGGGGTGTGCGTCGGGCAGTACCGAATGCGACGACGCGGCTGCTGCGGCGTCTTCCGCTGTTCTCACGCCACGGGCCGTCCTCCTCGGGCACGATCGAGTGCGGCCGGACGAAGGCGGAGTGAAGGGCCTGCGGCATGGGTGGAGGAACACGGTGGCCGGTGCGGTTGTACGCGCTGACGGTGCTGCTGACCGTGACCGGAGTCCTGTGGGCATGGGGTGTCGACCGGGTCGACGACATAGGCAAGGTGATCGGTGTGGTGGCCGCGCTCCTTGGCCTGCCGCCGCTGGTGGTCACCGCCTTCGGGCTGCGGCGGGGAACGCCGGCATCCGATGGTATGCCACTGGCGGAAGCCGCTGACCTCCTGGCGGAGGCGACGCGACGCCAATGGGAGGCAGAGAGCCGGGTCCGCAGACTGAACGACCCGTACCCGTTGCCGGTCGCCTGGCTTGCGGCCGGCCCTGACGTGACGGAGAACTGGCGCCTGTTGCGCACCTTCGCCGAGCAGGCCCCGGGTGGACCGTCGAACGATCGAGGCCGCTGGGCCGATGGTGTCGAGGAACTCAGCGGCTCGGGACAGGACATCGAGGCTGTCTTCCTCCAGCGGATCCCCACACGCCGACTGGTCGTGCTGGGGGAGCCGGGATCCGGCAAGACGATGCTCCTGATTCGGCTGCTGCTTGCGCTGCTGCGCCCTGGCCACCGCGAGCCCGGCGGGCCGACACCGTTCCTGTTCGCCCTGGCGTCCTTCGATCCGACACGTCAGGACCTGCGTACCTGGATGACCCACCAACTGGTCCAGGAGCACCCGGCGCTCCGCGCCCCCGCCGAAGGAATCGGCGCGGCTCCCGGGCCGCAGGACGGCTCCCTGGCCCGCGCCTTGGTGGAGAGCGGACGGGTGATCCCGCTCTTCGACGGTCTCGACGAAGTGCCCCGTGCTCTCCGCGCCCACGTTCTGCAGGCGGTCAACGAGGCGTTTTCGTCCCATGAGCCGCTGGTTCTGTCCAGCCGCACTACCGAATACGGGCAGACCCGCGTACCGGCATGGGACGCTCCCGTCGTGCGGCTGAACGGCGTCGCCGGGATTGTTCTCCAACCCTTAGGCGTTGGTGAGGCCCTCAAGTATCTGGCCAGGGATGCCGACGACGGACTCGGTGCGAACACCGGACGCTGGTCCAGGGTCGCGAACGTCCTGCGAGATGACCCCCACTCGCCGTTGGCGCAGGCTCTGAGCACTCCGCTCGGGCTTTTCCTGGCCCGCACCGTCTACAATCCGCGTCCGGGGGGATCGACTGACGCGGTCCCGCACCCCGACGACCTCCTTGACATCGACCGGTCGTCACGGAACACCGTCGAGGACCACCTGTTCCGTGCGTTCGTGCCTGCTGCCTACCGCCCCCACCCCTCCCATCCATGTCCCTGGAGTCTGCGGCAGGCGGAGCGCTACCTCACCTTCCTGGCCCAGCACCTGCAGAGCAGGCTGGCAGGTCGGCCCCACATTGCCTGGTGGCAGATTTCGGCGTCCTTCCGCTATCGCCAACTGATCCTCGTCCCGGGTGTAGCCGGCCTGCTCATAAGCCTGCTCGCCGGTCTTCTCCTGGGGTGGCCGGCGCTGGGCGGCGGCGCCCTGGTGGTGGCCCTGCTGTGCGCCAGTACCGTCGTGGGAACCCTGTTCAGCCCCCTGGACGAGTACTCGGGACCCACCATCCGGATCGGCTGGCTGCCCAACCTCTTCGTCGCGGTGGGAGCCGGCTGCGGGCTCATTGCCGGCCTGGCCCTCGGCCTGCCGTTCGGCCTGCGGAACGCGGTCACGACCGGTCTGGCGGCTGCCCTGGTCGGCGGCCTCGCGGGCGGGTTGAGCGCCGGCGTGCCCACCACGTCCACCGTGCACAGCCCGCGCGACCTCTTGGTCGCCGACCGCCGCGCGTTCATCGGCTTGTGGATCACCGGCGCCCTCACCGCCGGCCCGGTATTCGCATACGGCACCCGCCCGTGGCTCGGAGCCCTCTGCGGTCCGGCCTTCGGCACCCTGCTGGCCACCGGCGGAGCACTGTGGTGGCGCTACACCGCGGCACGCCTCCTGCTGGCCACCCGACGACGACTCCCCTGGCGCCTCATGCACTTTCTCAACGACGCCCACGTACACCGAGGAGTCCTGCGCCGCCTCGGCACCGTCTACCAGTTCCGCCACCTCACGTTGCAGCGTTATCTGGCCGACCCGGGACAACCCTCGGGCCAACGGACAGCTGGTGTTCGACGGACAACATGAAAGCCGGGGACACGGCCGGTGGACGCCTCTGTGCGTCGCGCCGCGATCGGCCTGTTGTGCGGCCAACCCGCACGCACTGCCGTGATGTCGGGGCCCATCAGGGAGAGCACGGACGTCCGGACCCTATCGAAAGCGACAATAGGGGAGTCCCACTGTCGGCCCTTCCGCGGCTCGCCCGTCGCCTGTCGAGGGAGGCGCGTGGACTCCCGGATGATCGAGCGCGGCACGCAGGCGTTCCAACGGTCGGTCTCTGCCCGGCACGCGTGCGTTCCACGTGCCAACGCCGGCTGGCCCGGGATGGGCGTCTGCAACACCACCAGGCCGCCCAGGGCGGGGGCGAGCAACGGAGAGTCGCTGCGGTGGGCGCCAGCCGGGGCACGATCCAGCGGGCTGCCGTCTCCGTCCGTCATACCCGAGCTTTGGCCGCGCTCGCCTGGGGAGGGCCCAGCCCACGAATTGGTCCCAGAGCGGTTCGGGCAGCCATGACGGAAACGCGGACACAGGGCTCCTTGGTGATCACAGAGCGCGCAGCTCCATGATCACCGGGGCCTGTGCCCGTTCTGCTTCCCAAGGCCCCCACCGTGCCTGTCACGAGCAGGGCGAGCCGGGGCGGGACGTCGAGTGCGCAAGACCTGGGCCGATGGCAAGCAGCGGGATCATGCAGGAGCTGATCGGGCGGTTTTCGGGGCCGTGGCCGGGGTCCCCTCGTGCCGGGTGGCGAGCAACGGTCCCAACAGCCGTGTGCCCGGTCCTGTCCGTCCGCCGGGGCCGGGCAGTTGCGTCGTGTCGGCCACGGTGAGCGGCTCCCGGCAGGTGTCGCAGGCCACGACCGGTGTGGTGACGTGGCCGCAGGCGTCGTGGTGGATCCGGGCGGGCGGTCCCGCCGGCCCCGCGTACCATTTGTCACCCCAGGCCATCAGTGCCAGCAGGACGGGATACAGCTCCCGGCCCTTTTCCGTGGCCACGTACTCCTCGCGCGGCGGGCTGTCCTGGTAGCGCTCGCGCGTCAGTACGCCCTCCTCGACCAGGCGGGCCAGCCGGGCGGCGAGGACTTTGCGGGACAGGCCGAGGTCCTCCGCCAGTTCGTCGAAGCGGCGGATGCCGAGGAGGACGTCGCGCATGATCAGGGCGGTCCAGGCGTCGGCGAACAGATCGGTCGCACGGGCGATCGAGCACGCGACATCGGAGAGGGAGGTGCGGGTCACGCGTCGATCGTATCGACGGCGGGTTTCTTCAGGGGACTCGTCAATGCTAGGTTCCCTCAGGGAACTTACGCTGAGCGTCGAGGGAGTCTGCCGTGTCCACCACCCCGCGCATCGCAGTCGACTCGGCCGACCGGGCGGCCGTCGACGGCCGCCACATCCGGGCCCTGACCTTCCAGTCCGTACGGATGGAGTATCTGCGGCTCGTGCTCTCGGAACTGAGCCTCACGGCGGCCGGCTGCCGGGCGCTCGTCATCGGCAGCGGACGCGGCCTCCCCGCCAGGGGCATCGCCCGGCTGGGTTTCGAGGTCGTCGCCGCCGACCCCTCTCCCGCCGCGACGGCCCTCGCCCGGGACGCGGACGACGGGCTCGGCATCACGTACCTGACGTCACCCGCGGAGGAACTCGACCTGCCGGACGGCACGTTCGACCTCGTGTACTGCGCCGACACCCTAGAGATCACCGAACGGCCGAAGGCGGTCCTCGCGCAGGCGGCGCGTGTGCTGCGCCCTGCCGGGGCCTTCGTCTACGACACAGTGAACCGCACCCTTGTGTCCCGATTGATCTACCTCGGTGCCTTCCAGGCCTTCCCGGGCACCCGGATCATGCCCCGCGGCCGCTACGCCGCCCACCGGCTGCGCCGTCCGGCCGAACTCGCCGAGGCCCTCGACCGGGCCGGGCTGTCGGCGAAGGACGTCTCGGCGTTCAAGCCGCGCGACGTACGCAGTCTGGTGCGCGCGACGCGCGGGCGCAGGCGTGGCACGCTCACCGACGAGCGACTGCCGGAACTGGTCGACATGGTGCTCGACCAGGAGGGCAGCCCAGCGGTGACGTATCTGGGCTACGCGGTCCGCCGGGCATGAGCCACGCTCCCGGTACTCCGGCGTAAGGCACGCGACCGCGCTGGACCGCGTCGAAGCCGATCCAGGCGGCCGGCAGGAAGGCACCCGACGCGAAGGGCGCACCCCGCACGCCCTCCCGCCCGGTACCGGAAAGGCCGGCCCCACCGCGCCGGCCCCGCCGCGCTTATCGCTCGGGCCTCACCGCGCCCACCGCTCGGGCCTCACCGCGCCCGCCGTGCGGGCCCCGCCGCGCCGCTCACCGCCTGCCCGGAGTCGGCGGTCCGGGCGACGAGGACGCGCCCGGAGCAGACTCGCGTCATCGCGGGCCGCGAACGGGCCGGCCCGCCGCGCGGTGGTGTGCGCCCTGGAGAACCTCCCGCCTGGCACGGTGCCCCCGCGCGAGCCGGCAGGGACGCCCCCGGAAGCCGCGGCCGTGCCTGCCGGTCCGGTGCGCCCCAGGAGACGGACCGCCCCGGACGGCTGCCGCCGCGCGGTCGCCGCGCACCAGGAGGTGGCGCCGCCGCGCCGGGCGGCCCCCGCCCTCGCGGACGCGGTGGAGCGGCGGACCGCCGCGATGCGCGCGCTGGACGCATCAGGGCTCCCCGTGGCGCACGTGCCTTCCACGGCGGGCGGCCGGCGGTGCCGGACGGTGCGGACGTCCGGAACAGGCAAAGGAAGGTGTCCCGTACGGGACAGACAGGACATGCGTCGCGGGATTGACTTCCAGCCAACCACCCGATGAACGAGCCGAGGGAGTCCGTCCATGCCTGAGCAGCCGAAGAACGAGTTCTGGAAGAACCTCAAGCCGATCGAGAACTCGTTCAAGCCGGACGCGCTGCCGGAGGTGTACCTCTCCGACGTCGCCACCGACGACGACCGCTACTACGCGCCCTTCACCGAGACCGTCAGCTCCCGCCCGCTGTGGATCAACGTCAAGGACAACACCTGGTCCGACATCCTGCGGGCCAAAGAGGCGGGTCTGGTCAACCGCCACTACCACCCGCACGAGGTGTTCGCGTACACCATCTCCGGCAAGTGGGGCTACCTGGAGCGCCCCTGGACGGCAAGCGCCGGCGACTTCGTGTACGAGGCCCCGGGCGAGGGCCACACCCTGGTCGCGTACGAGAGCGAGCAGCCGATGAAGGCGCTCTTCATCGTCAAGGGCCCGCTCATCTGGCTGGACGAGAACGGCGAGCCCACCGGCTTCTTCGACGTGCACGACTACATCGAGATGTGCCGCCGCCACTACGACGAGGTCGGCATCGGCGCCGACTACGTCGACTCCCTGTTCCGCTGACCGGCAGCGCCCGGAACCCGACATGAGGTCGCCATGACCAGAACCCCTCCTCGGGGCGGGGGGGGGGGGGCGGGGAGGGAGGGGGGAACCGGGGGGGGGGGGGGGCGCCGGTGCAAGGGAGCGGGAGAGGACCCGTCTTCACTCCCGTCCCCTCCCC
>NZ_JBVJOT010000056.1:0-54725 GCF_055583025.1 Streptomyces sp. NPDC104831
AACAACTTCCGACAAGCTAACCCCCCCCCCCCCCCCCCCCCCTCCCCCCCCCCCCCCCCCCCCCCCCCCCCCCCCCACCCCCCCCCCCCCCCCCCCCCCCCCCCCCCCCCCCCCCCCCCCCCCCCCCCCCCCCCCCCCCCCCCCCCCCCCCCCCCCCCCCCCCGCGAGGTGTGCACGTACGAATGAAAGTTCCCCTGGGCCGTTCCGCCGAGGCGGCTTCCCCGAGGGGGCGACCTCTCCCGATGTCACCGGGAGTGATCGCCTTGGCCTGGGGTCGGCGGCGGGGTCCCGGCCCCGCTCAGCCCCGTACCGGCGGCTCCGCCACGAGTGCGCCGGCCGAGCGCCAGGTGCGCCGCAGGTCACCCGAGACGTGGCGCCACCATGCCTCCGCCGGCAGCTTCCCGGCGGGCTCGAAGGGCTCGCCCGGACGCGGCAGGGCGACCGCCTGGCCGGCGTCCTCGGCGACCTCCTTGGTCCACTCCCCCGGTTCCGCCCACGGGTGCGGGGCGAGGTTGAAGGTGCCCCAGTGGATGGGCAGCAGCACGCCGTGCGGCGCTCCGCCCTGGAGGTCGAGGTGGGCCCGCAGGCCCTCCTCGGGGGTCATGTGGATGTCGGGCCAGAACTCGCTGTAGGCCCCGATCTGGATCATCGTGGCGTCGAACGGTCCGTGCGCGGCGCCGATGTCCCGGAAGCCGTCGAAGTAGCCGGTGTCGCCGCTGTGGTATATCCGGTGCTCCTCACCGGCCACGGTCCAGGACGCCCAGAGGGTGTGCTGGGTGTTGCGCAGGCCCCGGCCGCAGAAGTGGCGGGCCGGGGTGGCGGTGAGGGTGAGGCCGCCGATCCGGGTGGACTCGTGCCAGTCCAGCTCGCGCAGCCGGTCCGGGGAGACGCCCCAGTGCTCCAGGTGGGCGCCGACCCCGAGCGGCACGGCGAACAGGGTGTCCGTGCCGGCCAGCGCCTTGATGGTGGGCAGGTCCAGGTGGTCGTAGTGGTCGTGCGAGATGACGACGACGTCGACCGGGCCGAGCGCGGCCAGCGGCAGCGGCACGGGATGCAGCCGCCTGGGGCCGGCGAAGGGGAACGGGGAGCAGCGCTCGCCCCAGACGGGGTCGAACAGCACGCGGTGGCCGTCGATCTCGGCGAGCACGCTGGAGTGGCCCATCCAGGTCAGCCGCAGTCCGGTGACGGGCGGCTCGGCCAGGTCGGCGAAGGTGGTGGGGTGCACCGGCACGGTGCCGCCGGGCGAGCGCAGCGGCCGGGTCTCCTTGTCCAGGAACACCTTCGCGAGGTCCAGCGCCGAGCCGCTCGGCCGGGTGCGGGCGGGGCCGCCGGGGTTCTGGAAGACACCGTCCCTGAAGTGCGGCGAGCGGCGGATGCGCGCCAGGCGGGCGCCGCCCGGGTCCGCGCCGAAGGCGGCGGGCCGCAGGGCGCGCGGCCCGGAGCCCGGAGAACGCAAACCGGTCACGGTACCTCCCGGTGGAGTGGGGTGAGGCCCCCCATTATGGTCGGCCCCTCCGGCGGTCCGGGCGCGGCGGGGTACCCCCTCGGGCCTCGCGGGCCTCGAGGCCCGCCCTACTCCCGCCGTTCGGGAGATAGGCCACCCGGCTGACCGCCGGGACGAGGAGAGGCGCCGCCGGCGGAGCGGGGGCGGAGCACCTGGTGAGTGCGCGCTGCCGTCGACCGTGCCGCCGGACGCGGAGGTGCGTGGGACGTTCCGCGCGGGAACGGCCGGGCGGCGCCCTCGTCCCGTGCACCGGGCCCGGGCGGCGGCCCGGCGACGGGCTGCGCGGGGGCCGCGTCCCGGGCCGCTCGCGCGGGCGGCCCGGGGCGCGGCCCGCGGCGTCAGGCCACGGCGGCGATGCGCAGCTTGATGTCGTCCGGCGAGAGCGTGCCCTTGGCGGTCACGTGGTCGCCGGAGGACTCGCCGCGCAGCCGGCGCCCGATCCACGGCACGAGGTATTCGCGCGCCCACTGGACGTCGTCGCGGCGGACCTCCAGGGTGCCCCGGGGCGGCAGCGGCGGCCACGGCTGCTCGGGGTCGGCCGGCACCTGGAGACCGAGGGCCTGCCCGGCGCGCAGCGCCACGCGCGTGTGCCCCTCGGGCGAGAGGTGCAGGCGGTCGCTGTCCCAGGCCCTGCGGTCCTGTACGGACCTCAGGGACCACAGGTCGAGCACGGGGCAGCCGTAGCGGTCGGCGATGGCACGGACGTGCCCGTTGTAGGTGGCGATCTTGCCGCGCAGGTGCTTGAGCAGGGGCACGCCACGGGTGTCGAAGCCGGTCGTCACCAGCACCGTCCCGGCGGCCCCCGCGAGCCGGGCCACGGCGCGTTCGAAGCGCTCGGCCACCTCGTCGGGGTCGGTGCCCGGGCGGATGATGTCGTTGCCGCCCGCGCAGAAGGAGACCAGGTCGGGTGCCAGGTCGACGGCGCGCGGGACCTGGTCGGCCACGATCTGGTCCAGCAGCTTCCCGCGCACGGCGAGGTTGGTGTACTGGAAGTCGCCCTCGGGACGCCGGTCTGCGAGCAGCACCGCGAGCCGGTCGGCCCAGCCCACGAACGCCCCGTCCGGCCCGGGATCGCCGACGCCCTCGGTGAAGCTGTCCCCCACCGCCACGTACGACCCGATCACTGATCTGCTGTCACTCTTCGAATCGTCTGCCACGTCGGACCATGATTCACCTTCGGATGTGACCTACGCGACCGTAGGCGGGGGTTGACGAACGGTGAGATGAGCCACTCTTAAAGACTTTGCAATCCAGGAATAAAGGCGGGTCGAACCGGGCGGTGGCGACGGCCGCGGGCACGGGAGTCATGTGCGGCGCAGCCGGAACACGGCCGCGTCCGGGCGCGAGGAGCCCGAGTCGTCGTGTCCGGCGCCGCCGGTGATCCGGACGCGCGCGTCCGGGAGTTGGGCGACCGCGATGGGACCCAGGGCAGGTGCTGGTGACCGGGGGCCCAGGACAGGTGCTGGTGACCGGTGTGGCCGCGGCGGCTGCCGATGACCTTCTCGCCGTGGATGAGGGGGGCGGTGGTGGGCCGGGACTCGGCGGCCCACCGGCCGTGCAGCCGGGACGGCCGCCGGCCCTCGCGGCCGGCTCTTCGGCGACGCCCACCATCGCAACCTCACAGGGCCAACGGATCCGCTCGAGTCCCGACATCATCAAGGGCCGCGGGCCCGCCCGACAATGCCTGTGGATAACTCATTGCCCGGGGAAATCGATGTCGTATGGTCGACTTCAGTGCCCGCCGGAGAGCCGCGACGGCGGGGAACGACCGGGAGGAGCCCCCGTGACGCAGCAGGTCCCGTCGACCGAGCCGGAGCTGGCAGGAGTGCGCAATTTCCGTGACGTGGGCGGGCTGCCGACCGTGGACGGACGGCGGGTGCGTCACGGAGTGCTGTTCCGCAGCGGGCACCTCGCGCACGCGACGGAGGAGGACGCGGCCTTCCTCGCCTCCCTGGGGCTGCACACGATCTTCGACTTCCGCAACGCGGCCGACCAGAAGCTGGAGGGTCCGGACGTCGAGCTGCCCGGCGTGCGCAACGTGAACCTGCCGCTGAGCGACCCGGCGGACGGCACCGAGTTCTGGAAGATGGTCCGCGACGGCGACCTCGACCAGCTGCGCGCGATCCTCTCCGACGGCAAGGGCGCGGCCCGGATGACCGAGTCCTACCGGAGGATCGTCAAGGAGCGCACCGCCGAGCACTCCCGGGTGCTGCACGCGCTCGCCGACGACAGCGTCCCGGCGCTGATGCACTGCGCGGCCGGCAAGGACCGCGCGGGCGTGTCCATCGCCGTCACGCTGCTCGCGCTGGGCGTGGAGCGCGAGGCGATCGTCGCCGACTATCTGGAGTCCAACGCCAAGCACCGCCGCTACAAGGTCCGGCGCAGCGGCAGCGCGGAGACGGCGTACACGCCGGAGGTGATGGAGCTGCTCGACCCGCTCTTCGACGCCCGTGCCGAGTATCTCCAGGCGGCGTTCGCGAGCATCGAGGAGACCTGGGGCGACGTCGGGACGTATCTGGCGCAGGGTCTGGAGTTCCCGGCCGAGGCGCGTGAGCGGCTGCGCGAACGCCTGCTGGACTGACGCCTGCGGGGCCGGCCGCGGGGCGGTCAGCTCTTGGCGCCCACCGCGAACAGCAGGTAGAGGAAGGCGGCGAGGACGTGCCCGAGGGCGATGTAGACGATCAGCCGGATCCACAGGGAACGGGGGAACTTCTCCTCGAGGTTCGTCATGGCAGCTCTCCGGTCGGTGAGCCCAGGCACAGGGTGGCCGTGGGGCTTTGCAGCAGGGTGTGGACGAACAGCAGCTCCACGCCGTCGTGGTCCTCGGCGGCGAGGCGGTGCGGGGTGAGCGAGTCGAAGTGCGCGCTGTCCCCGGGGCCGAGCAGGTGCGCGGTGTCCCCGAGCCGCAGCCGCAGCCGCCCCTTGAGGACGTAGAGCCACTCCTCGCCCGGGTGGACGCGCACGATGTCGCCCTGGGAGCCGTAGGGCGCCCGCACCCGCAGGGCCTGCATGCCGCGGCCCGGCGCCCCGGCCTGGACGTAGGTCCAGCCGCCGGCCCGGGTCGGTTCCATGTCGGCGGCGCGCACGATCGCGTCCCGGTCGGCGACCGTCTCGCCGAGCAGTTCGGAGACGGTCGTACCGTAGATACGGGCGAGCGCCAGCAGCATCGGCAGCGACGGCTGCCGGTGCCCGGTCTCCAGGCGGGAGAGGTGGGCCGGGGAGAGACCGGCGGAGCGGGCCGCGGCCTCCAGCGTGAGGCCGGCCCGCCGGCGCAGGGCGCGCAGCTGCGGCGCGACGGCGGGCAGGCCACCGTCCGCTGCCGCCGGCGGCGCGGCGTCCGAGGCGTTCATGCCTCCATTGAGCCCCATACTTGCCCGTGGGGCAATTTTCTTGCCTCTGAGGCAATGCCGGGGCGCCCCGGCGTTCACCGCCGCGGGCGCCCCGCCGTCCGGGCCGCTGTCAGCGGTTCGCCACGGCCTGCTTGATCAGGGTCTTGCCGAAGTCCCACATCAGGCCGCCGCCGCTGTGCGCGTCGTCCATCACCGCGGTGAAGGCCGCCACGAACCGGTCCACGTCGGCCTCGTCGACGACCAGCGGCGGGATGAGCTTGATCACCTCCAGGTGGTCGCCGGAGACCTGGGTGAGGATCCGGTGCTTCTGGAGCAGCGGTACGACGACCATCTGGGCGAACAGGCCCTTGCGGGCCGCCTGGAGCATGGTCCAGCGGCCGCGCAGCTTCAGCGAGGAGGGCCTGCCGAACTCGATGCCGATCATCAGGCCCCGGCCGCGCACGTCGGCGAGCAGCTCGTAGGTGTCGACCAGCGCGGTGAGCCGGGACTTCAGCAGCTCGCCGGTGCGGCGCACGCCGGCGACGATCTGCTCGTTCTCCATGACCGAGAGCACGGCGAGGCCGCACGCCATGGCCTGGGCGTTGGAGCCGAAGCTCGCCGAGTGCACCAGTACGCGGTCCATCGACGAGTAGACCTTCTTGAAGATCCACTCCTTGCCGAGGGTGGCACCGACCGGCACATAGCCGCCGGAGAGGGCCTTGGCGACGCACACCAGGTCCGGTTCGACGCCGTCCTCGTGCTGGTAGGCGTAGAAGTCACCGGTGCGGCCGAGGCCGGTCTGCACCTCGTCGGCGATGAGCAGCGCCTTGTGCTTGTGCAGCAGTTCCTGTGCGGCCCGCAGATAGCCGGGGGGTGCCTCGTGGACGCCCTTGCCCTGGATCGGTTCCACGATCAGCGCGGCCACGTCGCCCTTGCGCAGCTCCCGGGCGAGGGCCTCCAGATCGCCGAGGGGGACGGCGGTGTCGGGCAGCAGCGGGGCGAACCCGTCGCGGAAGCCGTCTTCGCCGTTGACCGACAGCGAGCCGGTGGTCAGTCCGTGGAAGGCGTGGTCGCAGTACAGGACGCGGGGCTTGCCGGTGGCGTACCGGGCGAACTTCAGGGCCGTCTCGACCGCTTCGGTGCCGCTGTTGCCGAAGAACACCCGGTCCAGGTGCGGGCTGTGGGCGAGGAGCCGCTCGGCGAGCAGGCCGGGCAGCGGCTGGCAGTCGAAGCGGGTGAGGTCGGCGAGGTCCAGGTCCAGGACGTCGTGCAGCGCCTTGCGGACGACCGGGTGGTGACGGCCGAGACCCATCACGCCGAACCCGGCGAGCATGTCCAGGTAGTCGTTGCCGTCCGCGTCGAAGAAGTGCGCCCCCTCGGCGCGCTCGTAGACCTTGTCGAAGCCGATGGTGTGCAGCATCCGCGGGAGCTGCGGGTTGAGGTGCTTGGTGTGCAGCTCGTAGCGTTCGGCTCCGCGCTCGGCGAGCAGGGCGCCGAGGTCGAACTCGGTGGTCATTCACTCTCCTTGACTGTGCCGCCGACGTCCTTGGCGGCCAGACTCGCGCTGATCCGCCCGGCGATCTCGACGGGCGTGAGGCCGATGTCGGCCAGCACCTCGCTGCGCTTGGCGTGCGCGAGGAACTGCTCCGGGATGCCGAACCGCCGTACCGGTACGTCCACGTCGGCGTCGCCGAGGGCCAGCGCCACGGCCGAACCGACGCCCGCCGCCCGGCTGTTGTCCTCGACCACGGCCACCAGCCGGTGCCCGGCGGCCAGCCCGGGCAGGGCGGGGTCGACGGGTTTGACCCAGCGCGGGTCGACCACGGTGCAGCCGATGCCGCGGGCTTCGAGCAGCTCGGCGGTCCGCAGGCACACCGTGGCCATCACGCCGACGGCCACCAGCAGCACCTCGGGGCGCTCGGCCCGGTGCAGGACGTCCATGCCGCCGACCCGGTCGACGGCGGGGACGCGCGGGCCGGCGGTCTCCTTCGGGAAGCGGACCAGCGTGGGCGCGTCGTCCACGGCGACGGCCTCGCGCAGCTGGGCGCGCAGCTCGTCGGTGTCGCGCGGGGCGGCGATCCGCAGACCGGGGACGACCTGGAGGATCGACATGTCCCACATGCCGTTGTGGGAGGCGCCGTCGGTGCCGGTGACACCGGCCCGGTCCAGCACGAAGGTGACCCCGCAGCGGTGCAGGGCGACGTCCATCAACAGCTGGTCGAAGGCGCGGTTGAGGAAGGTCGCGTAGACGGCGACGACCGGGTGCAGTCCGCCGGTGGCGAGGCCGGCCGCGGAGACGGCCGCGTGCTGCTCGGCGATGCCGACGTCCCAGACGCGGTCCGGGAAGCGTTCGGCGAACCCGGCGAGGCCGACCGGGTGCAGCATGGCCGCCGTGATCGCCACGACGTCCTCGCGCTCCTCCCCGATCCTGACGATCTCCTCGCCGAACACCGAGGTCCACGAGGGGCCCTTGGCGGGAGCGAGCGGCTCGCAGGTGAGCGGGTCCATCACGCCCACGGAGTGGAAGTGGTCCTCCTCGTGCGCGAGGGCGGGTTCGTAGCCGCGGCCCTTCTCGGTGAGGCAGTGGACCAGGACGGGGCCGTGGAAGCGCTTGGCGCGGCGCAGCGCCGACTCGACGGCCCCGAGGTCGTGACCGTCGATGGGGCCGAGGTACTTGAGGCCCAGGTCCTCGAACATGCCCTGCGGGGCGAAGGCGTCCTTGAAGCCCTTCTTCGCGCCGTGCAGGGACTCGTAGAGCGTGCTGCCGACGACCGGGGTGCGCTGGAGCACTTCCTTGCCCCAGGCGAGGACCTTCTCGTAGCCGTCGGTGGTGCGCAGCGTGGCCAGGTGGTTGGCCAGGCCGCCGATGGTCGGGGCGTAGGAGCGTTCGTTGTCGTTGACGACGATGACGAGCGGCCGGTCCCGGGCCGCGGCGATGTTGTTCAGCGCCTCCCACGCCATGCCTCCGGTCAGCGCGCCGTCGCCGATGACGGCGACCACATGGCCCTTCTCCCCCCGCACCTGGTTGGCCTTGGCGAGGCCGTCGGCCCAGCCGATCGCCGTGGACGCGTGGCTGTTCTCGATGACGTCGTGCTCGGACTCCTCGCGCGAGGGGTAGCCGGACAGTCCGCCCTTGCCGCGCAGCTTCGAGAAGTCCTGACGCCCGGTCAGCAGCTTGTGGACGTACGCCTGGTGGCCGGTGTCCCACAGGATGCGGTCGGCCGGCGACTCGAAGACCCGGTGGAGCGCGATGGTGAGTTCCACCACGCCCAGGTTGGGCCCGAGGTGACCGCCGGTCCTCGACACGGCGTGCACCAGGAACTCACGTATTTCTCCGGACAGTTCCCCGAGTTCCGCCTCGGACAGCGCCTGCAGGTCGCGTGGTTGCCGGATGCTCTCCAGAATGGTCACTCTCGGGCCCCCTCTCGTTGCGTGCCTTGCCTCAACTCACCTGGTCCGAAAGGCTCTTGCTCTCGGCGAGCTTCATGGCCTCCTCGATCAGGGTCTCCACGATCCTCGACTCGGGGACGGTCTTGACGACCTCGCCCTTGACGAAGATCTGGCCCTTGCCGTTGCCGGAGGCCACGCCGAGGTCGGCCTCGCGGGCCTCGCCGGGACCGTTGACCACACACCCCATCACCGCGACCCGGAGCGGCACCTCCATGCCGTCCAGGCCGGCCGTCACCTCCTCGGCGAGCTTGTAGACGTCGACCTGGGCGCGGCCGCAGGACGGGCAGGAGACGATCTCCAGGCGGCGCCGGCGCAGCCCCAGGGACTCCAGGATCTGGATGCCGACCTTGATCTCCTCGACCGGCGGCGCGCTCAGCGACACCCGGATGGTGTCGCCGATGCCCTGCGACAGCAGCGCGCCGAAGGCGACGGCCGACTTGACCGTGCCCTGGAAGGCGGGGCCTGCCTCGGTGACGCCGAGGTGCAGCGGGTAGTCGCACTGCTCGGCGAGCTGGCGGTAGGCCTCGATCATCACGACCGGGTCGTTGTGCTTGACGGAGATCTTGATGTCCCGGAAGTCGTGCTCCTCGAAGAGGGACGCCTCCCACAGGGCCGACTCGACCAGCGCCTCGGGGGTCGCCTTGCCGTACTTCCGGAGCAGGCGCCGGTCCAGGGAGCCGGCGTTGACGCCGATCCGGATCGGGGTGCCGTGGTCCTTGGCGGCGCGCGCGATCTCCCTGACCTTGTCGTCGAACTGCTTGATGTTGCCGGGGTTGACGCGGACCGCGGCGCAGCCGGCCTCGATGGCGGCGAACACGTACTTCGGCTGGAAGTGGATGTCCGCGATCACCG
Organism: Streptomyces sp. NPDC104831; assembly: GCF_055583025.1. Classification (NCBI taxonomy): domain Bacteria; kingdom Bacillati; phylum Actinomycetota; class Actinomycetes; order Kitasatosporales; family Streptomycetaceae; genus Streptomyces; species Streptomyces sp. NPDC104831. The sequence continues at coordinate 9,136 of NZ_JBVJOT010000056.1, forward strand.
GGATCTGCGACTTCCGCGCGATGGCCGCCAGCGCGTCCGCGTCGTCCTGCGTGGGGCAGGCGACGCGGACGATCTGGCAGCCGGAGGCGGTCAGCTCGGCGATCTGCTGCAAGGTGGCGCCGATGTCGGACGTGCGGGTCGTCGTCATCGACTGCACGGACACCGGCGCGCCGCCGCCGACCGGCACCGGCCCGACCCGGATCCGCCGCGACGCCCGCCGAGGCGCGACCGGACGGGCCGGCACCTCGGGGACGCCCAGCGGAACGGCGGTCGTCAGGGTCATTCCCGGTTCCCGGCGACGGTCTCGCGCATGGCCCGCAGGGACTCCTTCAGGGAACCCATGGTGGCGAGGACGGCGGTCGGCTCGTAGCCGCAGTGCGCCATGCAGTTGGCGCACCGCGGGTCCTTGCCGCGGCCGTACTTGTCCCAGTCGGTCTTCTCCACCAGCTCGCGGTACGTCGGCACGTACCCGTCGCTCATCAGGTAGCAGGGGCGCTGCCAGCCGAAGAGCGAGTAGTTCGGGATCGCCCACGCGGTGCACGGGAAGTCGACCTTGCCCTCCAGGAAGTCCAGGAAGAGCGGGGAGTGGTTGAGCCGCCACTTGCGGCGGTTGCCACCCGCGAAGGCCTTCTTGAACAGCTCCCGGGTCTGCTCCACGCCGAGGAAGTGCTCCTGGTCCGGAGCCTTCTCGTAGGCGTAGGCGGGCGAGATCATCATCTCGTCGACCTGGAGGTCGTCGTTGAGGAAGTTGAGCACCTCGATGATGGTCTGCGGGGTGTCGGTGTTGAAGAAGGTGGAGTTGGTGGTCACCCGGAAGCCGCGCCGCTTGGCCTCCTTGATGGCCGCCACGGCCTCGTCGAACACGCCTTCCTTGGCGACGGATTCGTCGTGCCGCTCACGCAGCCCGTCGATGTGCACCGCGAAGGCGAAATAGGGCGAGGGCGTGAACTTGTCCATCTTCTTGCGCAGCAGCATCGCGTTGGTGCACAGGAAGACGTACTTCCGCTTCGCCACCAACTGCCGCACGATCTCGTCGATCTGAGGGTGCATCAAGGGCTCGCCGCCGGCGATGGAGACCATCGGCGCCCCGGACTCCAGCACGGCGCCCACGGCCTGGGCGACCGGCATGCGCTGCTTGAGCACACCGGCGGGGTGCTGGATCTTGCCGCAGCCCTCACACTTCAGATTGCAGGCGAAAAGCGGTTCCAGCTCGACAATCAGCGGGAACTTGTCCCGCTTGCGGAGCTTCTGTTCAGCCAGGTATGTAGCGACCTTGATGGACTGGCGCAACGGCATGGCCATCTGGCTCACCTCCGAGGGAGCGGCAAAGAACGGTGCCATTCGAAAAATGCGGGAAGGATGGAACGGAGAACGCGGAAGGCCGATATTCCCCCGCGCAGGGTGCCGATCCGGACGAGTTCGTGTTCGGGTGCGTCCACGACGACCCGTACGGCGGCGACCGGCCGCTCGCCGGTGCGGACGGCGGCCAGCAGCGTGGCCGCCGACTCCATGTCCACGGCGATCGCGCCGGTGGTGAGCAGATCGGACCGCTCGGGGCCCCGTACGACGTGGTCGGAGCCGGTGAGCGGGCCGGTGTGCACGGTGCGTCCGGGCACCAGGCGCGCGAGTTCCTCGACCAGGAGTCCGGTGCCCGCGCACGGCACGGTACCGCGCGGATCGCGGGTCTCCTCGGCGACCACCAGGTCGCCGGGGTGCATCCCGGGGGCCAGTCCGGCACAGAAGCCGGTGGCCAGCACGGCCGTGCCGGCGGGTGCCGGGCCGGACAGGAGCCGGGTGACGGAGCGTTCCGCCGCACGGGGCCCCATGCCCGTGCGGACGAAGGTCACCGGCCCGCCGGCCCGCCGCGCGGCGCCTTTGCGCAGCGGCGCGCCCGCCCCGCGCGCCCGGCGGTCGCCGGTGCGCAGGGCGAGGTGCTCGATGCCGAGCGCGCAGGCGATCAGCAGCGGAGCCGGAGCGGGCTGGTGGCTCACATCAGTTCCCCTCGGCCCGCGCGGTGACCTTCTGGGCCCGGGCGAGCAGGTTGCGCTCGAAGGGGTCCCCGTGCAGGTACCGGCCGAGCGCGGTGAGCGGGAACACCTGCCGGTACAGGTGGTAGTTGATGGAGAAGTCCCAGGGGAAGCCGGTGCCGGTGAAGTACGGCTCGTCCCAGCCGCCGTCCTCCCGCTGGGTGTCGGCCAGCCAGCGCACGCCGCGCTCGACGGCCGCGGAGCCCTTCTCCCCGGCGGCGAGCAGCGCCATCAGCGCCCAGGCGGTCTGCGAGGCGGTCGAGGCGCCCCGGCCGCTCCATTGCCTGGCGTCCCGGTAGGAGCGCAGATCCTCGCCCCAGCCGCCGTCGTCGTTCTGCACGCTCTCCAGCCAGGCCACGGCCCGCCGGATCGCCGGGTGCGAGGTGGGCAGTCCGGCCGCGGTGAGCGCGGGGACGACCGAACCGGTGCCGTAGATGTAGTTGACGCCCCAGCGGCCGAACCACGAGCCGTCGGCCTCCTGTTCGGCGAGCAGCCAGTCGATGCCGCGGCGGGTGCGCGGGTCGTCGGCCAGGCCCTCGGCGGCGAGCATCTCCACCACGTGCGCGGTGACGTCCGCGGACGGCGGGTCGATGACCTCGCCGAAGTCGCAGAACGGCAGCCGGTTCGGGAACGGGCTGGTGTTGTCCACGTCGAAGGCGCCCCAGGCGCCGTTCTTCGACTGCATGCCGAGGTTCCAGCGCACGGCCCGGCCGATGGCCCGGTCCACGTGCTCGGGGTCGTGGTGGCGGACCCGGCGCAGCGCGAGCGCGACCTCGGCGGTGTCGTCGATGTCGGGGTAGTTGTCGTTGTGGAACTCGAAGGCCCAGCCGCCCGGGGGCAGTTCGGGCCGGCGCACGGCCCAGTCGCCGGGGCGGGCGATCTCCTCGCCGAGCATCCAGTCGGCGGCCTTGACCAGCTGCGGGTGGTCCGCGGGCAGTCCGGCGTCCACCAGGGCGATGGTGGCCAGGCAGGTGTCCCACACCGGGGACTGGCAGGCCTCGATCATCCGGGCGCCGTCCTCGCGCCAGACGGCGAAGCGGTCCAGGGAGGCGAGGCCCTCGCGCAGCACCGGGTGCTGGAGGTCGTAGCCGAGCAGGTGCAGGGCGATGACGGAGTACACGGCCGGGGGCTGGATGCCGCCCCAGCAGCCGTCGTTCTCCTGCCGTTCGATGATCCAGCGGGCCGCCGCGTTCATCGCGGCCTTGCGCAGCCTGCGCACGGCGACCTTGCGGTAGCCGCGGACCACCTTGTCCAGCCGCTGGAAGACGCCGTCCCAGCTCGCCACCGGGGCGAGCGGCTGCGGCGGGTTCGGGGCGGCCGGGTCGGTGTGCAGCTCGTCCAGCGCGAACGGGGCCGGGCGCACGGGGCGCTTGGCGGAGACGATGGTGAGCGGCACGATGGTCTGCCGCGCCCAGCACCCGAAGTCGTAGATGTTGAGCGGGAACCAGGTGGGGAAGAAGATCAGCTCCGGTGGGAGTTCGGGCAGGTCCTCCCACTTCCACCAGCCGAACAGGGCGAGCCAGATCCGGGTGAAGACCCGCGCGGCGGCGATGCCGCCCCGCTCGCGGATCCAGGCCGAGGCCCGCGCCATGTGCGGCGCGTCGGGCGCGTCGCCGGCCAGGCGCAGGGCGACGTACGCCTCCACGGTGGCGGACAGGTCGCCCGGGCCGCCGTAGAACGTGGCCCAGGTGCCGTCCTCGCGCTGCTCGCCGCGGATGAACTTCGCGGCGGCCTGCGTGGTGTGCTCGTCCAGGATGCCCAGGAACTGACGGAGCAGCAGATCCTCGGCGTCCATGGTGACGTTGGTCTCCAGGTCGCCTTTCCACCAGCCCTCGGCGTCCTGCCGGGCGAGCAGGAAATCGGTGGCGCGCCGTACGGCGCGCGTGGCGGCTTCTTGTACCCCGGCCGTCTCGGGGATGGTGAGGGTGGAGTCGCTGGCCGCGGCAGCCCGGGACGGCAAGATGGCCCCGGTGCTTCCGTCGGTCGTCGCTGTCATGGCTTCCCCTTCGTGCAGTCGTGCGAGTCGTGCTGCTGTGGGTCCGCCGTCGGCCGGTGTCCTTCGTCCTGCGGCACCGGCCGGCGACTACGCGAGGCTTATCCAGCCAATGGTGATCATCTCTTTCGTACGACGACGAAGTCGGCGAGCGCCGTGAAGGACTCCCGCACCCGGTCGGGCATGTCCACGGCCTCGAGGGCTTCGATGGCGATGGTGTGCTGGCGGCGCGCCTCGGCGGCCGTCCACTCGCGGCCGCCGGCCTCCTCGATGAGGGCGGCGCGGGCCGCGAACTCCTCCTCGGAGAAGTTCTCGAAGTCGCTGCTCTTGGCGTCCGCGGCGAGGATCTCGCCGAGCTGTTCGGAGGCGGGACCGCCGGCCGCGAGGGCGGCGACGACCGGCAGGGACTTCTTGCGCTGGCGCAGATCGCTCCAGGTCTGCTTGCCGGTGGCCTCCGGGTCGCCCCAGATGCCGAGCAGGTCGTCCACGGCCTGGAAGGCGAGGCCGAGGTGGTAGCCGTAGCGCTCCAGCGCGTCGGCGGTGGTGTCGTCCGCGCCGCCGAGGACCGCGCCGATGGAGGAGGCGCAGGCCAGCAGGGAGCCGGTCTTGTTGCCCTCCATCTCCAGGCACTCCTCGACGCTGACGCGGTCGCGGTGCTCGTAGGAGATGTCCTGGGCCTGGCCGTCGATCAGGGCGCGGGTGGCAGCGGTCAGCCGGCGGGCGGCGCGGCCGGCCTCGACCGTGCCGATCTCCAGCAGGACCTCGCCGGCGAGGGCGAACAGGGCGTCGCCGACCAGGATGGCCTGGGCGGGGCCGTGCACCTTCCAGACGGTGTCGCGGTGCCGGCGCTGCTCGTCGCCGTCCATCAGGTCGTCGTGCAGCAGCGAGAAGTTGTGCACGAGTTCGACGGCGACCGCGCCGGGCACCCCGGCCTCGGGCGCGGCACCGGTGACCTCGGCGGACAGCACGGCCAGCGCGGGGCGGACGGCCTTGCCGCCGTCGCCGTGCGCGGGGTTGCCGGCGGCGTCGATCCAGCCGAAGTGGTAGGCGGCCACGGTGTCCATGGGCGGGGCCAGGCGGTCGACGGCCGCCCGCAGCACCGGTGTGGCCAGGTTCCTGCCGCGCTCCAGGAGCGCGGTCACGTCCACCGCGGGCCTCCGAGCGGGCGTCGCGGCCGGGGGCACAGTGGGCACAATCTCTCCTCTGGTTGCGGTACCGGGGGTGCGGGGGCGGTCGCCCGCGGGCCGGGCGTCACGCCGCCTCCTCGAAGCCGAAGAGGTGGCGCGGACGGGGCCGGCCCAGGGTGCCGAGCGCGGCGTCGGCCGCGCTCACTCCGCTGCGGACCGCGCTCTCCATGGTCGCGGGCCACCCGGTGGCGGTCCACGCTCCGGCCAGGTACAGGCCGGGGGCATTGGTCCGGGCGCCGGGCCTGAGGCGTCCGACGCCGGGGGCGGGGGCGAACGTGGCCGTGCGCTCCCGGGTCACGAAGAAGTCCTTCACCTCGGCGGCGCGGGTGCCGGGGATGAGCCGCTCCAGCTCGGGCAGGTAGCGCTCGCGGAGTTCGGCCACCGGGGTGTCGATGTCGTCCTGCGCGGCCGACTGGGACAGCGCGAGGTACTGGCCCGCCGGGCGCCCGCCCCCCTCGTGCGCGGACCCTTCGGGCCCGCCTTTCAGCAGTCCGGAGGCGTCGGTGCGGTCGAACACCCACTGCACCGGGGTGCCGAGCGCGGCGAAGAAGGGGCGCGCGAGCACCTTGCGGTCGTAGACGACGTGGATGTTGAGGATCGGCGCGGTGCCGATCTCCAGCAGCCGCTCGGGCGCGTCGAGGGCACCGGGCGGGAGCAGGTCGTAGGCCTCGCGCTGGGGTACGGCGAGGACGACGGCGTCCGCGGAAAGCGTCTCGCCGGGAACTCGGACGCTCCACCCGCCGTTGTCGTTGGTGGAGACGGAGGTGACGCGTGTACGGACCTCGGTACGCACGCCCGCGGAGTCGAGCGCCTTGCGGGCCAGCCGGTCGTGCAGTTCGCCCAGCGGGACGCGGGCCCAGCCGATGTCGGCCGCGCCCGGGTCGGACAGCAGACCGGTCTTGAACACCATCGCGGCGAGCCCCAGCGAGGCGTCGCCCGCGACCGCGTTGAGGGTGGCGACCCCGACCAGGTCCCACAGGGCCTCGATGGCGCGCGCGGACTGGCCGTGCGCGGCCAGCCAGCTGCCGAAGTCCTGGGTGTCCAGGGTCGGATCGGCGAGGTCGAGCCCCTTCAGCGCGAGCGCGGCCCGCCCGACGGCGGCGCGCTCGGCGAGCGAGAGGTGCGGATAGGCGGCCAGGCCGCGTCCCAGGTGGAGGGGGACGGGCAGCGGGTCGCGCCGCAGTCTGCCGAGCCGCCGGCCCACGGGCTTGGCGACGTCGACGACGGGCACGTCCAGGCGGTCCTGCAGCGGTGCCAGCGCCGCGCCCTGGATCCGGTCGAGGAACCAGCGGTAGGCGGTGCAGCAGCGCAGGTACACGTGCTGGCCGTTGTCGACGGTCAGTTCGCCGCGCTGGAAGGAGAAGGCGAGGCCGCCCAGCCTGGGCCTGCCTTCGAGCAGGGTGACGCGGACGCCCGCGTCGGCGAGGGCGAGCGCCGCGGTGATCCCGGCGAGTCCGCCGCCGACCACGACCGCGCTGCGGGCCGCCGTGCGCGGGGTGCCGGCCGGTGCCGGGTGGGGTGAGCCGTCGCTCATCGTGCGTCCTTCCCTACGTGCGCGAGCGCCCCGCGGGCGCGACCGGTACCGGCCGGCCCGCGTGCGCCGCCTCGTCGTGCCTGGTCACGCCCGTGCGGCGGGAGCCGCATGCCGGATCCGGCCCCGCGTCCCCGCGCGGTGCGGGCACGGCGGCCGGACGGTGCGCGCCCGGCCGTCGCAGTCAGGGACGCCGCGCCGCGGTGGAGGGTTGCCTGCCGTGGTTCGGCCGGCTCCGGTTCGGTGCGCTGCATCAGGCGCGCCTCCGCACGGAGCCCCGGGAGACATGGCGGGTGTCGAGGCCGGACAGGCCGCGCACGGCGACGTAGGCCTTCTCGTGTCCGGGCAGCGAGACCCGGCCGCGCAGCACGGCCTCCGGGTCGCGCTCGATGCGGTCGAGCAGCCGGCGGTAGATGCCGGCCATCGCGGCGACACAGGCGCCGCTGCGCCGGTCGAGCATGGGGAGCAGCCGATAGCCCTCGGCGAACAGGGCCCGGGCGCGCCGCACTTCGAAATGGACGAGGCCGGCGAAGTCGGAGCCCTCCGGCGGGGTCGGCGCCCGGAAGCCGGCCGAGCAGCCGAACTTGGCGAGGTCGTCGGCCGGCAGGTAGGTACGGCCGCCCAGCGCGTCCTCGCGGACGTCGCGGAGGATGTTGGTGAGCTGGAGGGCGAGGCCCAGCGTGTCGGCGTACTCGGCGGCGCGCTCGGTGCCGCGCGCGCCGGGTTCGGTGCCGAACACGCCGAGCGAGAGGCGGCCGATGGCACCGGCGACACACCGGCAGTACGCCTTGAGGTCGTCCCAGGTCTCGTAGGTCTCCCCGCGTACGTCCATCTGGACGCCGTCGATCAGCTCGTCCAGGCCGCCGAGCGGGATCGGGAAGACCCGCGCGGCGTGGCTGAGGGCGACGGCCACCGGGTCGGTGTCGTCCTCCTCGACCTCGTCCTCGCGGATCCGGGCGAGCAGTGCCCGGGTGTCCTCCAGCCGCGTCAGCTTGACCTCGTCGGCAAGGCCGCCGTCGCCGATGTCGTCCACCCGCCGGGAGAACGCGTACAGCGCCGACATGGCGCGGCGCTTGGCCGCCGGCAGCAGCCGGATGCCGTAGGCGAAGTTACGGGCCTGCTGCCCGGTCACGGCCTCGCAGTAGCTGTAGGCGGCGAGTACCGGCGCGGACACGTGCGGCGCAGACTCCACGGTCCGGATCACCCCTCTCCTCGCAGGATCACGCCCGCCTCACGCAGCAACTGGACCTTGCCGGGTTTGGGCGGGCCGGGAAGTACGTCGTATTCGGCGGCGGCGATCGCCCTGATCGCCGCCCTTCCCCCCGCCACGAACCCCGCGAGCAGCAGTCTGAGCCTGCCGTGGACGCTACCCACCAGGGGAGCGCCTTCATCCAGCAGATCGCGGGCGCGTTGTGCTTCGTATGCAACCAGGGCGCGCACCGATGCGCCCGCGCTTTTTTGGCCAAGATCAGCTTCCTGGACGTGGAAGCGCTTCATGTCCTCGGCGGGCAGGTAGACGCGGTCGCGGCCGAGGTCCTCGGCGACGTCCTGGAGGTGCTCCACGATCTGCAGCGCGGTGCAGATCGCGTCGGACAGCCTGATCCGCTCGGGGGTGGAGGTGCCGGTGACGGCGAGCACGAGGCGGCCGACGGGGTTGGCGGACAGTTCGCAGTAGGCGAGGAGGTCGTCGTAGGTCTCGTAGCGGGCGACGAGCTGGTCCTGGCGGTTGGCGGCGATCAGCCCGAGGAACGGCTCGGGGGTGAGGGCGCGGCGCCGGACGGTGGGCTGCAGGCGGCGCAGCAGCGGGTGGCGCGGCGTGCCGTCGAACACGCGGCGCAGGTCCTCCTCGAAGGCGTCGAGGAGGACGAGCCGGTCGGCGGCCTCGGCGGGCGACACGCCGAGCAGGCGGGCGTCGGCGCCGCCGGGGGCGAGGTCGCCGTCGCCGATGTCGTCCACGAGGCGGGCGAAGCCGTACACGGCCATGAGGTCGGCGCGCCAGGCCCGGGGCAGGAAGAAGGGGGCCACCGGGAAGTTCTCGCTCGCGGCCTTGTCCAGGGTGGCGCGTTCGGGGCCGGACGCCGTGTCGACGGCCGTCATCGGGCGCTGCCCGGGGCGGGGACGGCACACGCTGCGCTGCGCTGGGGCGTTTCCGTAGCCATTGCCGTCACATCTCCCGTTCTACACTGCCGACCCAATACACACTATTTCGGACACGCCGCCCCGCAATGCGCGAGGACACCTTCGTGAAGGAAGGCGCGCATTATCGCCGCACTTGCCGGTTTCCGGCACCGGTACAGCTTACGTTGTACAACGTGGCGCCCATCGCCGGGGTGTCCCGCACATCACAACAACACACCGATTGGCTCCAAGATTCCTGGCACGGGGCCGAGTTGACGTTTCCTTTGCAGACGAAGGGCCCCGCCGGACGAAATTCCGGGGGGCCCTGGCCGAAACGGGTCACTTGCCCGTGAACTTCTCGTACTCCTTCAGGACCTCGTCGGTGGGTCCGTCCATCCGCAGTTCACCGCGCTCCAGCCACAGCACGCGGTTGCAGGTGTCGCGGATCGACTTGTTGTTGTGACTGACCAGAAAGACCGTTCCGGCCTCTTTGCGCAGTTCCCGGATGCGTTCCTCGGAGCGCTTCTGGAACTTGCGGTCACCGGTGGCCAGCGCCTCGTCGATCATCAGGACGTCGTGGTCCTTGGCGGCGGCGATGGAGAAACGCAGCCGGGCCGCCATACCGGAGGAGTACGTGCGCATCGGCAGGGTGATGAAGTCGCCCTTCTCGTTGATGCCGGAGAAGTCGACGATGTCCTGGTAACGCTCCTTGATCTGCTCCCGGGACATGCCCATGGCCAGACCGCCCAGGATGACGTTCCGCTCGCCGGTGAGGTCGTTCATCAGGGCCGCGTTCACGCCCAGCAGGGACGGCTGGCCGTCGGTGTAGACCTTGCCGCTCTCCGCGGGCAGCAGGCCGGCGATGGCGCGCAGCAGGGTCGACTTGCCGGAGCCGTTGGAGCCGATCAGGCCGATGGCCTCGCCGCGGTAGGCGACGAAAGACACGCCGCGCACGGCGTGCACCTTGCGCACGCCCCGCTCCTCGCCGCGCCGGAGGATGCGGCTGAGGGCCGCGGTCGCGCTGCCCTTGCCGGTCTTGGCGCCGTTGACCCGGTAGACGATGTGCAGATCGTCCGCGATGACCGTCGGGCGCTGGTCCTGGATGTGCTGCTCAGCCACGGCCGTACCGCTCCTCCGCCTTCCAGAAGTACACGAAGCCGCCGGCGAAGACGACCACGGCCCACAGCAGGGCGATGGCCCACACGTGCGGCGGCAGGTTGGCGGAACCGTAGTCGTCGATCAGGGCGAAGCGCATCAGGTCCATGTAGACCGCGACCGGGTTGACCTGGAGCACCCGGACGATCCACTCGGGGCGGCCCGCCAGCATGGTGTTGATCGAGAACATGACGCCGGAGGCGTACATCCAGGTGCGCAGCACGAACGGCATCAGCTGCGCGAGGTCCGGCGTCTTGGCGCCCATCCGGGCCACGACCAGCGCGAGCCCGGTGTTGAACAGGAACTGCAGCACCAGCACCGGCACGATCAGCAGCCAGGACGGGCCCGGGTAGCTGCCGAAGCCGACCGCCACGGCGAACAGCACCAGCATCGAGAACAGCAGCTGCTGGAGCTGCTGGAGCGAGAAGGAGATGGGCAGCGAGGCGCGCGGGAAGTGCAGGGCGCGCACGAGGCCGAGGTTGCCGGAGATGGCGCGCACGCCCGACATCACCGAGCTCTGGGTGAAGGTGAACACGAACACGCCGGTGACCAGGAACGGGATGTACACCTCCCGGGACATGCCGCGGCTGGCGTGCAGGATCAGCCCGAAGATGAGGAAGTACACGGCCGCGTTCAGCAGGGGGGTGGCCACCTGCCAGAGCTGGCCGAGCTTGGCCTGGCTGTACTGGGCGGTCAGCTTGGCCTGGGAGAAGGCCAGGATGAAGTGGCGCCGTCCCCACAGCTGCCGGACGTACTCCACGAGCGAGGGCCGGGCGCCGCTCACGGAGAGCCCGTACTTGGCGGCGAGCTCGGCCGCCGTCAGTCCCGCGTCGGGCGACGGGGCCGCGGTCACCACGACCGTGCCGTCGTGCGTGGTCTCACTCACAGGGGAAACTTTCGTCTTCGGGTACGCGTGTCGGTTCGTCGCCGGGCAGCCGCGCGCGGCGGCACTGACCCGTCGGGGACGAGCTTGTCAGATGACCGGGGGACGGCCCAGTCGGGTGAGTCGCCACACCGTACGCCAGCGCATCGGGCGGCGGGGACCGCACGGCGTGGCCCAGCCCTCCCGGAACCCGCCGAACCAGGCCCGCAGGGCCGGCCGCGAGGGACGGCGGAGCAGGGTGAGCAGCAGCCAGACCCCGAGGTAGACCGGGACGAGGGGGGCGGGCAGGTTGCGGCGGGCGAGCCAGACGCGGTTGCGGGCGACCATGCGGTGGTAGACGGCGTGCCGCGAGGGCGCGGTCGTCGGGTGGTACAGCACCATGTCGGACCGGTAGTCGATCATCCAGCCCGCGTCGAGGGCCCGCCAGGCCAGGTCCGTCTCCTCGTGCGCGTAGAAGAAGGCGTCGGGCAGGGTGCCGACCTCCGCGAAGACGCGGGTGCGCACGGCGTTGGCGCCGCCGAGGAAGGTGGTGACCCGGGAGGAGCGCATCGGGTCCGAGGCGCGCAGCCGGGGCACGTGCCGGCGCTGGGTCTCGCCGGTGTCGGGGTCGGCGATGCGGAAGCTGATGATGCCGAGCTCGGGGTCCGCGGCGAAGGCCTCGCGGCACAGCTCGGCGGTGTCGTGGCGGGCGAGCAGGCCGTCGTCGTCGAGGAAGAGCAATATGTCGACATCGCGGCCGGAGGGGCCGAACGCCTCTATGCCGACGTTGCGCCCGCCGGGGATGCCCAGGTTCTCGGGCACCTCCACGGTCCGCACGCCCTCTGGCACGTCCGGGACGGGCGAGCCGTTGCCCACGACGACCACCTCGACCGGGTCGCCGTCCTGCCGGGCGACGGAGTCGAGCAGGGCCCGCAGTTCCCCGGGCCGGTTGCCCATCGTGATGATGACGGCGCCGACCTTCATGGGCGCGCTCACTTCAGCCTGCTGGAGGCGAGGATGGACACCAGGTGCAGCAGGGTCTGCAGCAGGGCGATGCCGGCCAGCACGGCGGTGCCGAGGCGGGTGAAGAACAGGTCGCCGCGGGCCTGGTCCACGATCGCGAGGACGAGGATCAGCAGCGCGGCCTCGATGCCGAGGATCAGCCGGTGGAACTTCAGCGCGGCGGCGGCCCGGCGGGCCAGCGCCATCCCGGACGAGCGCGGCTCGGAGGCGGACTCCTGCACCGGGGGCTTGCCGGTCTGGTGCCGGGCGACGCCGACCAGGTCGGTCTCGGCCTTGATCAGGATGGCGCCGAGCGCGGCGAGCGTGCCGAGGAAGGCCCACAGCCAGTCGATGCGGCCGGTGCCCCACAGGTCGGCGGCGCGCAGCCCGAGGCCGACCAGCACGGCCGCGTCGGTGAGGTAGGCGCCGACCCGGTCGAGGTAGACCCCGCCGAGCGAGTACTGCTGCTTCCAGCGGGCGATCTCGCCGTCGACGCAGTCCAGCAGCAGGTACAGCTGGGTGGCGAGCACGCCGAGCACCGCGCCCGGGATGCCCGGCACCAGCAGGGCCGGGGCCGCGAGCACGCCGCAGACGGTCATCAGGTACGTGAGCTGGTTGGGCGTGACCCTGGTGTTGACCAGGTAGCGGTCGACGCGCAGGGACACCTCGCGCATGTAGAGGCGTCCCGCCCAGTGCTCACCGCTGCGCCGGTCCTTCACCCCCGCGGGGTGGACGACCGGACGGAGTTCAGCTACCGATGGCCTTGACATAGTCGGCGTAGGTGTCCTTGATCTGGTTCGTCTTGAGGTCGAGGTGTTCGAGGATCGTGTAGCGGCCGGGCCGGGTCTCCGGGGCGAACTCCACCGCGCGGACGAACTCGTCCACCGTGAAGCCGATCTCCTCCGGCAGCACCGGGAGCCCGTGCCGGCGCAGCACCTCGGCCATGTACGCCGACTCCTCGTGGGCGCCGCGCAGGTACATCGCGAAGGCGGCGCCGAGGCCGCACTGCTCGCCGTGGGCGGCGGCACGCTTGGGGTAGAGCAGGTCGAAGGCGTGGTTGATCTCGTGGCAGGCGCCGGAGGACGGGCGGGAGTCGCCCGACACGGACATGGCGATGCCGGTGAGGACCAGCGCCTCGGCCAGTACTTGGAGGAAGCCGTCGTCGCCGACTCCGCCGGGGTGGCGGAGCACCGCCTCGCCGGCCTGCCGGGCCATGGCGGCGGCGAGGCCGTCGACCTTCTCGCCGTTGACCCGGTGGGCCAGCTCCCAGTCCGCGACGGCGGAGATGTTGGAGATGGCGTCGCCGATGCCGGAGCGGACGAACCGGACGGGAGCCTCGCGGATCACGTCGAGGTCGATGATGACCGCGATCGGGTTGGGCACGCCGTAGGAGCCGCGGCCGGCGTCGTTGTCGAGGGTGGCGACCGGCGAGCACAGACCGTCGTGGGCGAGGTTGGTGGCGACGGCGACCAGCGGCAGGCCCACCCGGGCCGCCGCGAACTTGGCGCAGTCGACGATCTTCCCGCCGCCGAGGCCGACCACCGCGTCGTAGTGGCCGGCCTTGATGTCGCTCGCCAGCCTGACCGCGTCGTCGATGGTGCCGCCGCCGACCTCGTACCAGGTGGCGCCGGGCAGCGTGGGGGCGATCCGCTCGCGCAGCCGGGCGCCGGAGCCGCCGCTGACGGCGATGGCGAGCCGGCCCGACTGCGAGATGCGCTCGTCGGCGAGCACACAGGCCAGGTCGTCCAGGGCGCCCGGGCGGATGTCCACGACGACCGGCGAGGGGATCAGCCGGGTCAGTACTGGCACGCGATCTCCCGTCCCCGGGCGAGGTCGTCGTGGTTGTCGATCTCGACCCAGTCGACCTCGCCGATCGGGGCCACGTCGATGCGGAAGCCGCGGTCGACCAGTTCCTGGTAGCCGTGCTCGTAGAACTGCTGCGGGTCGGTCTCCCAGACCGTCTTCAGCGCGTCGGCCAGTTCCGGCGCGGCGTCGCCCTCGATCAGGGTGACCCCGATGTACTCGCCGGTGGCCTCGGCGGGGTCCATCAGCTTGGTGATCCTCGTCATGCCCCGCTCGGGGTCGACGACGACCTTCATCTCCTCGTCGGCCAGGCTCTTGACCGTGTCCAGGGCGAGGATGATCCTCTTGCCGTCGCCGCGGGCGGCGAGCAGCGTCTTCTCGACGGAGACCGGGTGGACGGTGTCGCCGTTGGCGAGGATCACGCCGTCCCGGAGGGCGTCACGGCCGCACCACAGGGAGTAGGCGTTGTTCCACTCCTCGGCCTTGTCGTTGTCGATGAGGGTGAGCTTGAGGCCGTACTTGGCCTCCAGGGCCGCCTTGCGCGCGTAGACGGCCTCCTTGCGGTAGCCGACGATGACCGCGGCCTCGGTCAGTCCGATCTCGGCGAAGTTGCCGAGCGTCAGGTCCAGGACCGTCGGTTCGCCCTCTATGCCCGCGGGCCCCACCGGCACCAGCGCCTTGGGCAGGGTGTCGGTGTAGGGGCGCAGACGCCGTCCGGCGCCGGCCGCCAGCACGAGGCCGATCATGCGGTTTCTCCTTCGTCGTGTACGGCGGGCGCCCCGGCGGACACCCAGAAGCGGATGCTCTCGACGAGCACCACCAGGGCGACGGCCACGGCGAGAACCGTGAGCGCGGCCGTGAACTGCGCGGCGGTGAGCACGGCGGCCAGGGCGGTGACGAGCAGCGTCCGCCCCTCCTGCCCACCGATGGCGCGCACCAGCCCGGCCGGGGGCGCTCCGGCGTTGCCGCGGATGCGGTACACCGTGTCGTAGTGATGGTAGGCGACGGCCGCCACCAGCCCGAAAGCGGCGGGAAGGGCTCCGTTCACGTCCGCTTTGCCGGCGAGCGCGAGGACGGTGCCGTACTCGGCGGCCCTGAACAGCGGGGGGACCAGCCAGTCCAGCGCGCCCTTGAGGGGGCGGGCGACGGCGAGGGCCGAGGTGAGGACGTAGACGAGGGCGCCGGCGACCGGGAGGGCGCCGCCGAAGTCCGTGAGGGCCGAGCAGGCCACGACCGCGGCGCCGCCCAGCAGGGCGACGGCCGGCACGGCGAACCCGGGCAGGCCGCGCCCGGACACCCGCCGGACCGCGTTCGCCAGCGGCCCGGAGTCGGCGAGGTCGGCGAGCGCCCGCGCGGCGCGGTCGGTGCGCCGGGCCCGCCGGGTCACCGAGCGCAGCACCCGGCCCGCCGTGGTGTACGCCGCCGCCAGGGCGCAGCCGACGAGCAGCGCGTAGAAGGTGATGCGCGGGGTGGTGACCGCGGTGAGGACCGCGATCATCGCCCAGCGTTCGCCGATCGGCAGCACGATCATGCGGCGCACCCAGACCGTCCAGCCGACGCTGTCGAGCTTGCCGGAGAGGGCGGCGGTGGGGCTGGTGTTGGCGGTGGCGTCGTGGTTGGCCTCGTTGAAGGAGAAGTCGACCACGTGCCGGCAGGTCTGCAGGACCATCGCGCCGAGGGCGAGCGCCCAGACGTCGTCGCCGCCGCGGGCCGCGCCGAGGGCGAGGCCCGCGTAGTAGGCGTACTCCTTGGCCCGGTCGAAGGTGGCGTCGAGCCAGGCGCCGAGGGTGGAGTACTTCAGCGCGTAGCGGGCGAGCTGGCCGTCGGTGCAGTCCAGCACGAAGGAGGCGATGAGCAGCACGCCGGCCGCGACGAAGCCGCCGCGGGTGCCGGTGGCCGCGCAGCCGGCCGCGATCAGCGCGGTGAGCAGCGAGGCCGTGGTGACCTGGTTCGGGGTCAGGCCGCGGCGGGCGCACCAGCGGGCGAGGTAGCGCGAGTAGGGGCTGATGAAGAACGTGGTGAAGAAGCCGTCGCGGGACTTCACGGCCGACCTCAGGCGCACGGCCTCGTCGTCGACGGCGGCGACGGCCCGCCGGGCCTCCTCCAGCGCCCGCGGGCCGGCGGGCACGGTGGCGACCAGGCTGCCCAGCTCGGGCCGGTGCACCGCGTCGCCGTCGTCGTCCAGGGCGCCGGCGACGCGGTCGGCGAGGCCGTCCTCGGCGGGCGCCGGGGTGCCCCCCTCGGTGCCCCGGGCGGCCGTGCCGGCGTGCGCGGACGTCGCGCGGGCCACGGCCCGGGTCAGGGCCTGCCGGGCGGCGGGCTGGGCGGTGACGGCGCCGGGGACGGCGGCGAGGGGGAAGCGCGGGTCGGTCAGGCCGAGGCGCAGCGCGTGCGGGTGGCCCACGAAGCGGGCGTCGACCAGGGCCACGCGCCGGCCGGCCGGCACCGCGGCGAGCAGGGTCCGCGCCTCGGCGGCGTCGGCGGCCACGCGCACGTCGAAGCCGAGGGACCGCAGATCGTGTTCCAGTGACGATCCGGGGACCGGCTGACCGGTGACGATGGCGGTCGACAACCGAACTCACTCCCTGGGTGCCGACGCGCGCGGCGCCGGTCTGCTGCATGGTGGGGCGCCCCGGCCTGCGGCACCCGGGCGGCATGTCGGCAGAGGCTATCGGATGGGCCGGAGCCCGCGTTCACCGGCCGTTCACGGTCCGGCCCACCGGGGCTGACCCGGCCTTTGCCGCGATCATCATCGGTGATCGGGGGCCCCGCCCACAAACCCATGGGGCAGACCCGGGCATCCGGGACACCGGGCGGCTGCGCATAGGCTGGGCGACCATGACGTGGCTGATCACCGGCGGAGCCGGATACATCGGGGCGCATGTGGCGCGGGCCATGGCGGGCGCCGGGGAGAGCGTCGTGGCGCTGGACGACCTGTCGGCGGCCGTGCCCGAGCGGCTGCCCGCCGACGTGCCGCTGGTGCGGGGCTCGACGCTGGACGGGCCGCTGCTGAAGCGGGTGCTCGCGGAGTACGGCGTGACGGGCGTCGTCCATCTCGCGGCGCGCAAGCAGGTCGCGGAGTCGGTGGCCCGGCCCACCCTGTACTACCGGGAGAACGTGGGGGGCCTATCCACCCTGCTGGACGCGGTCGCGGAGGCCGGCGTGGACCGGCTGGTGTTCTCCTCGTCGGCCGCGGTGTACGGCGACCCGGACGTGGACCTGATCACCGAGGACACCCCGTGCGCGCCGGTGAACCCGTACGGCGAGACCAAGCTGGCCGGGGAGTGGCTGGTGCGGGCGGCCGGGCGGGCGCACGGGATCTCCACCGTGTGCCTGCGGTACTTCAACGTGGCGGGCGCGGCGGCGCCGGAGCTGGCGGACACCGGGGTGTTCAACATCGTGCCGATGGTCTTCGACCGGCTCACCCGCGACGAGGCGCCGCGGATCTTCGGCGACGACTATCCGACCCCGGACGGCACCTGCGTCCGTGACTACATCCATGTGGCCGATCTGGCCCAGGCCCATCTGGCGGCGGCGCGGCGGCTGGCCGGCGGTGCGGTGAGCGGCGATCTCACGCTGAACATCGGCCGCGGCGAGGGCGTCTCGGTGCGCGAGCTGATCGGGGTCGTCGGGGAGGTCACCGGGGACCGCAGGGCGCCCGTGGTGGAGGCCCGCCGGCCGGGCGACGCGCCGCGCGCGGTGGCCTCGGCCGACCGGGCCGCCGAGGCACTGGGCTGGCGGGCCCGGCTCGGGGTGCGGGAGATGGTCGAGTCGGCCTGGGCAGGCTGGCGGCTGCACCACGGCGGGTGAGTCGAACGCGCTGACCTGCGGAACGTTTCCGCAGGTCAGCGCACATGACAACGGTGTTCAGTGCCGCGTTGCCAATACCCCCCTCCCGTAGTTCACTGGCCGTCCGGGCAGGCAACGGAAGGCGGTAGTCATGGGGGCAGGGCACGACCACGGGCACGGGCACTCGCACGCGCCGGCCCCGGGTACGGCCACGGCCGCGTACCGGGGGCGGCTGCGCGTCGCGCTGGGCATCACGCTCATGATCATGGTGGTGGAGATCGTCGGCGGTCTGGTCGCCGACTCGCTCGCGCTGATCGCGGACGCGGCGCACATGGCGACCGACGCGGTGGGCCTCGGCATGGCCCTGCTCGCGATCCACTTCGCGGGCCGCCCGGCGAGCACCAACCGCACCTTCGGCTACGCGCGCGCCGAGATCCTCGCGGCCCTCGCCAACTGCCTGCTGCTGCTCGGGGTCGGCGGGTACGTCCTGTACGAGGCGGTGCAGCGGTTCGTGGAGCCCGCCGAGACCCGGGGCGGCCTGATGATCGTGTTCGGTCTGGTCGGCCTGGTCGCGAACTCGGTCTCGCTGATGCTGCTGATGCGGGGGCAGAAGGAGAGCCTGAACGTGCGCGGCGCCTTCCTGGAGGTGGCCGCGGACGCGCTGGGCTCGGTGGCGGTACTGCTGTCCGCGGCGGTGATCCTGGCCACCGGCTGGCAGCCGGCGGACCCGATCGCCTCCCTGGTCATCGGCCTGATGATCGTGCCGCGGACGCTGAAACTGCTGCGCGAGACGCTGGACGTGCTGCTGGAGGCGGCCCCCAAGGGCGTCGACATGGCCGAGGTCCGGGCGCACATCCTGGCACTGGACGGCGTCGAGGACGTGCACGACCTGCACGCCTGGACCATCACCTCGGGCATGCCGGTGCTGTCGGCGCACGTGGTGGTCAGCTCCGAGGTGCTGAACGCCATCGGGAACGAGAAGATGCTGCACGAGCTCCAGGGCTGTCTGGGCGACCACTTCGACGTGGAGCACTGCACGTTCCAGCTGGAGCCGGGCGGGCACGCGGAGCACGAGGCACGGCTCTGCCACTGACGGCGCCGCGGCCGGGCGGCGCGGGCCTCGCGCACGGCGGACGGCCCCCGACCGGTTTCCGGTGGCGGACGCCGGGCACGATGGCCTACCGGGTCACGGCCGCCGGTGCCGCGCCGCGCGCGATGGACGCGGGACGCGCCAGGGGCGCCGGATCCGTACGGCAGACTTGGGAAGCTGGGACCGAAGCGAAGGATGCGCATGCCGATCACACCCGCCACCGCGACGCACGGCTCGTCGGAGGACACCGCAGAGGCGATCTTGCTGGAACTGGTCGACGAGGACGGTGTGACGATCGGCACCGAGGAGAAGCTCGCCGCCCATCAGCCGCCGGGGCGGCTGCACCGGGCGTTCTCGGTGTTCCTCTTCGACGAGCGGGGCCGGCTGCTGCTCCAGCAGCGGGCGCTCGGCAAGTACCACTCCCCCGGCGTGTGGTCGAACACCTGCTGCGGCCACCCGTACCCGGGCGAGGCGCCGTTCACGGCGGCGGCCCGGCGCACCCACGAGGAGCTGGGCGTGTCGCCGTCGCTGCTCGCGGCGGCCGGCACGGTCCGCTACAACCACCCGGACCCCGTCTCGGGCCTGGTGGAGCAGGAGTACAACCACCTGTTCGTCGGCCTGGTGCAGGCGCCGCCCGCGCCGGACGCCGAGGAGGTCGCCGAGACCGTCTTCGTGACGCCGGACGAGCTGGCCGAGCGACACGCCCGGGACCCGTTCTCGGCCTGGTTCATGACGGTGCTGGACGCGGCCCGGCCGGCGATCAGGGAGCTGACGGGCCCGACCGCCGGCTGGTGACCCCGCCCGCTACGGCAGCGCGGGGGGCTTGAGCGGCAGGGCGGCCCAGATCACCTTGCCGCCGCTCGCGGTGTGCTCCACGTCGACCACCCCGCCCGCCTCCCGGGCCACCTCGCGGACCAGGAGCAGCCCCCGGCCGCCGGTCCGGCCGTGGTCGGCCTCCAGGGCGGTGGGGCGGTAGGGGTGGTTGTCCTCCACCGACACGCGCACCCACTCCGCTCCGACGGCCACCTCCACGGCGAGCACCGGCGACAGCAGCGCCGCGTGCCGCACCGCGTTGGTGACCAGCTCGGAGACGATCAGCAGCAGGCCGTGCACCAGGTCGTCGGAGGCCGGCACGCCCTGGCGCAGCAGCAGGTCCCGTACCGCGTGCCGGGCCTGCGGGACCGAGGCGTCCACCGCGGCCGCGGTGAACCGCCAGACTCCTTCGTAGGGCAGGGGGCCCGGCGGTCGCCCGCCGCCCCCCGCCGGGCACGGGCCGTCCCCGTGCCCCTGGTCGTCCATCGTCCGGTCGCCGTCCTCGCGCTCGATTGTCACCACACGTCGAGTGTTGGCAACGAGGCGCCGCCACCCGGATGTCTGAACACAAGTCGGCGGGTATCGAACGGTTTCCGACCGACCGCGCCCGACCCGGTCGCAGGGGGGACCGCTCCTGTCCTCCGGGCGCCGGTTCGCGAACTAGTCGGGTTGTACGGGTTTGCCCGGCCGTGCCGCCCGCTCCGCCGCCGGGGCCCCGGGGCGCCTCCGCTACGATCCGCCGCATGGTTCCCCAGCTGTCCCACGAGGTCGCCGGCTCCGTCGCCACCGTGGTGATCCGTCATCCCGCCAAGCGCAACGCCATGACGACGGCGATGTGGCGGGCCCTGCCCCCGCTGCTGGACACGCTCGCGGCCGACCCGGACGTACGGGCGCTGGTGCTGACCGGCGAGGGCGGCACCTTCTGCGCGGGCGCCGACATCAGCACGCTCCAGGGCTCGCCGCAGGAGGCACAGGGTCTCGCGGTGGCGGCAGAGGAGGCCCTGGCCGCGTTCCCCAAGCCGACCGTCGCCGCGGTGCGCGGGCACTGCGTGGGCGGCGGGGCGCAGCTCGCGGCCGCCTGCGACCTGCGGCTGGCGGAGGAAGGGGCGCTGTTCGGGGTGACCCCGGCGCGGCTCGGCATCG
This sequence comes from Streptomyces sp. NPDC104831, assembly GCF_055583025.1. Lineage (NCBI taxonomy): Bacteria > Bacillati > Actinomycetota > Actinomycetes > Kitasatosporales > Streptomycetaceae > Streptomyces > Streptomyces sp. NPDC104831. The sequence continues at coordinate 29,649 of NZ_JBVJOT010000056.1, forward strand.
TCTACCCGGCCTCCTCGACCCGCCGGCTCGTCTGCCTGGTCGGCCCGGCCACCGCCAAGTACCTGCTGTTCACGGCCGAGTTGATCGACGCCGGGCGGGCGCTGCGCACCGGTCTGGTGGACGAGGTGCTGCCCGAGGGGGAACTGGACAAGCGGACCGCGGAGCTGACCCGGGTGCTGGTGTCCCGCTCGCAGCTCACCCAGGCCGCCGCCAAGGAGTTCACGGCCGGCCGCACCGACCGGGACGCGCACTGGGCGGCGCGGGCTCGCGGCAGCGGTGACACCGCGGAGGGGGTCGCCGCGTTCCTGGAGCGCCGGCCGCCGCGCTTCACCTGGACGGTGTCCGCCCCGGACTGAGTCACCGGGCCCCGGTTTCCCGGGCCACGGCGAGGTACCCGGTGCGCGAGGTCGCCCCGCCGAGAGGAGACCGTGCCGCGTCCCGTGCCCTCGCGGACGTCCTGCGTCGGATCGGCTCAGCCGTCGCGACGGTGGTCGCGCTGCCCTTCCGGGCGCTCGCCCGGCCGTTCGGCGGGGTCTCGCGCACCGCGCGCGGGGGCCGGGCCTGACGACCCGGCCCCGGCGCCCGGCGCCCCGCCGGGCGCCGCCCTGATCCCGGTTGCCGGTGTCACCTGCCACAATTGCCGCGCAACCCCAGTGGAGAAGGCGGTACGGGACGTGACCACACCCGGGTCCCTCGGAGCAGGGTCCATCGAAGGCAGGATCGCCGAGGAGCTCGGCGTACGGGAGCGGCAGGTCAAGGCCGCGGTGGAGCTGCTGGACAGCGGCTCGACGGTGCCCTTCATCGCGCGCTACCGCAAGGAAGCGACCGAGATGCTCGACGACGCGCAGCTGCGCACCGTCGAGGAGCGGCTGCGCTATCTGCGGGAGCTGGAGGACCGGCGGACCGCGATCCTGGAGTCGGTGCGGGAGCAGGGCAAGCTCACGGAGGAACTCGAGGCGCGGATCCGCGGCGCCGAGACCAAGGCGCGGCTGGAGGACATCTACCTCCCGTACAAGCCCAAGCGGCGCACCAAGGCGCAGATCGCGCGTGAGGCGGGCCTGGAGCCGCTGGCGGACGGGCTGCTGGGCGATCCGACGGTGGAACCGTCGGCCGCGGCCGCCGCGTTCGTGGACGCCGGCAAGGGCGTGGCCGATCCGCAGGCCGCGCTGGACGGCGCCCGGGCGATCCTCACCGAGCGGTTCGCCGAGGACGCCGACCTGATCGGCGAGCTGCGGGAGCGCATGTGGGTGCGCGGACGGCTCGCCGCGAAGGTGCGTGAGGGCAAGGAGGAGGCGGGCGCCAAGTTCGCCGACTACTTCGACTTCGCCGAGCCGTTCACCGAGCTGCCCTCGCACCGGATCCTGGCGCTGCTGCGCGGGGAGAAGGAGGAGGTCCTGGACCTCGTCCTGGAGCCGGAGGAGCCGCCCGAGGGCCCGTCGTCGTACGAGGGCCTCATCGCCTCGCGGTTCGGGATCGCCGACCGGGGCCGCCCGGGCGACAAGTGGCTGACGGACACGGTCCGCTGGGCCTGGCGCACCCGGGTGCTGGTCCACCTCGGCATCGACCTGCGCCTCAGGCTGCGCACGGCCGCCGAGGACGAGGCGGTGAACGTGTTCGCGGCGAACCTGCGGGACCTGCTGCTGGCCGCCCCGGCGGGCACCCGTGCCACGCTCGGCCTCGACCCCGGTTTCCGCACGGGGGTGAAGGTGGCCGTGGTGGACGCCACCGGCAAGGTCGTCGCCACGGACGTGATCCACCCGCACGTGCCGGCCAACAAGTGGGACCAGGCGATCGCCACGCTGGCGCGGCTGGCGAAGGAGCACGCGGTCGAGCTGATCGCGATCGGCAACGGCACGGCGTCCCGCGAGACCGACCGGCTCGCCGGCGAACTCGTCGCCAGGCACCCCGAGCTGAAGCTCACCAAGGTGATGGTGTCCGAGGCGGGCGCGTCGGTGTACTCGGCGTCGGAGTACGCCTCGCGGGAGCTGCCGGACCTGGACGTGTCGCTGCGGGGCGCGGTGTCCATCGCGCGGCGCCTGCAGGACCCGCTGGCCGAGCTGGTGAAGATCGACCCGAAGTCCATCGGGGTCGGGCAGTACCAGCACGACCTGTCCGAGGTGAAGCTGTCCCGCTCGCTGGACGCGGTCGTCGAGGACTGTGTGAACGGCGTCGGCGTGGACGTCAACACCGCGTCCGTGCCGCTGCTCTCGCGCGTGTCGGGCATCTCCGCCGGGCTCGCGGAGAACATCGTGGCCCACCGGGACGCCAACGGCCCCTTCACCTCCCGCGCGGAGCTGAAGAAGGTGGCGCGGCTCGGCCCGAAGGCGTACGAGCAGTGCGCGGGCTTCCTGCGCATCCGGGGCGGCGCGGACCCGCTGGACGCCTCCAGCGTGCACCCGGAGGCCTACCCGGTGGTGCGCCGCATGGTGAAGACCACGGGCCAGGAGGTGGCGTCCCTCGTCGGCAACACGGGCGTGCTGCGCTCCCTCAGGCCGGCCGACTTCGTGGACGACACCTTCGGTCTGCCGACCGTCACCGACATCCTCAAGGAGCTGGAGAAGCCGGGCCGCGACCCGCGTCCCGCGTTCCGCACGGCCACCTTCAAGGAGGGCGTGGAGAAGATCTCCGACCTGTCCGCCGGGATGGTCCTGGAGGGCGTGGTGACGAACGTGGCCGCGTTCGGCGCGTTCGTGGACGTCGGTGTCCACCAGGACGGTCTGGTGCACGTGTCGGCGATGTCCAAGACGTTCGTGAAGGACCCGCGCGACGTGGTCAAGCCCGGTGACATCGTCAAGGTGAAGGTCCTCGACGTGGACATCCCGCGCAAGCGGATCGCCCTGACCCTGCGGCTGGACGACGAGGCGGCCCCGCAGGGGCAGGGCGGCGGCCGGCCGCAGCGCGGCGGTGCCCGCCCGCCCCAGCAGCGGCAGGGCGGCGGCCAGGGCCAGGGACAGGGCCAGGGACAGCGGAAGGGCGGCGGCCAGGGACAGCGGCAGGGCCGGGGCGGCGGCGACCGCGGCGGGCGCCAGGCCGCCGCGCCCGCCAACGGCGCGATGGCGGACGCCCTGCGCCGCGCGGGGCTGCTGGACCCGAAGAAGCGCTGACGGCACGGGCTCCGGGGCCGGGCGGGAGAGCCGCCCGGCCCCGGAAAACCCGTGGACGAGGATCATCCGGCCGTCAGACTCTTCGCATGACGCCATCCGATCCGAAAGCCGACCTCCAGGTGTATCTCCAGGACGCACGGGACGTGCTGCTCTGGAAGCTCGACGGCCTCGCGGAGTACGACATCCGGCGCCCGCTGACGCCCACCGGCACCAACCTGCTGGGCCTGGTCAAGCATCTGGCGGGTGCCGAGGCCCTGTACTTCGGCGCGGCCTTCGGCCGGCCCTTCACCGGTACGCCCCTGTGGATCACCGGTGACGCCGAGCCGGACTCGGACCTGTGGGCGCGGGCCGACGAGAGCCGCGAGGAGATCACCGAGCGGTACCGGCGGGCCTGCGCGCACGCGGACGAGACCATCGCGGCGCTCCCCCTGGACGCGGTCGGCCGGGTGCCGGGCGCGCCCGGGGAGATCACCCTGCACCGGACGCTGACCCACATGGTCGCCGAGACCCAGCGGCACGCCGGTCACGCGGACATCGTGCGCGAGCTGATCGACGGGGCCGCGGGCCAGCGGCCCGACGGCCTCAACGTCGCGCCCCACGACCCGGACCACCACGCCCGGGTCGAGCGGGCGGCGAAGCAGGCGGCCGGGGACGGGGCCTAGCGCTCCGTCACCTTGCCGTCCGCCACCTCCAGGCGCCGGGTCACCCGGACCGCGTCCAGCATGCGCCGGTCGTGGGTGACCAGCAGCAGGGTGCCCTCGTAGGCGTCGAGGGCCGACTCCAGCTGCTCGATGGCCGGCAGGTCCAGGTGGTTCGTCGGCTCGTCCAGGACCAGGAGGTTCACGCCCCGGCCCTGGAGCAGGGCGAGGGCGGCGCGGGTGCGTTCGCCCGGGGAGAGGGTCTCGGCGGGCCGCAGCACGTGCTCGGACTTCAGGCCGAACTTGGCCAGCAGGGTGCGGACCTCCACCGGCTCGGTGTCGGGCACGGCCGCGCGGAAGGCGTCGAGCAGGTCCTCGGGGCCGTGGAACAGCCGCCGGGCCTGGTCGACCTCGCCGACCAGCACCCCGGAGCCGAGGGCCGCGTGCCCGGCGTCGAGCGGGATCCGGCCCAGCAGGGCGCCGAGCAGGGTGGACTTGCCGGCGCCGTTGGCTCCCGTCACCGCCATCCGGTCCGCCCAGTCGACCTGGAGCGACACCGGTCCGAAGGTGAAGCCGCCGCGCCGCACCTCGGCGTCCCGCAGCGTCGCCACGACCGCGCCCGACCGCGGGGCGGACGCGATCTCCATGCGCAGCTCCCACTCCTTGCGGGGCTCCTCGACCACCTCCAGGCGCTCGATCATGCGCTGGGTCTGCCGGGCCTTGGCGGCCTGCTTCTCGCTGGCCTCGCTGCGGAACTTGCGGCCGATCTTGTCGTTGTCGCTCCCCGCCTTCCGGCGGGCGTTCTTCACGCCCTTGTCCATCCAGGACCGCTGCGTCTGGGCGCGTTCCTGGAGGGCGCCCCTCTTGTCGGCGTACTCCTCGAACTCCTCGCGGGCGTGCCGGCGGGCCACCTCGCGCTCCTCCAGGTAGGCCGCGTAGCCGCCGCCGTAGAGGTTGACCTGCCGCTGGGCGAGGTCGAGTTCGAGGACCTTGGTGACCGTGCGGGTGAGGAACTCGCGGTCGTGGCTGACGACGACGGTGCCCGCGCGCAGACCGGTGACGAACCGTTCCAGGCGCTCCAGGCCGTCCAGGTCCAGGTCGTTGGTGGGCTCGTCCAGCAGGAAGACGTCGTAGCGGGACAGCAGCAGGGAGGCGAGGCCGGCGCGGGCCGCCTGGCCGCCGGACAGGGCGGTCATCGGCTGGTCGAGGTCGACCGCCAGACCGAGGGAGTCGGTGACCTCCTCGGCGCGTTCCTCCAGGTCGGCGCCGCCGAGTCCGAGCCAGCGCTCCAGGGCGGCGGCGTAGGCGTCGTCGGCGCCGGGGGCGCCGTCGACCAGTGCCTGGGTGGCCTCGTCCATGGTGCGCTGGGCGGCGGCGACGCCGGTGCGGCGGGCCAGGAACTCCCGGACGGTCTCGCCGGGCCGGCGCTCCGGCTCCTGCGGCAGGTGGCCGACGGTCGCGGCCGGCGGGGACAGCCTCAGTTCGCCCTGCTCGGGCGGGGTGAGCCCGGCGAGGATGCGCAGCAGGGTCGACTTGCCCGCGCCGTTGGCGCCGACCAGCCCGATCACGTCGCCGGGCGCGACGACCAGGTCGAGCCCGGAGAAGAGGGGCCGGTCGCCGTGTCCGGCGGCGAGGTTCTTGGCAACGAGGGTGGCAGTCATCAGGAGGCCGATCCTAACGGCGGCGCGCGCGGGGCCTATCGTCCTGGCGTGGACACCGAGGCGAGTGACGAAGTGATCGTGGTCGGGGGCGGCGTCGTCGGACTGACGACGGCCGTGCTGCTGGCCGAGTCGGGGCGGCGGGTACGGGTGTGGGGGCGGGAGCCGGCCGAGCGGACCGCCTCGGCGGTCGCCGGCGGCCTGTGGTGGCCGTACCGCATCCAGCCGGAGCGGCTGGTCGGCGCCTGGGCCCTGGAGTCCCTGCGCGTCCACCGGGAGCTGGCGGCCCGGCCGGAGGAGACCGGGGGCACGGTGGAGGTCCGTACGGTGACCGACCTGGCGGCCGTGCCCGCCGCCGTGGTGGTCAACTGCACGGGTCTCGGGGCCCGCGCCCTGGTGCCGGACCCTGCGGTGCGGCCTGTGCGGGGGCAGCTGGTCGTGGTGGAGAACCCGGGCGTCACCGAGTGGTTCACCGCCGTCGACGACTCCACGGCCGCGTCCACGTACGTCATCCCGCAGCCGGACCGGCTGCTGCTGGGCGGTACGGCGGAGGAGGACGACTGGAACCCGGAGCCGGACCCCGCGACCGCCGCGGCGATCGTCGCCCGCTGCGCGGCCGTCCGGCCCGAGGTCGCCGGTGCCCGCGTGCTCGCCCACCTGGTGGGCCTGCGCCCGGCCCGGAAGGCGGTGCGCCTGGAGCGCCGGGCCCTGCCGGACGGGCGCGTCCTCGTCCACAACTACGGCCACGGCGGCGCCGGCGTGACGGTGGCCTGGGGCTGTGCCCGGGAGGCGGCGGAGCTGGCGTTCCCGGCCGGCTGAGCGCCTTCGCCCGGAGGGGCGGGCCGGTCCCTCCGAGGTCCTGGGCCGCCGTGACGTGGAGGGGCCGGCGTTCCCCGGTGGGCTGGGCGAGGGGGCCGGCGCTTCGGCCGAGCCGGGCGGCGGCCCCCGGGCGCGCGGGGAACCGCGCGCCCGGCCCACGACGGCCCGCGGCCCGGCTCACGACGGTCGGCGGCCGGACACGCGCGTTCCGGGCCGGCCGGGCGGCGGCTCCCCCAGGGCGCGGGGAACCGTCCTCGGACCGGCCGGGCCCTCAGCCGACCGGTACGTGCAGGCCGGCCCGCGGCGGCGACACCCCCTCCAGCGCCGCCGGCGCCGGCACCCCCGCGCCGCCGGACGCGGCCCGGGCGAACGCCGCGGCCCCGCCCACCAACGGCACCTTCGCCGTCGTACGGGACAGGTCCACGGTGAGCGTCGGCCGGGTGGACGGCGGTTCGAGGAGGTCCTTGTCCGTGCCCGCGACGATCAGCGCCAGCCGGTGCCCCGCGGGCACGACGTGGTCGGTGGTCCCCAGCCGGAGGGTCATCGTGTAGGCCCTGCCCGGGGTGAGCGGGACGCCCTTCGTCGCCGAGGCGTGGTGCCCGAGGTCGGCCCAGCCGCGGCTGACCACGGTGTAGCCGACCGCCGCCGTCTTCGCCCGGGTCTCCTTGAAGCAGGCGCTGTCCCCGGCCGTGCTCGCGCCCCAGCAGGTGCGCTCGGCGAGGGTGGTGATGCCCTCGGCCGGGTCGGCGTAGTCGCGGATGGTGTCCGGGCCGACGTCGACGAGGACGGCGGACAGGTGGGCGGAGCGGGTGGTCGGGGTCGCGGTGACCGTCACCCCGGCGGACCCGGCCAGCCTGAGGGGGCGGGAAAGGGGCGCGGTGAGGAAGCCGGCCTTCTCGGGCGTGGCCGTGGTGACGTGGGCGGCCCAGTCGGTCTCGCTCAGCCGGGGGTCGTCCGTGAAGGCGGCGGTGCCGTGGGCCCGGCCGAGGCCGAGCGTGCCGACGCCGGCCTGGCGGCCCGGGGCCGGGCGCAGCACGGTGGCGCGGGTGCCGGCGGGGGGCCAGACGGGGGTGGTGACCCACTGGTCGGGATGGCGTTCGACGTCGGCCGTCGGCTCGCGGTCGATGCCGTTGTCGTAGCCGAGGAGTTCGTGGTCGAACCAGCGGTGCAGGGTGTCGACCCAGGCGCCGCGCCGGAAGTCGAAGGGGTCGACGTGCCCGGTCTGGGACAGCCAGATCTTGCGCCGGACACCGCTGCGGGCGAGGGCGTCCCACCACGGGCCGACGTGCTGGGTGCGGACGTTGAGGTCCTGTGCGCCGTGCACCAGGAAGACGCTGGCCCGCACCTTCGCCGCGTCCTTGACGTAGTCCCGCTCGGTCCACAGGGGGGTTCGGTCGCCGTTGCGCGGGCTGCCCTCGGCCAGCCGGCGCTGGACGGCCGCGCAGTGGGCGTGCGCGGCGTCGCTCTCGACGCGGTCGGCGAGCTGGTCGGGGCCGCCGTCGTAGAGCGGGGCGCCCTGGGCGAAGTAGTAGTCGTACCAGGAGGAGATCGCGCTGATCGGGACGATGGTCTTCAGGCCCTTGACGCCGGTGGCGGCGACGCCGTTGGCGATGGTGCCGTCCCAGCTCTTGCCGATCATCCCGGTGCGGCCGTCGGTCCAGCCGGCCCGTACCGGGGTGCCGCCGGTGCGGCTCGTGTAGGCCCGGGCGCGGCCGTTCAGCCAGTCGATCACGGCTTTCGCGGACCGGATGTCGGAGGGGCCGCCGATGTCCACGCAGCCGTCGGAGCGGTTGGTGCCGGCGAGGTCGACGCCGACGAAGGCGTAACCGCGCGGTACGAAGAAGTTGTCGTAGAACAGCGGCATCCGGACGACGTGGCCCCGCGCGTCGTACGTCTTGAGCTGGCTCTCGTTGCCGCGCCCGCAGCAGGAGTAGTACGGGCTGGCGTCCATGATGACCGGCACCTTGCGGCCCTCCCGGGCGGGTTCGGCGGGCCGGACGATGTCGGCGGCGACGCGGTCGCCCTTGCCGTCGGCGTCCTCGTCGAGCCCCGTGTCCACCCATACGGACTCGCGGATCGCCTGGTCGTAGGAGTAGACCGGGGTGCTCTCCCGGGGCGCGGGGCGGGCGCCGGCCGGGGTGGGGAGGAGGGCCGTCAGGGCGACGGCGACGGCGGTGACGAGCGTTCTGCGGATCGCGGAGCGCGTGCGTGTCGGCATGCGCGGACGGTACTCCGGTCAACTCCCGCGCAAAAGAGGACTCTCCGGGCCGCGTGACGGCTGAATGGCGATCATGTGACAGCAGGTGCCATGGACAGGTCAGTGGTCACAGGCAATGAATAGGCTGCGGACAGAGCCTTTCCGAACGGACCCGTGGTCCTGACGACTTGGAGCTGACGTGCACCGCAGAATCATCGCGCCGGGCGCATTGGCGGCGGCCTCCGTACTGCTGGCGATCCCGGCATCGGCCGCGAGCTACACCACCGGCGCGCCGGGCATCGGCGACCCCTACTACCCGTACTACGGCAATGGCGGCTACGACGTCTCCCACTACGACCTGAGGCTGCAATACCAGCCGAAGACGGACGAGTTGCAGGGCACGGCGACGATCCTGGCGAAGACCACCCAGGACCTGTCCCGCTTCGACCTGGACTTCCTGCTGGACGTCAGCGAGGTACGGGTCAACGGCGCCAAGGCCGCCTTCACCACCTCCGGCGAGCACGAGCTGGTCGTCACCCCGAAGACCCCGCTGCCCAAGGGCACGGCGGTCACGGTCGTGGTCCGCTACAGCGGGGTGCCGTCGTCGAAGAGCGCCTACGGCTTCACCTCCTGGCACCGCACCCCCGACGGCGGGGTGGCCGCCAACGAGCCCGAGGCCGCCTGGTGGTGGTTCCCGAGCAACGACCACCCGACCGACAAGGCCACCTACGACGTGTCGGTGTCCGTCCCGGACGGAACCCAGGCCATCTCCAACGGCACGCTCCAGTCGACCAGTTCGAAGCTGGGCTGGACCCGTTACAACTGGCGGCAGAACAAGCCGCAGGCCACCTACCTGGCCACGCTGGCGCTCGGCCGGTTCGACATCACCACCGGCACCTCCGACGGCGGGGTGCCCGTCCTCAACGCCTACAGCAAGGACCTCGGCGACAACGAGGGCGCCGCGCGGGCCAGCGTGGAGCGCACCGGGGAGATCGTGGACTGGCTGAGCGGCTACTTCGGTCCGTATCCGTTCTCCTCGGCCGGCGGGTACGTGCCGAACACCACCACCGGGTACGCGCTGGAGACGCAGACCCGCGTCTACTACAGCCCGCGGCAGTTCGCGAACGGCGCCAACACCTCCGTGGTCGTGCACGAGCTGGCCCACCAGTGGTACGGCGACTACGTGTCGGTCAAGGGCTGGAAGGACATCTGGGTCAACGAGGGCTTCGCCCGCTACGCCCAGTGGCTGTGGTCCGAGCACGAGGGCGAGGGCACCGCGCAGCAGCTGGCCGACTACGTGTACGCCTCGCACCCGGCGGACGACGCGTTCTGGACGATCGCGCCCGGCGACCCGGGCCCGGACAACCAGTTCGCCGGCGCCGTCTACGACCGGGGTGCCCTCGCCATCCAGGCGCTGCGCAACGAGATCGGCGACGACGCGTTCTTCGCCGTCCTGAAGGGCTGGCCGAAGGAGCACGCCTACGGCAACGCGTCGGTGGCCGACTTCCAGCGGTACGCCGAGCGGGTGTCCGGCAAGCCGCTGGCCGCGCTGTTCGACACCTGGCTGTTCCAGCCGACGAAGCCGGTCGCGCCCTCGGCCCGCGCCCTGCTGAAGTCGGGTGCGGCGGTGGCGCAGCCGAAGTCGTGGAAGAAGATCGAGGCGACGAACGAGGTCCACGCGCACTGACCCGGCCGGCCCCTGGGGCCCCGGTGCCTCAGGGGCCCGGTACGGCCGCCCGCCGCAGCAGTTCCTCCCGGCCCACCGCGTCCGCGCGGTGGGCCGGGAGGGCGCGGGGGCAGGCACCCGCGAGGGCGCCGTACCGGGCGCAGCGCCCGGGCGGCTCGCCGGCGAGCCGCCCGTAGGGGAACGCGGCGGCGGAGGCGTCGCCCGCGCCGCTGGAGTCCACCACCGGCGCGGGCGGGCCCGCCGCCGGGACGCGGGCCGGCTCGCCGTCGGCCGGCAGGAGGGCGCCCTCGGCGCCGGCGACGACGGTCCGGGTCCGGCCGCGTACGCGAACGGCTCGTGGCACGGGTTCCCGCCGTCCCAGCCGTGCAGGTCCGTGGCGAGCGGCGCACCGGTCTCCCGCAGGACGGGCAGGGCGTGGGCGCGGGGCCGGGTGACGGTCACGTGCACAGGGCGGCCCGCGGCGGCCGGCGCCCGCACGATGGCCTCCGGGAAGCGCTCCGCGGGCTGGGCGCGGGTGGTGCCGTACAGCGACAGGCGGCGGCCGTCCGGCCCGACGAGGTTGACCGCCCGCTTGGTCCCGGCCGGCTGCGGCAGGGCGGTCAGGGTGATGCCGTGCTCGTGGTGCAGCGCCCGGACGGCGCGGTGGCGCCAGCCGGGACGTGTGCGGTCTCCGGCGTGACGCCACCGCAGGGGATGCCCCCGACGGGGGCGGCGGGGTTTACCCGGGCAGTTCGGACGAGGCCTTGGCCGCGTCCTTGGCCACCTGACGGCGGATGCCGAACCAGCCGACGACCAGCATGACGGCGATGACGGGGATCAGCAGCAGGGTCTTGCGGCCGACCTCCTCGTCGTTCCACATCATGCCGAGGCAGACCAGCAGGAACACCACCGTGGCGATCTCGGTGACCGGGCTGAACTTCAGCTGGAAGTGCGGCCGGGTGACCAGGCCGGCGCGGGCGCGGCGGACGAAGATCACGTGGCAGATCATGATGATCACCCAGGTGCTGATGATGCCGAGCGAGGCGACGTTCAGCACGATCTCGAAGGCCTTGCTCGGCACGAGGTAGTTCAGGCCGACGCCGAGCACGCAGACGGCGCAGGTCAGCAGGATGCCGCCGTAGGGCACCTGGCTGCGGCTCATCACGCGGGTGAACTTGGGCGCCGATCCGGCCATGGCCATCGAGCGCAGGATGCGGCCCGTGGAGTACAGGCCGGAGTTCAGCGAGGACATGGCCGCGGTCAGCACGACCAGGTTCATGACGTCGCCGGCCGCCGGGACGCCGATCTTGGACAGCACCGTCACGAACGGGCTCTGGTCGGCGGAGTACACCGAACCCGGCAGCAGCAGGGCGAGCAGCACGACCGAGCCGACGTAGAAGACGCCCACCCGCCACATGATCGAGTTCACCGCGCGCGGGACGACCTTCTCCGGCTCGGCGGTCTCGCCGGCGGCCACGCCGACCAGCTCCAGGGCCGCGTAGGCGAAGATCACGCCCTGCATGACCAGGACGACGGGCATCACGCCGTGCGGGAAGACACCGCCGTGGTCGGTGATGACGCTCAGGCCTGGCTTGCTGCCGCCGACGTCGTGCTGGGTGGCCAGCAGGAAGATGCCGATCAGCATGAAGCTCACGAGGGTGGCGACCTTGATGATCGCGAACCAGAACTCCATCTCGCCGAAGATCTTCACCGAGATCAGGTTCACCGTGAGGACGACGGCGAGGGCGATCAGCGCCAGCACCCACTGGGGGATGGCGGTGAACATGCTCCAGTAGTGCGTGTAGAGCGCGATCGCGGTGATGTCGGCGATGCCGGTGGTCGACCAGTTCAGGAAGTACATCCAGCCGGCGACGTAGGCGCCCTTCTCGCCGAGGAACTCGCGCGCGTACGACACGAAGGACCCGGAGGACGGCCGGTACAGGACCAGCTCGCCCAGGGCCCGCACCACGAAGAAGGCGAAGACACCGCAGACCAGGTAGGCCAGGGCGAGCGCCGGGCCGGCGTTGTGCAGGCGTCCGCCGGCGCCCAGGAAGAGGCCGGTGCCGATGGCACCGCCGATGGCGATCATGTTGACGTGGCGGGCCTTGAGGTCCTTGCTGTAACCGGCGTCGCCCGCGTCCGCGGGCGTCTGGGCCACCTGGGGGTGGGTGGTGGCCTGTGCCGGTTCCACGGCTTCCTTGCTCACGGGTGGTTTCACTTCCTGGTACGCCCGGGCCTGTGCGGGACCGGGGTTCGTGCAGGTCTTGGCCCGCACCACCCCTTGTGTCGCGGCACAGACCAAGGCAGCAGCTTCCCAGACGGAGCGGCCGCCAAGCGATGGTCCACGTCACACAGCGGTACTTCTCACACGACCGCCACGGGTTCCCGGCGGGTTTCACACCATTGGTGAGACAGCGATACTGCTGCACATGACGACCGACACCGGGGAGCCGACCCTGACGATCGACGAGCTGGCCGCGCGGGCGGGCGTCACGGTCCGCACGGTCCGCTTCTACGGCACCAAGGGGCTGCTGCCGCCGCCGGTGATCGGTCCGCGCCGGGTGGGCCACTACGGCCGCGAGCACCTGGCCCGGCTGGAGCTGATCGAGGAGATGCAGCGGCAGGGCATGACCCTGGCCGCGATCGAGCGGCATCTGCGGCAGCTGCCGGCCGGTCTGGGCCCGCACGACCTGGCGATCCACCGGGCGGTGGTCGCCTCCTGGGCACCGGACACCGTGGAGACCGTGTCCCGCGCGGAGCTGGAGCGGCGGGCGGGCCGGCGGCTGACCGTGGAGGACCTGGACCGGCTGGCCGCGATGAGCGTGGTCACGCGGGACGGGGAGTCCTTCCGCGTGGACTGCGGTCTGCTGCGGCTCGCGGTGCGGCTGCTGGACGTGCCGCTGGCGCAGGAGACGATCCTGGCCGCGCGGACCGTCCTGACCGGTCACGCCCGGGCGGCGGCGCACGAGCTGTCGGACCTGCTGCGCGAGGCCGTGGCGGAACGCGACACCCGGGATGTGCGGTCCCTGTCGGCCCACATGCACCCGCTCGTCGTGCAGGCGCTGCTCACCACCTTCCAGCGCTCGCTGCGCGAGGAACTGCGGCAGTGGCTGGACGCGGCGGAGAACCCGCCCGGGGCGGACGGCACGGCGGCCACGGCGGTGGCCGCTCCGGGCGCGGCGGCCACGGACGCGGAAGGGCCGGAGGGCACGCGGGGGCCGGGGAGCACGGCGGCCCCGCGCGCGGAGGAGCCGGACCGGACGGGGCGCCCGGCCGCCGCGCGCCCCGAACGGTCCGGGGCGGTGGACGCCACGGCCACCGTGCGCGCCGGGCAGCCGGACCGGAGGGACGCCACGGCCGTCCCGCGTGCCCGGGAGTAGGGCGGGGACGGCCGCGCGTGGCTGCCGGACGCGGCGGGGTGGGGCGGGAGGGCTCAGCGGGCGTCGGTGAAGGTCTCCCCCTGCTCCGCCTTCGTCACGAGCAGCGCGGGCGGGGTGAACCGCTCGCCGTAGCGCTCGGCCAGCTCGCGGGCGCGGGCCGTGAAGCCGGGCAGCCCTCCTTCGTAGCCGTTGATGTACTGGAGCACGCCGCCGGTCCAGCCGGGGAAGCCGATGCCGAGGATGGAGCCGATGTTGGCGTCGGCGACCGAGGTCAGGACGCCCTCCTCCAGCAGGCGCACGGTGTCCAGGGCCTCGGCGAAGAGCATGCGCTCCTGCATGTCCCGGAACGGGATCTCGTGGCCCGGCTTGGTGAAGTGCTCGCGCAGCCCCGGCCAGAGCCCGGCCCGCTCGCCGTCCCCGGTGTAGTCGTAGAAGCCCGCGCCGCCGCTGCGGCCGGTGCGGCCGAACTCGTCCACCATGCGGTCGACGACCGCCTCGGCGGGGTGCGCGGTCCAGGTGCCGCCGGCCTCCTCCACGGCCCGCTTCGTCTCGGCGCGGATCTTGCGGGGCAGGGTGAGGGTCAGCTCGTCCATGAGGGAGAGCACCTTGGCCGGGTAGCCGGCCTGGGCGGCGGCCTGTTCCACGGAGGCGGGCTCGATGCCCTCGCCGACCATGGCGACGCCCTCGTTGATGAAGTGGCCGATCACCCGGGAGGTGAAGAAGCCGCGCGAGTCGTTGACGACGATCGGGGTCTTGTTGATCTGCCGGACCAGGTCGAAGGCGCGCGCGAGCGCCTCCTCGCCGGTCCGCTCGCCCTTGATGATCTCGACCAGCGGCATCTTGTCGACCGGCGAGAAGAAGTGCAGCCCGATGAAGTCGGCCCGGCGCTCGACGCCCTCGGCGAGCGTGGTGATCGGCAGGGTCGAGGTGTTGGAGCACAGCAGCGCGTCGGGGGCGACGACCGACTCGATCTCCTGGAACACCTTGTGCTTGAGGGAGGTGTCCTCGAACACGGCCTCGATGACCGCGTCACAGCCGGCGAGGTCGGCCGTCTCGGCGGTGGGGGTGATCCGGGCGAGCAGCGCGTCGGCCTTCTCCCGGCTGGTACGGCCCTTGGCCACGGCCTTGGCGCACAGCGTCTCCGAGTACGCCTTGCCCTTGGCGGCGGCTTCGGGCGAGACGTCCTTGAGGACGACGTCGATGCCCGCGCGGGCGCAGGCGTAGGCGATGCCGGCGCCCATCATGCCGGCGCCGAGGACGGCCACCTTGCGCACCGCGCGGGGCTCGATGCCCCGGGGCCGGTTCGCGCCGGAGTTGACCGCCTGGAGGTCGAAGAAGAACGCTTGGATCATGTTCTTCGAGGTCTGCCCGGCGGCCAGTTCCACGAAGTAGCGGGCCTCGATGACCTGGGCGGTCTCGAAGTCGACCTGGGCGCCCTCGACGGCCGCGGCGAGGATGTTGCGCGGGGCCGGGTAGGGGGCGCCGTGGGTCTGCTTGCGCAGGCCGGCCGGGAAGGCGGGCAGGTTGGCGGCGAACTTCGGGTGGGCCGGGGTGCCGCCGGGGATGCGGTAGCCCGGTGTGTCCCAGGGCTGGCGGGACTCGGGGTGGGCGTCGATGAAGGCGCGGGCCTTGGCGATCAGTTCCCCGGGGGTCTCGGCCACCTCGTGGACGAGGCCGTTGTCCCGGGCGCGCCGGGCGTTGTACTGGGTGCCCTGGAGCAGGACCTTCAGCAGGGCGTCGGCGATGCCCAGCAGCCGTACGGTGCGCACCACTCCGCCGCCGCCGGGGAGCAGGCCGAGGGTGACCTCGGGGCAGCCGATCTTCGTGCCGGGGGTGTCGAGGGCGACCCGGTGGTGGCAGGCGAGGGCCAGTTCGAAGCCGCCGCCGAGGGCCGCGCCGTTGATCGCCGCGACGACCGGCTTGCCGAGGGTCTCGATGCGGCGCAGGTTGCGCTTGATGGCGAGGCCGCCGTCGAACAGCTCCTGGGCGGTCCCGGGGGTGACCCGGATGAGGTCGCGCAGGTCGCCGCCGGCGAAGAAGGTCTTCTTCGCCGAGGTGAGGATGACGCCCCGGATCGAGTCCCGCTCGGCCTCCAGCCGGTCGGTGATCGCGGCGAGGGAGTCGCGGAACGCCTGGTTCATGGTGTTCGCGGACTGGTTCGGGTCGTCCAGGACGAGGGTGACGACACCGGTGTCGTCCTGCTCCCAGCGGATGGTGGTGCTCTCGGTCATGACAGTCGTCTCCGTTGAAGTGGCTTGGTTCCGCGGGGAGTTCAGATGCGCTCGATGATGGTGGCGATGCCCATGCCGCCGCCGACGCACAGCGTGGCGAGGCCGTAGCGCTTGTCCTGGCGCTCCAGTTCGTCGACGAGGGTGCCGAGGATCATGGCGCCGGTGGCGCCGAGCGGGTGGCCGAAGGCGATGGCGCCGCCGTTGACGTTGATCTTGTCCAGGCCCAGGCCCATGTCCTTGGCGTAGCGGAGCACGACCGCGGCGAACGCCTCGTTGATCTCGACCAGGTCGATGTCGTCGATGGTGAGGCCGGCCTTGGCGAGGGCCTTGCGGCTGGCGGGGGCGGGGCCGGTGAGCATGATGGTCGGCTCGGAACCGGAGACGGCGGCGGAGACGATCCGCGCGCGCGGGGTGAGGCCGTGGCGTTCGCCGGCCTCCCGGGAGCCGATCGCGACGAGGGCGGCACCGTCGACGATGCCGGAGGAGTTGCCCGCGTGGTGGACGTGGTCGATCCTCTCCACCCAGTGGTACTTCTGCAGCGCGACCGCGTCGAAGCCGCCGAGGTCGCCGATGTCCGCGAAGGACGGCTTGAGCTTCGCGAGGGAGTCGGCGGTGGTGCCGGGGCGCGGGTGCTCGTCGTGGTCGAGGACGACCAGGCCGTTGCGGTCCCTGACGGGGACGACGGAGCGCTCGAAGCGGTTCTCCTTCCAGGCGGTGGCGGCGCGCTCCTGGGACAGCGCCGCGTACTCGTCCACGTCGCGGCGGGAGAAGCCCTCGATGGTGGCGATCAGGTCGGCGCTGATGCCCTGCGGCACGAAGTTGACGGCGAGGTTGGTCATCGGGTCGTTGAACCAGGCGCCGCCGTCCGAGGCCATCGGGACGCGGGACATGGACTCGACGCCGCCGGCCAGGACCAGGTCCTCCCAGCCGGCCCGGACCTTGGCGGCGGCGAGGTTGACGGCCTCCAGGCCGGAGGCACAGAAGCGGTTCTCCTGGACGCCCGCGACGGTGTCCGGCAGCCCGGCGGCGAGGGCGGCGATCCGGGCGATGTCGGAGCCCTGGTCGCCGATGGGGCTGACCACGCCGAGCACGATGTCGTCGATGCCGGCCGGGTCCAGGTCCGGGAAGCGGGCGCGGATCTCGTGGATGAGGCCGACGACGAGGTCGATCGGCTTCGTGCCGTGCAGGGCGCCGTTCGCCTTGCCGCGCCCGCGCGGGGTGCGGATCGCGTCGTACACGTACGCTTCGGTGCTCACTGGTGTGCCTTTCGGGAGGGTGGGCCGGGCGGGGCGGGCGGCGGTCAGCCGCGGTCGGCGGCCGTGCCGCCGGTGCGGGGGCTCTCGGTGCGGGGGCCGTCGGCCGGGCGGGCCGGCAGGCGCCAGTCCCGGGTGACCGCCGCGGTGTCCGCGCCGGGCCGGGCGGGGCCGGTGCGGACGGCGGTGGGGGTCGCGGAGAAGCGGGGGGCGGGGGCGGGCTGGGTGACGCCGTCGTGGTCGGTGAAGGTGGCGCGGGCGGCGAGGTGCGGGTGGTGCGGGGCCTCGCGCAGGCCGAGCACGGGCGCGACGCAGGCGTCGGAGTCCGCGAAGACGGCCGTCCACTCGGCCCGGGTGCGCGACTTGAAGGCGGTGGCGATCCGTTCGCGCAGCTCGCCCCAGCGGGCGGGGTCGGTGCGGGCGGAGTCCGGGTCCGTGAGGCCGAGCAGGCGCAGGAACTCCGCGTAGAACTTCTCCTCCAGGGCGCCGACGGCCATGTACGCGCCGTCGGCGGTCTCGTAGGTGCCGTAGTAGGGACAGCCGCCGTCCAGGAGGTTGGCGGCGCGCCGGTCCTGCCAGGCGCCGGCGGCGAGCATGGCGTGGATCATCGTGGACAGGTGGGCCGTGCCGTCGACGATGGCGGCGTCGACCACCTGGCCGGTGCCGGTCGCGCGGGCGTGGTGCAGGGCGGCGAGGACGCCGACGACCAGGTAGAGGGAGCCGCCCGCGTAGTCGCCGAGGAGGTTGGCGGGCACGGCCGGGGGCTCGTCCGGGCGGCCGATCATGCCGAGGGTGCCGGTGAGCGCGAGGTAGGCGACGTCGTGGCCGGCGCGCCGGGCGAGGGGGCCGTCCTGGCCCCAGCCGGTCATCCGGCCGTAGACCAGGCGGGGGTTGCGGGCGTGGCAGTCCCCGGGGCCGACGCCGAGCCGTTCGGCGACGCCCGGGCGGTAGCCCTCCACGAGGATGTCGGCCCGTTCGGCGAGGTCCAGGACGCGCGCGGGGCCGTCCGGCGCCTTGAGGTCGACGACCACCGAGCGCTTGTTGCGGTTGGTGAGGTCGCGGGCCGGGTCGAGGCCGAGGCCCGCGCCGCCCGGGCGGTCCACCCGGACCACGTCGGCGCCGAGGTCGGCCAGCAGCATGGCGGCGAAGGGGCCCGGTCCGATGCCGGCCAGCTCCACCACGCGCACGCCGGAGAGCGGGCCGGTGCCCGGCGCCGGCGGCGTCTGTGCCGTTGTCATGCGTCCAGCCCCCAAGCGAGTGTGACACCACTGCTGTAACACCGGTGATGCTAAGAACGTGTTCCATGGAGCACAAGACCTGAACGAGCAAGCGCTTAGCCAAGTGCCCGGCGCGTCGGCCACCACCCGGACGAGTGAACGCGGGTCCGTGTCGGCCCGCCGGCAGCCCGGCGCCGCCGGGCCCGCCGGGACACGTGCGCCGGCTCCCGCGGGCGCGGGGATTGCTGGCTGCGGCCACCGCTGCCTCCGGACTGGTCTTCGGACTGCGCACCGCTCACGCTAGCCTCGGCCACCGGCAGCGGCACGGGCCGCGCCGGGAGTGTGCGGACCAGGGGAGACAAGGGGAGACATGAGCAGCATCGGCGACACCGGCCGTCCCTATGACCTCGTGCTCTTCGGAGCCACGGGCTTCGTCGGCACGCTCACCGCCCGCTACCTCGCCGAGCACGCGCCGCGGGGCCTGCGCTGGGCGGTCGCCGGCCGCGACGAGGGACGGCTGGAGCGGCTGCGCGCGAGCCTGCCCGGCGGCGACGGCATCGGCGTCCTGCGGGCCGACGTGCGCGAACCGGCCGGCCTGCGCGCGCTCGCCGGCCGGGCGCGCGTGGTCGCCACGACCGTCGGGCCGTACGTGCTGTACGGCGAGGAACTCGTCGCCGCCTGCGCCGACAGCGGCACCGACTACCTGGACCTGACCGGCGAGCCGGAGTTCGTGGACCTGATGTACGTCCGGCACGACGCACGCGCGCGGGAGACGGGCGCGCGCCTGGTGCACGCCTGCGGCTTCGACTCGGTGCCGCACGACCTCGGCGTGTACTTCACGGTCCGGCAGCTTCCGGAGGGCGTGCCGCTGACCGTGGACGGCTACGTGAGCGCGGACGCCGCCTTCTCCGGCGGCACCCTCGCCTCGGCGCTGAACCAGCTGTCCCGCACCCGGCGGATGCGGGCCGCCGCCCGCGAACGGGCCCGGCACGAGCCGCGGCTGCCGGGCCGCCGGGTGACGGCGCCGCCCGGCGCGCCGAGGTTCGCCCCCGAGACCGGCGCGTGGGCGCTGCCGCTGCCCACCCTCGACCCGCAGGTCGTGCGCCGTTCGGCGCGGGCGCTGGAGCGGTACGGCCCCGACTTCCGCTACCGCCACTACGCCGCCGTACGCCGGCTGCCGGTCGCCCTCGGCTCGGTCGCCGCCGTCGGCGCGGTGGCGGTCGCGGCCCAGGTGCCGCCCGTCCGGCGCCGGCTGTCGGACCTGCTCCGCCCGGGTGACGGACCGGGCCCGCGGCGGCGGGCGGAGAGCTGGTTCCGGGTGCGGTTCGTCGGCGAGGGCGGCGGGCGGCGCGTGTACACCGAGGTCGCGGGCGGCGACCCCGGGTACGACGAGACGGCGAAGATGTTCGCCGAGGCCGCCCTGTGCCTGGCCCTCGACGACCTGCCGGCGACGGCCGGTCAGGTCACCACGGCCGAGGCGATGGGCGACGCCCTGACCGGACGGCTGCGCGCGGCCGGGATCACCTTCCGGGTGGTGGCGCGGCGCTGACCGGAACGCATCGGTCCCGGCGGGTCCGCGCCCGCCCGGCTGCGACGATGGAGCCCCTGCCCGAGCGGCCCGAGGAGGCGGAACGGACGTGAGGTTCGTGCTCGAAGTGACCGTGGACGACCAGGTGGACGCCCAGGAGCGGGTGCGCGAGCTGGAGCGCATCCTGCGCTACTGGGGCGGCAACCTGCGGCACCACACCCTTGAGCCCGGCGACGGTTCGGCCGTGTACGACACGGCGTATCAGGAGGTCGGCGCCTGGCGGGTCGAGGCGTCCTGACCGCTGCCGCCGGCCAGGTCCCGGACCGCCTCGCGCAGCGCCCGCCGGCACAGGGCGTCGGCCCGGCGGGTGGTCTCCGGGAGCCGGAACCGGGGGGTCAGCGCAAGGGTGTGCGCGAGGGCGCCGGCGAGGCTCACCCGGTGGCCCACGGAGACGAAGACCGGCTTGACGCCGTCCCGGGTGCGCAGGGCGCGCCCGACCTCCTCGGTCCCGGCGAGCAGCGGCGCCGTAGCGCCCCGCTCGGGGCCGGGTTCGTCGTAGGTGAAGGTGAACGGGTTCTTGGCGACGCCGATGACCGGCAGGCCGGTGAGCACCCCGAGGTGGCTGGCGAGGCCGAAGCGGCGCGGGTGGGCCAGGCCGTAGCCGTCGCACACGACCAGGCCGGGCGGGCCGGGCAGCCGGTCCAGGGCGGCCAGCACCGTCGGGATCTCCCGGAAGGCGAGGAGCCCGGGCACATACGGGAAGGAGACCCGGCCGACGGCCGTCGCCTCCGCGACGACGTCCAGGGTGGCGGCGTCCAGCACCACGGCCGCCGCCGCGACCAGGTCCAGTGCGTCGTCGTAGGCGACGTCGACCCCGGTGACGCGGCCCGTCCCGGGCGGCGGTCCGGGCTCGTCGAGCACCACGCGGCCGCGCAGCCCGTCCTGGACGGCGCGGGCCGCCTCCCTCGTCGCGGGCCAGCCCGCGGGTATGCCGACGATCGTCACGCGGGTGACTCTACGGGTTCGCCGGTCACCGGCGGCGGTGCGGGGGTAGGCTCGTGATCATGTTCGTTCTCGAGCTGAACTACACCGCGCCGCTCGATGCCGTGGACGCCGTCCTGCCCGACCACGTGGCCTGGCTGGAACGGCAGTACGAGAAGGGCTTGTTCCTGGCCTCCGGGCGCAAGAACCCCCGCGACGGCGGGGTGATCGTGGCCGTCGCGGGGAACCGCGCCGAGATCGAGGAGACCGTCGCCACCGACCCGTTCGTGGTCGCCGGCGTGTGCTCCTACCGCGTCGTCGAGTTCCTCGCCACGAAGACGGCCCCCGAGCTGGAGCGCCACCGGCAGACCCTGGGCTGAGCCGGCGGGTCACCCCTTCTTGGTGTCCAGCGCGCGCTGCAACTGCTCCTTGTTCATGTGCGAACGGCCTTCGATGCCGCGCTGCCTGGCCTCGTTGTACAACTGGTCGCGGGTCGGGCCGTGCGAGCCGACCCGGTTCCCGGACCGCTGACCGCCCCGCTTGCCGGACGACATGTCCTGGGTCGAGCTGCGGCTGGCGGTCTTGGACTCGCCGGAACGGGCGCGTTCCTTGTTCACCGTCCGCGCGGCGATCTCCTTGGCGCGCCCGGTGCTCTCACCGCGGTCCTGCGCGCTCTTCTTGATGTGCTCGTACTGACGCTCGCGCTTGGGGCTGGAACCGGCTGGCATGATCGCTCCTTTCGTTCGCGGCGGAAGCCGGGTACCCGGCTTGCGCGCGCTCACGTCACCTGACCGGCCGCCGGTTCACCTCAGCGGGGCGAAGCCGGCCCGCTCCCCCGGGCCCGCCCTGCCGGGCGCACGCCGGTTCGCGAGGGGCGGGCCGAGGTGGTGGTGCGCCCGCGTGCATGAACGCGGTGACCGAGGTCACTCGGTCTGCGTGTGCACGCACCGGCCGTTTCCGTCGTCTCTCCCAGTGCCGGGTGTGGGCGCATCCGGGCGCAGTCCAGCCGTCACGAGGGAGCCAAGGCGTTGTCCACCGTCATCGAGCAGCCCGTAGAGGCCCGTCTCGTCGCCGCCGCACCGCGCATGCCGAGCATTCCCGCCACGCTGCGCTACGACCGGCGCGATCCGTTCGCGGTCCGCATGACCTTCCCGGCGCCGGCCACCCTGGAGGGCGTCGACGTGTGCTGGACGTTCTCCCGCGAACTGCTGACGGCCGGGCTGGAGGGGCCCGAGGGCCAGGGCGACGTGCGGGTGCGGCCGTACGGGTACGACCGCACGGTGCTGGAGTTCCACGCCCCGGAGGGCACCGCGATCGTGCACGTGCGCTCGGGCGAGATACGGCGGTTCCTGGAGGCGGCGGGCGAACTGGTCCCCGTCGGCCTGGAGCACCTCCAGCTCGACCTGGACCACGGCCTCGCCGAGCTGATGCGGGACGCCTGCTGAGCGGCGGGCGCGCGTGAGGACCGCCCGGGGCCCGCGCCGAATCGCGTTGACACCCTTTCCCGCCTCTCCTACGGTGTATGGCGGATCTGTTGCCGCCGATGGGAGTAGGACGTTGCTCGTCTGAGGTTCCGAGACATCGCGTCGCACCGGTGAGGTGTGCGCGGCGTACGACGACCTCGGCGTCCGAGCCGTCCCCCGGGCACAGGCCCTTCTTCCGCGGCCCTTCCCGCCCGGCCCCTCGGTTTCCGCCTCGCGGTGTCTCGACACGCGTCCACCCGAACGCCCACACCCTCGCGAGGCGCCCATGTCCGCTTCCCTCACCTGTACCTCCCTGTCCTTCGCCTGGCCCGACGGGACCGCCGTCTTCGACGGCCTGGACGCCGTCTTCGGCCCCGGCCGCACCGGGCTCGTCGGCGTCAACGGATCGGGAAAGTCCACCCTGCTCAAGCTGCTGGCCGGGGAACTCGTCCCCGCCCAGGGCACCGTCAAGGCGACCGGCGAGATCGGTTACCTCCCGCAGAACGTCACCCTGGACACCACCCTCCGTGTCGACCAGGCCCTCGGCATCGCCGGGCGGCGGGCCGCACTGCACGCCATCGAGGCGGGCGACGTGGCCGAGGAGCACTTCGAGACCGTCGACGACGACTGGGACGTCGAGGAACGCGCCCTGGTCACCCTCGGCGAACTCGGCCTCGGCCACATCGGCCTGGACCGGACCGTCGGCGAGGTGTCCGGCGGCGAGTCGGTGCTGCTGCGGCTCGCCGCGCTGCTGCTGCGCCGCCCCGGCATCCTGCTGCTCGACGAACCCACCAACAACCTCGACCTGTACGCGCGCCGGCGCCTCTACCGGGCCGTCGCCGCCTGGCCGGGTGCCTTGGTCGTGGTCAGCCACGACCGGGAACTGCTCGACCTGGCCGACCGGATCGCGGACCTGCGCGCGGGCGAGGTCACCTGGTACGGCGGCAACTTCTCGGCCTACGAGGAGGCGCTGGCCGTGGAGCAGGAGGCGGCCGAGCGCATGGTGCGCGTCGCCGAGGCCGATGTGCGCCGGCAGAAGCGCGAACTGGCCGACGCCCAGGTGAAACTGGCCCGCCGCAAGCGGTACGGCCAGAAGATGTGGGACTCCAAGCGCGAACCGAAGATCGTCATGGGTGCGCGCAGACGCGCCGCCCAGGAGTCCGCCGGCAAGCACCGCATCCTGCACGAGGAACGTCTCACCGAGGCCAGGGAACGGCTGGACGAGGCGGTGGAGGCCGTACGGGACGACGACGAGATCCGCGTCGAACTGCCGCACACGGCCGTGCCGCCCGGCCGCCGGGTGCTCACCCTGGAGACCGTGGAAACGGCCTGCCACACGCGCGTGCCGGGCGTCCTGGAGCTGCGCGGCCCGGAGCGCGTCGCGCTCGTCGGCCGCAACGGCGCCGGCAAGACGACGCTGCTGCGGACCGTCGCGGGCCGGCTGGCGCCGCCGGCCGGCACCGTGACGGCGCACGTCCCGCTCCGGTTCCTGCCGCAGCGGCTGGACGTGCTGGACGACGGCCTGTCGGTGGCCGAGAACGTGGCCCGGTTCGCGCCGGACGCGACCGGCAACCGGATCCGCGCCCGGCTCGCCCGCTTCCTGTTCCGGGGCGCCCGGGCCGACCGGAAGGCGGCCACCCTCTCGGGCGGGGAACGCTTCCGGGCGGCCCTGGCCGCGTTGCTGCTCGCCGAGCCCGCGCCGCAGCTGCTGCTGCTCGACGAGCCGACGAACAACCTCGACATGGCGAGCGTGCGGCAGCTGACCCAGGCCCTCGGGTCGTACGAGGGCGCGCTGCTGGTCGCCAGCCACGACCTGCCGTTCCTGGAGTCGATCGGGATCACGCGGTGGCTGCTGGTGGAGGGAGGGGAGGTGACGGAGACGACGCCCGAGGCGCTCGCGGAGCCGGCGTGACGGGGCGGCCGGTGCGCGGCGGGGCGGCCGGGGTTTGGCCCCGGCCACGGCGCGCTGCATGATGACGGACCGGCGCCGGGTGACGGCGCCGGCCGCCACCGTCCGCACCGACCGACACGAAAGGCCCGTCGTGCCCAGCAAGAAGGCCCTCGTCCGCCGCCCCAGCCCCCGCCTCGCCGACGGCCTGGTGACGCACATCGCGCGGGAGCAGGTCGACGTGGGGCTCGCCGTCGAGCAGTGGGAGGCCTATGTGGCGGCCCTGCGCGCGCACGGCTGGGAGACGATCGAGGTCGAACCGGCCGACGACTGCCCGGACTCGGTGTTCGTCGAGGACACCGTCGTCATGTTCCGCAACGTCGCGCTGATCACCCGTCCGGGTGCCGCCGCCCGGCGCGCGGAGACCGCCGGTGTGGAGGAGGCCGTGGCGAGCCTCGGCTGCTCGGTGAACTGGATCTGGGATCCGGGCACGCTGGACGGCGGTGACGTCCTCAAGGTCGGCGACACGGTGTACGTCGGCCGCGGCGGGCGCACCAACGCGGCCGGTGTGCGGCAGCTGCGGGCGGCCTTCGAACCGCTGGGCGCCCGCGTGGTGGCCGTACCGGTGAGCAAGGTGCTGCACCTGAAGTCGGCGGTGACCGCGCTGCCCGACGGCACGGTGATCGGGCACATCCCGCGGGTGGACCGGCCGTCGCTGTTCCCGGGGTTCCTGTCGGTGCCGGAGGAGTCCGGGGCGCACGTGGTGCTGCTGGGCGGCGGCAGGCTGCTGATGGCGGCGAGCGCCCCGCGGACGGCGGAGCTGCTGAGCGATCTCGGCCATGACGTGGTGACGGTCGACATCAGCGAGTTCGAGAAGCTGGAGGGCTGTGTGACCTGTCTCTCCGTACGCCTGCGGGAGTTGTACACCTGATCGGGTGATGATCGCCGCCCGGGGGGGGCCGGGGGGGGGGGGGGGGGGGGGGGGGGGGGGGAAAGGGGGGGGGGGGGGGGGGGGGGGGGGGGGGGGGGGGGTTGAAAGAAAGGACCTCCACGA
>NZ_JBVJOT010000057.1:0-8391 GCF_055583025.1 Streptomyces sp. NPDC104831
TTTCCTGCGTCTTGTCTGGCCGGAACGTGGGCCCCGAACACGCCGGCGCCCCCCCACCTGGCCGGTCCTCCCCCCCCCCCCCCCCCGTCCTTCCCCCCGAGGCGGGCGAGGGTGGCGGCGCCGAGCGCGGTGGCGTCCGGCAGCGCGGACACCTCGACGGGGCGTTGCAGCAGGTCGGCCTGGGTCTGCATGAGCAGCGCGGAGCGGGTGAGGCCGCCGTCGACGCGGAGCGTGTCCAGGGGCGCGCCCAGGTCCGCGGCGGCGGCCTCGGCCAGCTCGGCGACCTGGGCGGCGATGCCCTCGCACAGGGCGCGCACCAGGTGCCCGGCGGTGGTGTCGAGGCCGAGCCCGGTCAGCGAGCCGCGCAGGTCGCCGCGCCACCAGGGGGCGGCGAGCCCGGCGAGGGCGGGGACGAAGGTGACCCCGCCGCTGTCGGGGACGGTGCCGCCGACGGGGTCGAGGTCGGCGGCGGAGGACAGGACGCCGAGTCCGGTGAGCCAGCCGACGGCGGAGGCGGCCGTGTAGACCTGGCCGTCCAGGCAGTAGCCGGGGTGTCCGGCGAGCCGCCAGGCGACGCAGGAGACCAGGCCGGACGTGCCGCGCCGGGGCCGGTCGCCGGTGTGCGCGAGCAGGAACGCCCCGGTGCCGTAGGTGCACTTGACGGCGCCGGGGCCGGTGATCCGCTGGGCGAGGAGGGCGGCCTGCTGGTCCACGATCAGGGCGGTGAGCGGGATCTCGGGGCCGAACGCCGTGGTGGTGCCGACCGGGTGGGCGTTGTCGGTGACCTCGGGCAGCGCCTCGCCGGCCAGGCCGTACAGGTCGAGGGCGCGCGGGGACCACTCGGTGCGGTCCAGGTCCAGCAGCTGGGTGCGGCCGGCGGTGGCGGCGTCGGTGGCGAAGGCGCCGGTGAGGCGGTGCACCAGCCAGGCGTCGGAGGTGGTGACGACGCCGTCGCGGGTGAGGTGGCGGCGGATCCAGGCCATCTTGGGCGCGGCGAAGTACGGATCGAGGGGCAGCCCGGTCAGCTGCCGCAACTCCTCGGCGTGATCGGCGAGTTCCGCGCAGACGGACTCGGCGCGCCGGTCCTGCCAGACCAGGGCGTCGGTGAGCGGACGGCCGGTTGCCGGGTCCCAGGCGAGGACGGTCTCGCCCTGGTTGGCGAGGCCGAGCGCGACGACGTCCTCGCCGGCCTCGGCGAGCGCGCGCCGGCCGGCCTCGACCACCGAGTCGTACAGCTCGCCCGGGTCCGCCTCGACCAGGCCGCCGGGCAGGTGGCGGGGGCGGACCTCGGCGAAGCCGGTGCCGAGGACGCCGCGTTCGGGGCAGACGACGAGCGCCTTGGTGCCGGACGTGCCCTGGTCGACGGCGAGCACCGGCCCCGTCATCGCGCGTCCCCCGCTGCGGACCTGAAGATCACCGTGCCAGCCTGCCGTCGCGGCGGTCCCGGCGTCAAGCTCTTCCGGCCGGCCGGCCGGCGCCGTCACGGGCTGCCGCCCGGTGTGTCAACTGGCCTTTTCGGATGGTTGACTTGGCAACAATGGATAGGTCGAACAGTCCGCCTCTATAGTGACCGCCGACCACGCGAGACCAGTTTCGTCACCGCCCAGGGGAGGGCTGTTGCCACGTCAGGTGCGCCGGCGGCCGGGGGCCGGCGGCTGATGGCCAGAGACGGAGGCCGCCCCTCCTACGATCCCGCCGGCCCCGACCGCGCGCTGCGGGCCGCGCTCCAGGAGCTGCGCACCGGCCGCTGGATGGCCATGCGCGCGCTGCTGGCGGAGACCACCGAGTGGTGGCGGTGGACGCAGCGCACGCAGGTGCTGGCCACCGCCGCGGCCGGCACCGACGTGGTGCGGGCCTGGCTCGCCGAGGAGCCGGACAGCGTGCACGCGGCGGTGATGCACGCCCGGGTCGGCGTGGAGCGGGCGCTGCGGGCCCGGCGGGAGAGGCACCGGCGCACCCACGAGTTGTGGATCGAGGCGTGGGACGCGGCCCAGACGGCCACCGCGGCCGCGCCCCGCGACCCGGTGCCCTGGGTGTGCCTGCTGGCGCTGGCCCA
Source organism: Streptomyces sp. NPDC104831 (assembly GCF_055583025.1). Lineage (NCBI taxonomy): Bacteria > Bacillati > Actinomycetota > Actinomycetes > Kitasatosporales > Streptomycetaceae > Streptomyces > Streptomyces sp. NPDC104831. Next base: position 2,057 of record NZ_JBVJOT010000057.1, read on the forward strand.
GCTCGACCCCGAGCAGCGCTGGGAGGAGCACCGGGCCGCCCCCCCGGAGCCGATGCTGCCGCCGGGCCCCTGGGGGCTGCTGGCCGAGGCGGGCCGGCGCGATCCGTTCAACCGCGAGGCCCACCACCGGATGCTCCAGTTCCTGTACGTGCGCGGCGGCTCGGGACGGCTCGCGGAGGCGTCCGGGTACGCGCAGTGGGCGGCGGGCCAGGCCCCGCCCGGCTCGGCGCTGCACCTGCTGCCGCTGTACGTGCGGGTGGAGCGCTACCGCCGGGACAGCGGGCACGACGCGGCGCTGGACCTGCACTGGGTGGCGGAGGAGGCGGCCCGGGAGGCCCGGCGGGCGCTGGAGTCCTGGTTCGACCGGACGCGGCCCGAAGAGCGCGCGCTGCCCGACCTCAACCATCTGGCGCACGCGCTGTGGGGCTCCCTCCAGTTCACGGACGCGGCCCGGGTCTTCGAGGCGATCGGCCCCTACTTCACGCCACCGCCCTGGATGTACCGCACCCGGGACCGGGACCGCGCGGTGGAGGTGTTCGCGCAGGCCCGGGACCGCTGCCGGGCCGCCGCGGAGGACTCCCGACCCTGAACGTCCGGCACGAGCACGACAGTTCGACAACCGTTCGGCAACCATGACCCCGGAGGTCCCCCGCGTGTCCCCCACCCCCGAACCCTCGCCCGTGCCCTCCCCGGGGCTGCCGCAGCAGGACGAGGAGCAGCGCCTGCGCGAACTCGGCTACCGGCCGGTGCTGGCCCGCCGGATGGGCGGCTTCGGCAACTTCGCGATCAGCTTCTCGGTGATCTCGATCCTGTCCGGCTGCATGACCCTGTACGGCTTCGGCCTGAACACCGGCGGCCCGGCCGTGATGCTGTGGGGCTGGGCCGGCGTCGGCCTGTTCGTGCTGTGCGTCGGCCTCGCGCTCGCCGAGGTGACCAGCGCCTATCCGACCTCCGGCGCCCTGTACTACATGGCGGACCGGCTCGGCGGCCGGCGCTGGGGCTGGTACACCGGCTGGCTGAACCTGCTGGGCCTGCTCGGCGCGATCGCCGGCATCGACTACGGCGCCGCCCTGTTCGCCGGGGCGTTCGCCAACCTCCAGTGGGGCTTCGTGCCGACGCCCGGCAGGACCATGCTGATCTTCTGCGCCATCCTGCTGCTGCACGCGGTGCTGAACCTGTTCGGCGTGCGCCTGGTCAGCGTGCTGAACTCGGTCAGCGTGTGGTGGCACCTGGCGGGCGTGGCGCTGATCGTGGGGGCGCTGGTGATCGTCCCGGACCACCACCAGTCGGCGTCCTTCGTGTTCACCGAGTTCGTCAACGAGACCGGCTGGGACAACCAGTTGTACGTGGCGGCGATCGGTCTGCTGCTCGCGCAGTACACCTTCTCCGGGTACGACGCCTCCGCCCACCTGTCGGAGGAGACCGCGCACGCCTCGGTGGCCGCCTCGCGGGGCATCGTCCGCGCCATCTGGGTGTCCTGGCTCGCCGGCTTCGTGCTGCTGGCCGGCCTGACCTTCGCCATCCAGGACTACGACGCCACGCGCACCACCGGCACGGGTGTGCCGCCCGCCCAGATCATGCTGGACGGCCTCGGCACCGACGGCGCCAGCGCCCTGCTCCTGGTCGTGATCGTCGCCCAGCTGTTCTGCGGGAACGCCGAGGTCGCCGCGGCCAGCCGGATGGTGTTCGCGTTCAGCCGGGACGGCGCGCTGCCCGGCTCGCACCTGTGGCGCAAGGTGAGCGGCCGCACCCAGACCCCGGTCGCCGCGGTCTGGCTGTCCGTGGCCGTGGCCTGCGTGCTCGCGCTGCCGTCGCTGTACTCGGCGACGGCGTACAACGCGGTGACCGCCATCAACGTCATCGGCATCACCCCGGCCTACGCCATCCCCGTCCTCCTGCGGCTGCGCGCGGGCGACCGCTTCCGGCCGGGGCCGTGGCACCTGGGCCGCTGGAGCAGACCGGTGGGCTGGATCGCGGTCGTGTGGGTGGCGTGCGTGACCGTCCTGTTCTGCCTGCCGCAGGCCTCGCCGGTCACGGTGGACACCATGAACTACGCCTCCGTCGCCCTCGCCGCGGTCCTGGTCCTCGCCACCGTCTGGTGGTTCGTCGCCCGCCGGTCGTACGGCACCCCCACCACCGCCGCCGCCTACGGCAGCGACCGTGACCAGGCGGAACTCGCGGAGGGCATCGTCTGAGCGGACGGCCGGCGACGCCGCTCCGGTGACGAACGGGCGTGCGGTATGCGGCAGGATGAACGAACGCGCCGGTTCCCGGAGTTCCTCCGGCCGGCGCGGTCGCACATCCCGGACATCGAGCAGGTGACAACGTGACGAGACTTCACAACCGGCCCCCCGCAGCCGCCCGGCGCCCCGGAGGTGACCGGTGAACCGCACGCTGACCCTGGACGACCTCGTCCTCGCCGGAATCGCGCTGGCGGCGGGCCTGACGCTCGCCTTCATGTCGCGCACCCTGCTGCGCTGGCTCGCGGGGCACGCCAAGCGGACCCGCTGGAGCGGGGACGACGTCATCGTGGACGCGCTGCGCTCGGTCGTGCCCTGGGCGGCCATCGCGGGCGGCGCGGCCGCGGCCGCGGCGGTGCTGCCCCTCACCGGGGCCGTCCAGCACCACATCGACCAGGTGCTCCAGGTCTGGGTGATCGCCGTGGTGACCTTCTCCGCGGCCCGGGTCGTCGCCGGCCTGGTCCGCTCGGTCACCCAGTCCCGCTCGGGGGTGGCGGGCTCGGCGACCATCTTCGTCAACATCACCCGGGTGCTGGTGCTGGCCATCGGCTTCCTGGTCGTGCTGCAGACCCTCGGCATCTCCATCGCACCGCTGCTCACCGCCCTCGGCGTGGGCGGTCTGGCCGTCGCGCTGGCCCTCCAGGACACGCTGGCCAACCTCTTCGCGGGCATCCACATCCTCGCCTCCAAGACCGTCCAGCCGGGCGACTACATCCGGCTGAGCAGCGGCGAGGAGGGCTACGTCGTCGACATCAACTGGCGCCAGACGACGGTCCGCCAGCTCTCCAACAACCTGGTGGTCATCCCCAACGGCCAGCTCGCCAAGGCCAACATGACCAACTACACCCGGCCCGAGCAGGAGCTGACCGTGCTGGTGCAGGTCGGGGTGGGCTACGAATCGGACCTGGAGCACGTGGAGCGGGTGACGGCGGAGGTGGTCGCGGAGGTGATGCGGGACGTCACGGGCGCGGTGCCCGACCACGAGCCCGCCATCCGCTTCCACACCTTCGGCGACTCCCGGATCGGCTTCACGGTGATCCTCGGCGTGGGCGAGTTCAGCGACCAGTACCGGATCAAGCACGAGTTCATCAAGCGCCTGCACCGCCGCTACCGCGCCGAGGGCATCCGCATCCCGGCCCCCACCCGGACCGTGGCCCTCCAGCAGGGCTCGGTGACCATCCCGCAGCAGCGCAGCGGCGAGGACGCGGTCTCGGGGACGCCGGCGGCCGAGTAGGGCGGCGGCCGGGAGAGCGCCGCGGGGGGTCGTATGCTCGGAAGGCGTGACCCTCCCCGCCGACGGCCCCCGCGCGCTCGACCGGCGGCTGGACGCGCTCGCGCGGCAGCCGTTCCGGGCGCGGTTCCGGCTGCGCGGCCGGGAGCTGGCGACCGCGCGGCTGAAGGGGCCGGCGACCCTGCGGTGGCACGCCTACGACCTGATCGCCGCACGGCTGGCGCCGGCCCGGCCGCGCAAGGACGGCCGGCAGACCCCGTACCGCGGCCACCCCGTGTTCGTGGCCCAGCACGCGACCGCCACCTGCTGCCGGGGCTGTCTGGAACGCTGGCACGGCATCCCCAAGGGCCGCGAGCTGACCCGCGTCGAACAGATGTACGTGGTGGAGGTGATCTGCCGCTGGATCGCGCGCGAGACGGCGGACGGCGGAATTTCCGGCCCGGACCCCTGTCGAGCGGACGCCGATCACGAGATATCTTGATGTCGAGCAATGTTGCAGACGTGGAGCGGAGCACCCGGTGACTGACTCGACCATCATCTACACCTACACAGACGAGGCCCCGGCCCTGGCGACGCATTCGTTCCTGCCGGTGATCCAGGCGTACGCCTCGCAGGCCGGTGTGCCCGTGGAGACCCGCGACATCTCGCTGGCCGGGCGCATCATCGCCGTCTTCCCGGAGTACCTGAACGAGGACCAGCGCATCCCGGACGCGCTGACCGAGCTGGGCGAGCTGGCCAAGACGCCGGCGGCCAACATCATCAAGCTGCCGAACATCTCGGCGTCCCTCCCGCAGCTGAAGGCCGCCGTCGCCGAGCTCCAGGGCAAGGGCTACGCGCTGCCGGACTACCCGGACGACCCGAAGACCGACGAGGAGCGCGAGATCCGCGCCCGCTACGACAAGGTCAAGGGCTCCGCCGTCAACCCGGTGCTGCGCGAGGGCAACTCCGACCGCCGCGCCCCGGCCTCGGTGAAGAACTACGCCAAGACCCACCCGCACCGCATGGGCGCCTGGTCCTCCGAGTCCAAGACCGACGTGGCGACCATGGGCGAGAACGACTTCCGCTCCACCGAGAAGTCCGTGGTGATCTCCGAGGCCGGCACCCTGCGCATCGAGCTGGCCGCCGAGGACGGCACCACCACCGTCCTGAAGGACTCCGTACCGGTCCTCGAGGGCGAGGTCGTCGACGCCTCCGTCCTGCGCGTGGCCGAGCTGAACGAGTTCCTCGCCGCGCAGGTCGCCCGCGCCAAGCGGGACGGCGTGCTGTTCTCCGTGCACCTGAAGGCCACGATGATGAAGGTCTCCGACCCGATCATCTTCGGCCACGTGGTGCGCGCGTTCTTCCCGAAGACGTTCGCGAAGTACGGCGAGACCCTCAAGGCGGCCGGCCTCACCCCGAACGACGGCCTCGGCGGCATCCTCAAGGGCCTGGAGAGCCTGCCCGAGGGCGCCGAGATCAAGGCCTCCTTCGACGCCGAGATCGCCGAGGGCCCGTCCCTGGCCATGGTCGACTCCGACAAGGGCATCACCAACCTGCACGTGCCCTCCGACGTCATCATCGACGCCTCCATGCCCGCGATGATCCGCACCTCGGGCCACATGTGGGGCGCCGACGGCCAGGAGCACGACGCCCTCGCCGTCATCCCGGACTCCTCCTACGCCGGCGTCTACCAGGCCGTCATCGACGACTGCCGGGCCAACGGCGCCTACGACCCGTCCACCATGGGCTCGGTGCCGAACGTCGGCCTGATGGCGCAGAAGGCCGAGGAGTACGGCTCCCACGACAAGACCTTCGAGATCCCGGCCGCGGGCACCGTCCGCCTGGTCGACCAGGCCGGCAACGTCCTGATCGAGCAGCCGGTCGCGCAGGGCGACATCTTCCGCGCCTGCCAGACCAAGGACGCCCCGATCCGCGACTGGGTCAAGCTGGCCGTCACCCGCGCCCGCGCCACCGGCGACCCGGCGGTGTTCTGGCTGGACGAGGACCGCGCCCACGACGCCAACCTGATCGCCAAGGTCCGGCAGTACCTGCCGGAGCACGACACCGAGGGCCTGGACATCCGGATCCTGTCCCCGGTGGAGGCCACCAAGCTGTCGGTGGAGCGCATCCGCCGCGGCGAGAACACCATCTCCGTCACCGGCAACGTCCTGCGCGACTACCTGACCGACCTCTTCCCCATCCTGGAGCTGGGCACCAGCGCCAAGATGCTGTCGGTCGTCCCGCTGATGGCGGGCGGCGGCCTGTTCGAGACCGGCGCCGGCGGCTCCGCCCCCAAGCACGTCCAGCAGCTGGTCAAGGAGAACTACCTGCGCTGGGACTCCCTCGGCGAGTTCTTCGCCCTGGTGCCGTCCTTCGAGCAGTACGCGGCGGCCACCGGCAACACCCGCGCCAAGGTCCTCGCCGACACCCTGGACCGCGCCACGGCGACCTTCCTCAACGAGGACAAGTCCCCGACCCGGCGCGTGGGCGGCATCGACAACCGCGGCAGCCACTTCTACCTGTCCCTGTACTGGGCGCAGGAGCTGGCGCGGCAGACCGACGACGCCGACCTCGCGAAGGCGTTCGCGCCGCTCGCCGAGACGCTGGCCGCGAACGAGCGGAAGATCGTGGACGAGCTGAACGCCGTCCAGGGCGAGCCGGCCGACATCGGCGGCTACTACCAGGTCGACAAGGCCAAGGCGGACACCGTCATGCGCCCGTCGGCGACCTGGAACGAGGTCCTCGCGTCCCTGAGCTGACGCCCGCGGCACCCCGGGGGGAGGGGGAGGGGGGGGGGGAGGGGGGGGGGGGGGGGGGGTGTGGTTGTTGGGGCAGGTGTTTGGTTGGGGTGGGGGGGTGGGTCCGTACAAAACCCACACGCATCC
>NZ_JBVJOT010000057.1:8397-17992 GCF_055583025.1 Streptomyces sp. NPDC104831
CCCACCCCCCCCCCCCCCCCCCCCCCCCCCCCCCCCCCCCCCCCCCCCCCCCGCGCCGGGGCCCGTTGTCGGTGGCGTGTGGCACCGTGATCACGCACGACGCCACCGACGATCCCCTGGAGCAGCCCGTGACCCCGTTCGACCTCCTGCCCGGCGCCGCGGACTCCCCCGTGCTGCTGCACGTGCCGCACTCCGCGCGGGCGATACCCGACGACGTGCGCGCCGGGATCGTGCTGGACGACGGCGGGCTGGAGCGGGAGCTGGACCACATCACGGACGCGCACACCGCCGAGCTGGCCGAGCGGGCCGCCGCGCTCGCCGGGGTGCGGCCCTGGCGGTTCGTCAACCGGCTGTCGCGGCTCGTGGTGGACCCGGAGCGGTTCCCGGACGAGCGGGAGGAGATGGCGGCGGCCGGGATGGGCGCGGTGTACACGCGGACCACGCACCGGGCCGTGCTGCGGCCCGCGGACACCGACCCGGAGCCGCTGCTCGCGCGGTACTTCCGGCCGTACGCCCGGGCCATGACCGAGGCGGTGGCCGGCCGGCTGGCCGCGACCGGCCGCGCCGTGATCGTCGACGTGCACTCGTACCCGACGGAGCCGCTCCCCTACGAGCTGCACGGCACCGGGCCGCGTCCGCCGGTGTGCCTCGGCACGGACGCCTTCCACACCCCGCCGGCGCTGGCCGAGGCCGCCCGCGAGGCGTTCGCCGGCCACGGCGGGACGGGACTGGACAGCCCGTTCGCCGGGACGTACGTACCGCTGGAGTTCTACGGCACCGACGCCCGGGTCGCCGCCCTGATGGTGGAGATCCGCCGCGACACCTACATGACGGAACCGGGCGGCCCGGCCGGCCCCGGACTGGACCACCTGGCCGCGGCCCTGGCGAGACTCCTCGACACGCTGTAGCCGGTGCCCGTCGGCGCGTGCCCCGGCCGGGGGCGGCCCGGCCGCGGCGCGCGCCGGGGCCGTCACGCCCGGAGCCACTCCGTCACGATCACTTCCGCGCCGGTGTGCAGGCGGAGGGCGAACGGGCCGGTGGGCGGCCGGTCGCCGGTGAAGCGGCCGAGGGAGTCGGTGGTGAGCGGGCGGACGTGGCCGGGGCCGCCCAGGAGTTCGATCCGCGCGGACTGCGGCGGCAGCAGCTGTCCGATCAGCCCGTCCCCGGTGACCTCGACGTCCACGGTCACCTCGCCCGCGCGGAAGGTGAGCATCCGCGGCGGGTCCAGGGCGCCCCGGACCGGCAGCGCGTCCACGAGCGAGTCGAAGGCCAGCTCGGCGAGCCGGGCGTCCAGGTCGTGCAGGGCGAACGCGTCCAGGGCCGACTGGACCAGCCCGGGCGGGACCGGGTCCCACACGGCGGCGGACCGCCGCAGTTCCTCCGCCAGCAGCTCGTCCGCCAGTTCGTCCGGTTCCCCGGGCATCCCGTCGTCACCGTTCACAGCGCACCCCGCGCGTCCATCCGGGCCCGCAGCCGGCGCAGGCAGCGCTGGCGCAGCGGACCGATGCTGCCGACCGCGATGCCGAGCGCGGCCGAGATCTCCCCGTAGCTCGGCGGCGGCGAGGCCATCAGCACGCGCAGCAACTGCCGGCAGCGCTCGCCCAGTCCGTCCAGCTCCTGCCACAGCCGGCGGACCCGCTCGGCCCGGTCCGCCGCCTCCTCCGAGTCGATCAGCGACTCCTCCGGCGTCCGCTCCTCGCTGGCCCGGTCCAGCACCCGCGGATCGTCGGTCAGGGTCAGCCGCGCCAGGCCCTTGAGCACCTTCAGGCACTCGTGCCGGGCCGTGCTGGCCAGCCAGGCACCGGCCTTGTCGGGTTCGCGGATGCGGCCGAGGTGCTGGGCGAAGCGGAACCACACCGTCTGGAAGACCTCGTGCCCGTCGGCGTCCGAGAGCCGGTGGGCCCGTACCACGGACCACACCAGCGGACTCAAGCCTTCCACCAGCGCCTTCCAGGCCGCGGCGTCCCCGTCGACGGCGGACCGGACCAACGCGCCGACCTCTGTTCGGTCCACGACTCCACCCCTTGTGTACGGCACGTCATCGTACGCCGTGGAGCGGAGGGTCCCGGCCCTCATACCGGCAGCGCCGGGAGCGCGACCGGCACGGGCCGCCACGTGGGCGGGAAGAGCGCCGGGACGTACGCCCCGCGCACCTCGGCCCGGTCCGTGGCGGCCGCCAGCAGCGCGGCCCCGGCCGCCCGCGGATCGCGTTCCCCGTACCGCGTCATCCGGGCGGCGACGAGGCCCGCGACCACCGGGGTGGCGAACGAGGTGCCGCTCCACTGCGCCATCCCCTCGAACATCACCTGGTCCGGTTTGCCGCCCGTGCTCTCCAGGCCCTCGCTCAGCACGCCCGTGTGGCTCGGGTACCGGCAGGTGCACGGGTACGCGTCGGAGCCGAACCGGCAGGCGTCGTAGGTGGAGTGCTGGTAGACGTACGGCACCGGGGCGGTGAAGCCGGTGAGGGCGCTGGTGAGGCGCTCGCCGGGGGCGTGCACCCGTACCCAGGGGCCGTGGTTGGTGAAGCAGGCGCCGCCCTCGCCGTCCGCGCGCAGGGCGCCGACCGACAGCACGCTGCCGGCGTACTCGGGCAGCCCGGCGTAGGCGGCGGGCCAGAACGGCACGGCGCTGCCGTTGTTGCCCGCGGCGGCCACCAGCAGGGTGCGCTGCTCGCGCAGTTCCCGCATGAACGGGTCCAGCCCGATCAGGCCGCGGGGGTCCTTGCCGGGCGTGCCGGCGGACAGGCTGATGATGTCCGGCCAGCCGTCCCGGTCGACCGCCTCGAAGAGCAGCGCGCCGAACTCCGACTCCAGCACGGCACCGGCGTCATTCAGCGTGCCCCGCACGGTGATGTCGGTGTTGGGCGCGACGGCCGCGAGGATCCCGGCGATGAACGTGCCGTGGCCGACGTACTGGCGCAGCACGCCGGCGGCGTCGGTCTCGGACCGCTGGGCGTCGCCCGTGGTGTGGGCGAGCGGCGGGTAGCGGTGGTGGTCGCGCACCAGGCCGGTGTCGACGACCAGCACCCCGACCGCGGTGGCCGGGTCGTGACCCCCCTCCGCGGCGGCCGGGTTGGCGGGTTCGCCGCGCGGGACGGGCACCGGCTCGTCGCCGGGGCAGGCGTTGACCGCGATGTGCAGGACGTGGTTGCGTCCCGCCAGCCGGCGGCCCCGCCGGTCCTCGGCCTGCCGTACGGCGCGCAGGGCGTGCGGCACGGTGTCCTCGCCCTCCTCCGGGTGGCCGACCCGGATCCGGGTGACGCCGGTGCGGCCGGCCTGCGGGCCCTCGCGGCGCACGTGGTCGGGGACGAGGCCCCGGGTCTCGGTGAAGTGGGCGCGCACGGCGTCCTCGACGAACGGGGCCTCCTCGCCGTCCGGGACGAGGACGACGCCCTTCTCGTACAGCAAGCCCGCCGAGCCGTCCGGACCCATGGTCAGCGGGACGTCCGGCATGGCGCGCTGGATGTGCTGGAACTGCTCGTGGAAACGCTGTGGTGCCACCTGGCATCCTCCCCCGTGGACGGTGCTACGACTGTGAGAGTCGCGGGACCGCCGTCTGATACAGCAGGCCACTACCATGCGAGACGTGACAGCGGGAAGCGAGTCGGTTCTCGAGCTGCTGCCCATGGTGTTCGCCGACCCGGGCGAGGCCCGGGCACGGGCGGAACACGTGCTGCGCGCCGGTCCGCCGCCGCTGCACGCCAGCGTGGCCCACCAGGTGCTCGGCATCTGGCAGCGGGACTTCGGCGACCTGCGGATCGCGCTGCGGCACCTGCGGCGGGCCCGGGACCTGGCCGCGCGCGCCGAGTCGGCCGACCGGGAGGCCGACGTGCTGGCGACCCTCGGGGTCGCACTGGTGCACGCGGGGCGCACACGGCAGGGGCTCGCCGCCTTCGAGCGGGGCGTGGCCCGGGGCGGCGGCCACACCCGGGCCCGGGTGCTGTACCGGCGCGCCTACGTCTGGTGGGTGCTGGGCCGGCACCGGGAGGCGCTGGAGGACGTACGACGGGCACTGCCGGTGCTGCGGCAGGCTGCCGACGACATCTGGACCGCGCGGGCGCTGACCCTGCGGGCCACCGTGCACCTGGCGCTCGGCGCGGTGGACCGGGCGGTCGCGGACTTCACGGCCGCGGAGCGGCTGTGGGACACCACCGGCCAGGAGCACGACAAGGCGGACGCGGTGGAGAGCCGGGGCCTGGCCGCCTTCCGGTCCGGGGACATCCCGGCGGCGCTGCGGCTGCTGGACGAGGCCGAGGAGCGCTACGCCAAGCTGGGCACCCCCACCTACAACCTGTCGATCCGGCGCTGCGAGGTGCTGCGGGCGGCGGGGCTGGCGCCGGAGGCGCTGGCCGAGGCGGACGCGGCGATCGCGGAACTGGACCGGATCGGCGGGCAGTCCACCCGCAAGGCCGAACTGCTGCTCGCCGCCTCCTGGGCGGCCCGTTCGGCGGGGGACGCGCACACCGCCATAGCCCGTGCCGCCGTCGCCGTACGGCTGTTCGCGGCGCAGCGCCGGACGTGGTGGGAGACGCACGCGCGGCTGGTGCTGATCGAGGCGCGGGTGGCGGCCGGGCGCCGGTCGGGGCGGATGGTCGCGGACGCGGCGGCGGTCGCCGGGAAGCTGGCCGCCTTCGGCTCGCCCGCCGCGCCGGAGGCCTCGCTGCTGGCCGGCCGGATCGCGCTGGCGCTGGGCTGGACGGCGGACGCGGAGCGGCACCTGGCGGTGGCCGCGCGCAGCCGGTACGGCGGGCCGCCGCCGGCCCGGGTGACCGGCTGGGCGGCGCAGGCGCTGCGGGCGCGGGCGGCCGGGTCCCGGCGGGGCGTGCTGGAGGCGTGCCGGCGCGGCCTGGACGTGCTGGACGACCACCGGATGACACTGGGCGCCTCGGAGCTGCGCGCCCACGCGACCGCGCAGGGCGCCGAACTGGCGGCGCTGGCCCAGGAGGTGAGCCTGGCCCAGGGCAGTCCGCGGCGGCTGCTGGTGTGGAGCGAGCGGTGGCGGGCGACCGTGCTGTCCGCGCCGCCGACCCGGCCGCCGGACGATCCGGCGCTGCTGAGCGGGCTGACCGCCTACCGGGAGATCGCGGCCCGGGCGGAGGCCGCCCGGATGGACGGCCGCCCGGTGCCGGCGCTGGAGCGCGAACAGCGGCGCCTGGAGCGGGAGATCCGCTCCCGCACCCGGCACATGGGCGGGGCCGCGGCGGGCGCCGGGTACCGCTTCGACGTGGACCGGCTGCTGGACCGGCTCGGCGCCGGGCACCTGGTGGAGCTGGTCGTGGTCGACGGCCGGGTGCACGTCCTGCTGTGCGGGCGGGGCCGGGTGCGGCGGTTCGCCGGCGGGTCGCTGGCCCAGGCGGTGGCCGAGGCCGGGCATGTGCAGGCCGCGCTGCGGCGGCTGGCGCATCCGGGGGCCGAGGCGCGGCTGCCGCTGGTGGAGGAGGCCGGCCGGCGGCTCCAGGACCTGCTGCTGGGCGGCGCGGTGCCGCATCTCGGGTCCGGCCCGGTGGTGATCGTGCCGCCGGGCGCGCTGCACCAGGTGCCGTGGGCGCTGCTGCCCGCGCTGCGCGAGCGGGTGCTCAGCGTGTCGCCGTCGGCGGGCAGCTGGCTGCGCGCCCGGGAGACCCAGCCGCCGCCGGAGGGCCGGCCGGTGCTGGTGCGCGGTCCGGGCCTGGCGACCGGCGGTGCGGAGGTGCCCGAGCTGGCGGACCGGTACGGCACGGCGACGGTCCTGGAGGACGACGAGGCGCGGGTGCCGCGGGTGCTGGCGGAGCTGGACGGCGCGGGCCTCGCGCATCTCGCCGCGCACGGCACGTTCCGCGCGGACAGTCCCCTGTTCTCCGCGCTGCGGATGGCGGACGGGCCGCTGATCGTGCACGATTTCGAGCGGCTGGCCCGCAGCCCGTACCGGATCATCCTCTCCAGCTGCGAGACCGCCCGCCTCGCCTCGGTCGGCGCGGACGAACTGCTGGGCGTGGTCACGGCGCTGCTGCCGCTCGGCACGGCCGGGGTGGTGGCGAGCAGCGCGCCGGTCAACGACGCGGCGGTGGTGCCGCTGATGCTGGCCCTGCACAAGGGCCTCGACGCGGGTCTGTCCCTGGCCGAGGCCCTGCGGGACGCCCGCGCCGCCCTGCCGGGCGACGCGGTCCACCAGGCGACGGGGTGGGCGTTCGCGGCGTTCGGGGCGGCGTGAGGACGTCCGCTCCCGGGCGCCCCTAAGCCGTCTCGCGCGCGTCCACCAGCCAGGGCAGCGCGGACCGGTCACCGGTGCCGAGCCGGGTGTACGCGCCGTACAGGTGGTTGCCGACCGTCCGTACGGACAGCGTCAGCTTCTCGGCGATCTCCCGGTTGCTCAGCCCGGCCGCGGCCAGCGTGACGATCTGCCGCTGGCGGGCGGTGAGTTCGCCGAGGACCAGTCCGGCCAGCGCGGGTGTGTTCGCGCCCTGGCAGCGGCGGGCCAGGGCGACGGCCCGGGCCCGGGACCGCCGGGCGGCGCTCGGGTCGCGGTGCGCCCGGGCGGCCTGGGCGTGGGCCTCCGCCGCGTACAGCGTGAATCCCCGCTCCGCCAGCGCCTCGGCGGCCCGGTCCAGCGCGGGCCCGTCCGCGCGCGCGAGGGCGTCGGCGTGCCGGGCCAGCACGCTGCCTTCCGGGAGCCGTCCGGCCGCCCGCCCGGGGTCGCCGAGGCGTACGGCGTCGTAGCGGGCGTGGACGTCGTCCGGGTCGCCCCTGCCGTCCGGTCCGTCCTCGGCCAGCCGGAGTTCCCGGCGGCAGCCGTCGTCCGACGGGGCCGTCCGCAGCCCCTCCCGGGCCCAGGCCGCCGCCTCGCGCAGCTCGCCGCGCAGGCGCGCGAACCGGGCGCGGGCCCCGGCGTACCGGGCGGGCAGCGGGCCGCCGTGCGCCACCAGCCACTCCCCCACCGGCGCGGGCACCGGCCGGACGTCCAGCCGCTCCATCCGCCGCACCAGCGAACGCCGTTCGGCCTCCAGCGCCGGGCCGTACGCGGGGACCGCGCGGCCCAGCCGCCGGGCCCGCAGCCGGCCGGCCGAGGCACGCAGCACGGCGCCGTGCAGGGGGTGGGCGAGGGTGACCGCGCCCTGTGCGCCGACGTCGATCAGACCGTCGGCCTCCAGGCGTTCGAGGGCGTCCAGGTCCAGGTCGTCCGCCGGCAGCGGCAGGGGTTCGGCGAAGGCGAGGCGGTCCAGGACGTCGCGTTCACCGGGACCGGACCGCTCCAGGGCGCCGGCAACCCGCTCGCGCACCGCCGCCGTGACCGGCAACGGCCCCCGCCAGGCCCACTCACCGGTACCGGCGACGCGCGCCGGCCGGCCGGGCGCGGCGAGCCCCGTCCCCGGAGCCGGCACCGGCGGGCCCGATGCGGCGGGCCCGGCCCCCGAGCCGGCCGTCATCCGGTCGCTTGCGGCGCGCATGGCCTCCACGTCGGGCGTCACCCGTACGGTCCGGACGCGCATGGCTTCCACGTCAGGCGTCACCCGTACGGTCCGGACGCGCACGGCTTCCGGGTCGGGCAGCGGGCGGTCCGTTCCGGCGTGCGTGGCCCCCGGGCCGGCCGTCACCCGGTCGGCCCCGGCGAACGCCGCCCCCGGGCCGGGCGCCGACGCGACTTCGTCCGGCTCCGCCCCCGGGCCGGACGTCGGTGAGTCCGGTCCGGGGGCCGGCGCCGGACGGCCGGGGGTGGTGAGCGCGGTGACCAGGTCGCGCAGGAGCCGCAGGTCGCCCCGGCACGCCTGGTGCAGGCGGCGCACGGTGAGCGGTTCCAGGCCGGTGCCGGCGAGCAGCCGGGCGGTGTCCTCGCCCGGCAGCGGGCCGAGGGGCAGCCGGGGCAGCAGTTCCCCGGTCCACAGCCGGGTCACCGCGCCGGGCGCGCGTACGCCGTCGGCCGCGGCCACGATCAGCCGGGTGCGGCCGTGGACGGCCAGCTGGTGGACCAGGGCGGCCGAGGTCTCGTCCAGCAGTTGGGCGTCGTCCACGACGAGGACCCGCACACCGGACAGCGCGCGGAGGGCGCCGTGCAGCGAGAGGGTGTCGGGGAGCAGGTGCGCGAACGCCGCGAGGGGCAGGCGCCGGGCCTCGGGCGTGCCGGTCACCCGGGCGTGGTCCAGGCCACGGACCGCCTCCGTGATCAGCCGGGTCTTGCCGTGGCCCGCCGGTCCGGTCACCGCGATGCCGGGCCGCCCGCCGGCCGACGCGCCGCGCACCAGCTCCAGTTCCTCCGCCCGGCCGGTGAACGGCCAGGGCGCGTCCAGGGTCTTCGGGTGCAGTTCGTCAGTGCTCACACCATGCTGAGCGCGGGTACTCGGTTCTGATACAGGGCGACTTGAGTAGCCCCCGACTCGGGCGCGCCGCCGGGTGGGGCGGCATCCTGTCGGCATGACCCGACGCCTCTGCTCGCTTCCGCGGCAGCCGGTCCCGGCGTTCGCCCCGGGACTGACCGCCGAGCGGCTGGGCGCCCTGCTCGCCGGGCGGCGGATGTGGGTCAACGGCACGGTGCTGCACTACTGCTTCCTGGACGCCCGCGCCGACGCCTCGGTCATCCCGGTCCCCGGCACCGGGGAGCTGCGCCGGGTGCCCTGGGCGGGCGGCGCCGAGCAGCGGGAGGTGGCCCGCGACTGCTTCCGCGAGTGGCAGGACCTCGGCATCGGCGTCACCTTCGCCGAGGTCGCCGACCGGCACGAGGCGGAGCTGCGGATCGGGTTCCAGGCCGGTGCCGGGTCCTGGTCGGCGGTGGGCCGGGACGCGCTGTCGGCGGGCCGGGGCGAGCGCACCATGAACCTCGGCTGGGACGTGACCGCACCCGGGGAGCGGGGCACGGTGCTGCATCAGATCGGGCACGCCCTCGGCATGGTGCACGAGCACCAGAGCCCCTGCGCGGGGCTGCACTGGGACGACGAGGCGGTGTACGCGGAGCTGGCCGGCCCGCCGAACTTCTGGAGCCGGGAGACGACGTACACCAATGTGCTGGGCCGGCTGGACACCGGCGCGGCGGAGGCCTCGGTATGGGACCCGCAGTCGGTCATGACGCTGCCGCTCGGGCCGGGGCTGGTGCTGGAGCCGGAGCAGTACCGCGGCGGGCTGCGGCCGCCCGGCAGCCCCTCCCCGGCCGACAAGGAGTTCGCGCTGCGCTGGTATCCGCCCGCCGGTCCGGCGGGGCCCGCCGCGCTGGTGCCGTTCCGGTCGGTGCCGCTCGGCCTCGGGCCGGGCGAGCAGGCGGACTTCACCGTCGAGCCGCCGCAGACCCGCGAGTACACCGTGGGCGCCTTCGGCGAGGCCGACACCGTGCTGGTGGTCTTCGAGGAGCGGGACGGGGAGCCGCGCTTCCTCGCGGGACACGACGACGGCGGCACGCCGGACGGCGCCGCCGTCCGGGTGCGGCTGGTCAAGGGGCGCCGCTACACCGTCCGGATCCGCCTGTACTCCACGTGGGGGCCGGGAGAGACGGCGGTCATGTGCTGGTGACGGCACACGGACGGCACGGCGCCGCGGTCCGGCACCGGGGGAGCGGGGGGGGGGGGGGGGGGGGGGGGGGGGGGGGGGGGGGGGGGGGGGGGGGGGGGGGGGGGGGGGGGGGGGGGTGGGGGTGT
>NZ_JBVJOT010000057.1:18002-52672 GCF_055583025.1 Streptomyces sp. NPDC104831
CTTACCGAACACACCACCACCCACCCCCCCCCCCCCCCCCCCCCCCCCCCCCCCCCCCCCCCCCCCCCCCCCCCCCCCCTCCCCCCCCCCCCCCCCCCCCGTGCCGGTGCCGTCGCACTGGCGCCGTGTCCGCTCAGGCGGCGGGGCGCAGCGGCTCCACGGCGATGACCTTGCGGTAGACGCGGGCGCCGTCGCCGTAGTCGTCGACGGCGTAGTGCCAGGTGGCCTGGTTGTCCCAGAGGACGAAGTCGCCGGGCCGCCAGCCGAAGCGGATCGTGTAGTCCGGCGAGGCGGCGTGCCGCAGGAGGTGGTCGAGCAGGGTGCGGCCCTCCTGCTCGGTGACGCCGGTGAGCCCGAGCGCGGAGGAGCTGAGGAACAGCCCCTTGCGTCCGGTGAGGGGGTGTTCGAGGACGACGGGGTGCTCGGTGGTGGTCTCGCCGAGGGCGGTCTTGCGGCTGCCCTGGGCGTAGTTCTCGGGGTTGCCGTCGTAGACCGCGCTGACGCCGGCCAGCAGGGTCTTGAAGGGCTCGGACAGGTCGTCGTAGGCGGCCTGCAGATCGGCCCACAGGGTGTGGCCGCCGAGCTCGGGGACCTCGTCGTAGGTCAGCGACTCGATGGCGAAGGCGGGGGTGCGCCACAGGCCGCCGATGTGCCAGGTGCTGGCCTTGCCGGTGTGCCGCACGTTGTAGGGGTAGACCAGCGGGTGGTCCGGGTGGCGGGTGGCGGTGGGGTGGTCGAACGGCTCGGCGAACAGCCGTACGGCCTCGACGTGCTGGTCCGGCGTCAGGTGCTGGTCGCGGAAGACCAGCACCTTGTGGTCGCGGAAGGCCCGGCGCAGCGCGCCGGCGGTGGACTCGTCGACCGGGCGGGTCAGGTCGACGCCGGTCACCTCCGCGCCGATGCGCGGGCCGGCCCGGTGGATGACGAGGTTGGTGTCGTGATCGGTGACGGTGGTCATGCCATCTCCTCGATACGGAGTTCGGATGTGCGCTGGTGCGAACCCGGGGTGCCGGCGTGCGGGCTCAGCGGCCGGCCGGCACGGAGGCCGGTGCGGGCGCCGGGCCGGGGACGGCCGGGGCCCAGGGGAACGGGGGGTCCGGGATGGTCCGGCGCAGTACCGGGGCCACCTCGGACTGGAACAGTTCCAGCGAGTCGCGGTGCCCGGCGGGCGGGATTCCGCCCGCGTCCGCGGCCACGTGCAGCACGGTGTGCCCGAACTCCTCGTGGTAGCGGTGCACCTTGTCGATGACCTGCTCGGGGCTGCCGATCAGGGCCGAGCTGCGGGCGGCGAAGTCCTCCAGGGTCTCGAAGACCACGGGCAGGCCCGCCGCCCGCTGGTAGGCGAGGGTGGCCTCGAAGACCGGGCGGTAGGCGGCCAGCGCCTCCTGGGAGGTGCGGGCGACGTACAGTCCGGCCGTGCCCGCGCCCACCGCGATGTCCGCCGGGTCGTGGCCGTAGTGCTCCCAGCGTTCGCGGTAGTACCGGATCAGCTCCGCGTACGGCTCGATGGGATGGGTGACGTTCGCCGAGAACAGCGGGTCGCCGTAGCGCGCGGCGAGGTCCACGGACTCCTTGCTGGTGGCGCTGCCGTGCCAGACCCGCACCGGCCGCTGGTACGGCCGCGGCCACACCTCGGCGTCCTTCAGCGGCGGCCGGAACCGGGTGTCGGCAGTCACCTTGTCCTCGCGCCACAGCCGCCGGAACACCTCGTAGCTCTCGGCGTTGCGGGCCCACTGGTCCTCGGGGGTCACCCGGAACAGCTCGCGCTGCGCGGAGCCGTTGCCCTTGCCGATGATCAGATCCAGCCGGCCGTCGGAGAGGTGGTCCAGGGTCGCGTAGTCCTCGTAGGCCCGGACCGGGTCGAGCAGGCTGAGCGTGGTGACGGCGGTGAACAGCCGGATGCGGCGGGTGAGCGCGGCGACGTGGCCGAGCACCACCGTCGGCGCGGAGGAGAGGAACGGCCGTTCGTGCCGCTCCCCCACGGCGAACCCGTCGAAGCCCAGCTCCTCCGCCAGGATGGCGTCCTCCAGCACCTCGCGGAACCGCTCGTGCGTCGGTTTGAGCACGCCGGTGGCGGGATCCGGCCGGTGCACGATCAGTGTGACGGCGAGGAACCTCACGACGCCGCCCGCTCGGCCGGGGCGCCGGTGCGGCGGCCGGTGTCGGGGTGGGCGAGGCCGAGGTGGTCGCGCAGGGTGGTGCCCTCGTACTCGGTGCGGAAGACGCCCTGTTCCTGGAGCAGCGGGACGACCTTGTCGGCGAACGGGTCGAGCCCGCCGGGGGTGATGTGCGGGACGAGGATGAAGCCGTCGGAGGCGTCGGCCTGGACGAACTCGTTGATGGTCCGCGCGACGGTGGCGGGCGAGCCGATGAAGGTCTGCCGGTTGCCGGTGTTGATGACGAGGTCGCGGATGGACCACTTGTTGGCCTCGGCGAGCTGCCGCCATTCGCGGGCGATGGCGACCGGGTCGCGGTACATGCGCACCTGGGCGCGGCCCCGGGAGATGTGCTCCTCGGCGACCACCGGGTCGACGTCGGGCAGCGGGCCCTCCGGGTCGTACGCCGACAGGTCCCGGTTCCACACGAATTCCAGGTGCTTGATCGCGGTGGCGCCGCTGACCTGCTGCCGGCGGACCTCGCGGGCGAGTTCGGCGGCCTCCTCGTCGGTGTCGCCGAGCACGAAGGTCGCCGCGGGCAGGATGAGCAGGTCCTCCGGGCGGCGGCCGTACTTGGCGAGGCGGGACTTGACGTCCGTGTAGAACGCCTGTCCCTCCTTCAGCGTGGCGTACCGGCTGAAGATCGCGTCGGCGTCGGCGGCGGCGAACTCGCGGCCCTCGTCGGAGTCGCCGGCCTGGAAGATGACGGGACGGCCCTGCGGGGAGCGCGGGACGTTGAACCGGCCCTGGATGTCGAAGTGCTGCCCCTGGTGCACGAACGAGCCGGCCCGGGCGTCCCGCAGGAAGGTGCCGGTGGCCTGGTCGGCGAGGATCTCGTCGCCGTGCCAGGAGTCGAACAGCTCGTGCGCGGTGGCGAGGAACTCCTTGGCGCGGGAGTAGCGCTCCTCCTGCGGCAGGAAGCCGCCGCGCCGGAAGTTCTCGCCGGTGAAGGCGTCCCAGGAGGTGACGACGTTCCACGCGGCCCGGCCGTCGGAGAGGTGGTCGAGGCTGGCGAACTGGCGGGCCACCTCGTAGGGCTCGTTGAACGTGGAGTTGATGGTGCCGGTCAGGCCGAGCCGGTCGGTGACGGCGGCCAGGGCGGCGAGCACGGTGAAGGTGTCGGGGCGGCCGACCACGTCCAGGTCGTATATCTTGCCGCCCTGTTCGCGCAGCCTGAGGCCCTCGGCGAGGAACAGGAAGTCGAACTTGGCGCGTTCGGCGGTCCGGGCGAAGTGCGCGAAGGAGGCGAACTCGATGTGGCTGCCGGCGGCCGGGTCGCTCCAGACGGTGGTGTTGTTGACGCCCGGGAAGTGGGCGGCCAGGTGGATCTGCTTCAGCGGCTTGCTCATGGTGGGGCGGGTCCTCCCGGCTCAGGCGGCGGCGGTGGCGTAGCGGTTGGCGGGGCGGGCGAGGCCGAGGAGGCCGCGCAGGGTCGACGCCTCGTAGGCCGTGCGGAAGCGGTGGCGGCGCTGGAGTTCGGGCACCAGGTCCCGGGTGATCCGGGGCAGGTCGTGGCCGGTGACGGCGGGCCGCAGCCGGAAGCCGGTCAGTCCGCCGGCCGCCAGTTCCTCCAGCAGGTCGGCGAGCCCGGCGGCGGTGCCGGTGAAGACCGGGGCGTCGCTGCTGTACGGCTCGCCGGCGAGCGTGTCGAGCCGGTCCAGCCGGGCCCGGGCCGCCTCCTCGCCGTCGTCGAGGAGGACGACGAGGTCCCCGAAGACGTGCAGGGGTTCTCCGGCGCGGCCGGCCGCCCGCTGCTCGGCGCGGATCTCGGCGACGATGGCGCGGGCGTGGTCCGCGTCGCGCGGGGTGACGTAGCCGACGTCGGCCTGGCGGGCCACCAGCCGGTAGGGGACGGTCCGGTGGGCGAGGGCGGTGACCGGCGGCTGGCCCTGCGGCGGGCGGGGGGTGATGGAGGGGCCCTTGACGTGGAAGAAGCGGCCCTCGAAGTCGATGTAGTGCAGCTTGTCCCGGTCGACGAAGCGGCCGGTCGCGGCGTCCCGGATCTCGGCGTCGTCCTCCCAGCTGTCCCAGAGCCGGCGGACGACCTCCACGTGGTCGGCGGCCTCGTCGAACAGTTCGGAGATCGGTGCCGGGGTGTCCGCGCCGTCGTGGGGGTCGAGCCGGGGGATGGTGCGGCGGCCGAAGTGGGCGGCCTCGTCGGGGCGGGCGCTGATCTTGACGCGCAGGCCCGCGCGGCCGGTGCTGACGTAGTCGAGGGTGGCGATGGCCTTGGAGATGTGGAACGGCTCGGTGTGGGTGGCCACCACGGTCGGGACCAGGCCGATGTGGCGGGTGAGCGGGGCGACGCGGGAGGCGATGAGGACCGCGTCGAGCCGGCCGCGGACCTGGTCGGTGCGCTCGTCGGCCTCCCGGCGCCGGGAGGACTGCGGGCCGAGGCCGTCCTCCAGGGTGACGAAGTCGAGCAGACCGCGTTCGGCCTCGGTGATCTGGTCGGCCCAGTAGCCGGCGGTGAACAGGTCCCGGGGGCGGGCGACCGGCTCGCGCCAGGAGGCGGGATGCCAGCCGGTGCCGTCCAGGGCGACGGCGAGATGCAGGTGTGCGGGGGCAGTCGGCGACACGTCTGTGCCTTCCTTGATGTCCGTACGTGGGTGAGCGGCGCGCGGCCGGGCGCGGGCCGGGGTGCGCGGCGGGGGCCGGGCGGGCACGCGGAAGGTGCGGCCGGGCCGGGGGCCGGGCAGGGATCAGCGGCGACAGAGCGCGGCGGACACGCGCTGGAGGTCGATGTGCGGCCGGGAGTGCAGCCGGACGGAGCGGTACGGGCGCGGCGGGCGGGCCTGGTCGGGCGCTCGGGTCACGGCCGCCGCCTCCCTCCGTCGGACACGGCGGGCCGGGTCGGCGCCCGCCGGGTGGGTTTCGTCATGACGGTCAACGCCCGCCCGCCGCGGGTTGTTCCCGGGCGGTGTCAGGAGTTGTCCAGGGGCAGTCCGGGCGGGTTGATCTCGGCCTTGGGCACGGCTTCGTTGGAGAGGTTGTAGGCGGCGAGCCACTTCTCGTACTGACCGTTGTCGACCAGGTAGTTGAGGGCGTCGGCGAGCGGCTTGGCGAGTCCGCTGTCCTTCTTGGCGGTGGCGGCGATCAGGCCCTGGACCGTCTCGCCGGCGCCGGAGAAGGTGCCCGCGTTGCGGGTCGGGTCGGGGGTGTGCGCGGTCTGCCGGGTGCGGTAGGCGACGGCGGGGTTGGGCCCGAGGTAGGCGTCGACCTTGCCGCTGCGCAGCGCCAGGCTGATGGCGTTCTGGTCCGGGAAGTACTTGACGGTGAGCTTCTTGCCCTCCTTGGCCAGTCTGGCCTTCCACTCCAGCAGGATCTTCTCCTGGTTGGTGCCGGCGCCCACGGTGACCGTCTTGCCGGCGAGGTTCTCGTAGTCGCCGTCGAAGTTCCAGGTGCTCTTCTTCAAGACCTCGAAGGCCAGGTTGTCCTTGCGGTAGGAGGCGAACTCGTACTTCTTCTTGCGCTCCTCGGTGACGGTGACGTTGGAGAAGGCGACGTCGTTCTTGCCGCTGTCGAGGCCGACGAAGAGGTTCTCCCAGGTGGAGTTGCGCAGTTCGGGCTTCAGGCCGAGCACCGCTGCCACCAGCCGGCCGAGGTCGGGCTCGGATCCGGTGAGCGTCTTCTGATCGCTGCCCACGAAGTTCAGCGGCGCCGATCCGGAGGGCAGGGCCCCGACGCCGATCACGAGCTTGCCGCTCTTGCGGATGGAGGCGGGCAGTTCGGCGCTGATGGACTTGACCTCGGAGACCTTCAACTCGGTCGGTTCGGCCGCTCCGTTGGACAGCTGCCCCACGGTCACCGTGCCGGCCGGGCCGCTGGTGGTGGCGGCGTCGCCGTCTCCCCCGCAGGCCGCGAGGGAGCCGGCGAGGGAGAGGGTGGCGGTCGCCGCGGTGAGGCCGCGGACGAGGGTGCGTCGGGAGAACTGGCGGGGCATGGCTGTCCTTGTCGTTCGGGGTGTCGAGGGGTGGTGGGGCGGGCGGTGGGTCACAGGACCTTGCCGAGGAAGTCGCGGGTGCGTTCGTGCCGGGGGTGGTCCAGAACCTGGGCGGGCGGGCCCTGTTCGACGATCCGGCCGGCGTCGAGGAAGACGATCCGGTCGGCGACCTCGCGGGCGAAGCCGATCTCGTGGGTGACGATGACGAGGGTGGTGCCGCTGGTCGCCAGGTCCTTGATGACGGCCAGCACCTCGCCGACCAGCTCGGGGTCGAGCGCCGAGGTCGGCTCGTCGAAGAGGATGATCCCGGGGCGCAGGGCGAGGGCGCGGGCGATGGCCACGCGCTGCTGCTGGCCGCCGGACAACTGCCGCGGGTAGGCGTCGCACTTGTCGCCGAGGCCGACGCGGCCGAGCAGTTCGCGGGCGAGGTCCCGGGCCGCCGCTCTGGTGAGCCGGCCGGTGGCGGCGGGGGCGGCGGCGACGTTGTCGAGGACGGTCAGGTGCGGGAAGAGGTTGAAGTTCTGGAAGACGAAGCCGATCCGGCCGCGCTGGGCGAGCAGGGCGCGCTCGCCGAGTTCCTTCAGCCCCTTGCCGTGCCGTTTGACGCCGATCAGTTCGCCGCCCACGCTGACGTGGCCGATCTCGGGCTTCTCCAGGTGGTTGATCACCCGGAGCAGGGTGGACTTGCCGGAGCCGGAGGGCCCGATGATCGCCGTGACCTCGCCGGGGCGGACGGTGAGGTCGATGCCGTCGAGCACCCGGTGGGTGCCGTACCACTTGTGCACGCCGTGCACCTCGAGCGCGACGGGTGCCGCCTTCTCCTGGGTCTGGGCGGTGGTCATACGGCGGCCTCCCTGCGCAACCGGGCCCGCAGGTCCGCGAGTTGGGCGCGGACCCGCTGGAACGGGGTCGGCGGCAGGGTGCGGGTGGCGCCCCGGGCGTAGTGCCGCTCGACGTAGAACTGGACGACGGAGACTGCGCTGGTGAGGAGCAGGTACCAGACGGTGGCGACCATCAGCAGCGGCACCACGTCGCCGGGGTAGGTGTTGCCCATCGACTGCACCGCGCCGAACAGGTCGAGCAGGGACACGTAGAACACCAGGGACGTGCTCTTGACGAGGCCGATCAGCTGGTTGACGTAGTTCGGGGTGATGGACCTGAGGGCCTGCGGGAAGACGATCCTGCGGAACCGGTAGCCCCGGGGCAGGCCGAGCGCGGCGGCGGCCTCGTGCTGGCCCTGGTCGACGGAGAGGATGCCGCCGCGGACCACCTCGGCCGCGTAGGCCGCCTCGTTGAGGGTGAGGCCGACGACGGCGATGGTCATGTCGGTGGCCAGCCGGGACTCGTCGAAGGTGACGAAGGCCGGGCCGAACGGCACCCCGAGGCTCAGGGTCTTGTACAGGGCACTGAAGTTGTACAGGAAGATCAGCACCACGATCAGCGGGACGGACCGGAACAGCCAGGTGTAGGTCCAGCTGACCGCGCGCAGCACCGGGCTTCCGGAGAGCCGGCCGAGCGCGAGCAGGACACCGCCGAGGAGGCCCAGGACCGCGCTGAACGCGGTGACTTCGAGGGTGACGAGGAGCCCGTCGACGACGGTGGGGCGCAGGAACCAGTAGCGGAAGCGGTCCCACTGGTAGAAGGGGTTCGTGGCCAGTCCGTGCAGGATCTGCGCGACGAGCACGAGGACGACGGCGGTGACGATCCACCGCCCGGGCCGGCGCAGCGGCTGGACCCGCTGCGCCGTCAGCTCTCTTGGCGGTGCGTCGGCTGGGAGGGGCGCCTCGGCGAGGGAGACGGCGGCGCCTGGGGGTTCACTCATGAGGGGCTCCGGCGAGGTCGGGCACCCCGGGCCGCGGCCGGGCGGGCGCGGGCCGCGACGGCTCTGGGGCACGGGGCGGCGCACGGACCGGCGCGGAACCGGGGGTGGGCGGACTACGGCACACCGGGCGAGCGGGGTGCGCGGCGGGAACGCGAGGGCGATGGGGAGAGGTCAGCCCCGGCGGCGGGCGATGCCCGGCGCGGTACACAGTGCGCTGTTCACCCGGAGCAGGTCGACGGCACGGTCGGCGACCAGGAGACCGGCGTACGACGGTACGCGGCCCTGGGGGCGGCTCGGGGCCGTCCTGGAAGCTGCGTACATGGCGTCACCTGTCACTGTCGTGGCCCCGCGGGGCCTCGCGCTTACCGAATGCGTCGTCCGGTCCGGTCGTCACCTGGGGCACCCCACCGCGGTGCGAGGGTTGCCGGTCAGCGAGCCAGGGCTTGGCGCTGACGCTCATGACCGTTCTGAGCCGTAAGTAAGGCAGTTGCCCGTTCGAATGTCAACGCCCGTCCGCCCACTGGACCCCGGTGAACCGCTCTCACCTGCGGCGGGCGCCCGGGGTGTGCCCGGCGTGGCCCGCCCAGTCCAGGATCTGGACGGCGGCTCCGGCGGCCTCCAGGCCCCGGCAGCGGCCGTGGTGGCGGCGGGCGATGCCGTCGAGGTCGAGATGGCGGCCGAACGCGGGGTGGGCGGCCAGCCGGCGGGCGTAGGCCCACAGCGCGTGGTGCCCGGCCACCCGGTGCACGGCGGAGGCGTCGAGATGGCAGCGGTGGACGGTGTCGAGCTGCACCAGGGCCACCCACAGCTCGATGTCGGCGGCGGTGAGCCGGCCGTCGGCCAGGTACTCCTCGCCGCTCAGCCGGCGCTCCAGCCGGTCCAGGGTGTCCAGCAGGGTGTCCAGCGCGGCGGCCCGCTCCGGCGGCGTGGCGCCCGCCCGGCCGGCGCGCTGGGCGGCCTCCTCGATGCCCTCGGCGCACATCCGCTCGACCGCCTCGATCACGGACTCCAGGCCGGCCGGGTACAGGCGGGCGTGGTCGTCCGGCCGGAACCGGTCCAGGTCGCGCAGGATGTCCGGGGCGTGGGTGCTGACGATGCGTCCGGACCAGTCGTCGCTGAGGACGGGGGCGAGGGCCGGGCCCGTGTAGTGGTGGGCGCTCGCCTCGTACAGCGGGCGCAGTGCCGCGTGGCCGCCGTCGGGACAGTCCGGGACCGCGGGCAGCGGGGTGACCGGACAGCGGGCGTCCAGGCCGAGGAGGCTGTGGCCGACGGCGAGGCGCAGCCCGTCGGGGCAGGCGGTCGACAGATGGAGCCGGTAGCGGTGCGGCACGGCGTAGTGGCCGCTGCGCGCGTCCCGGCCGATCCGGCCCCGGAAGAGGGGGGCGGTGCGGCGGGCGGGCGGCACGGCGGCGAGCGGAGTGATGGACATGCGTCTCCCCGGGTGGTGGGCGTGCGGACGGGCGCTTCCGGCACGGGCGTCGGCCGGCCGGCGGGGCCGAGGGGCCCGGTTCAGCGGTGGCGGCTGATCGCGCTGCAGACACGCTGGAGGTCGATGTGGCGGCGGGAGGTGAGCAGGGGCGCGTGCCACGGGGTCCGGACCGTACGGCCGGTGCCCGGTGCGAGGCGCGTCATGATTCCCTACCTCTTCACTAGGATTCCCTCCCCTGGAGTGTCGATCCGGCTCGGTACGGCGTCAAGGGGGTGTCCACGCACCGGAGTCGGGGGTCTCCTCAGAGTGAGAAACATGTGACATAGTACTGCCGTGGCGAAGCGGCTGACCTGCGATGTCGTGGTCGTCGGAGCCGGGATGGCGGGCGCGGCCTGCGCGCTGTACGCCGCCCGGGCCGGCCTGGAGGTACGGGTGGTGGACCGGGGCGCGGTGGCCGGCGGCACCACGGGAGCGGGCGAGGGCAACCTGCTGGTCTCCGACAAGGAGCCGGGCCCGGAGCTGGAACTCGCCCTGTTGTCGGTCCGGTTGTGGGCGGAACTGGCCGGGGAGCCGGGCGCCGGCGCCGAGCTGGAGTACGAGCCCAAGGGCGGCCTGGTGGTCGCCCCGACGCCCGGCGCGCTGGCCGCGCTGCACGGCTTCGCCGCGCGGCAGCGGTCCGCCGGCGTCACGGCCGTACCGGTGGCGTCCGGGCAACTCGCCGAACTGGAGCCCTACTTGGCGCCCGGCATGGCGGGCGGGTCGCACTATCCGCAGGACGCCCAGGTCATGCCCGCGCGCGCCGCCGCCCGGCTGCTCCGGGTCTCCGGCGCCCGGCTGCACCTCGGCCACACCGTGACCGGGGTGCTGCGCACGGCCGCCGGCACCGTGTACGGCGTCCGCACCGACCGGGGCGACCTGCACGCCCCGGCGGTGGTGAACGCGGCCGGCACCTGGGGCGGCGACCTCGCGGCGCTCGCCGGGGTCCGGCTGCCGGTGCTCCCCCGGCGCGGTTTCGTCCTGGTCACCGAGCCGCTGCCGCGCAGGATCCGGCACAAGGTGTACGCGGCGGACTATGTGGCCGACGTGGCCAGCGACTCGGCCGGGCTGCGCACCTCCCCGGTCGTGGAGGGCACGGCGGCCGGGCCGGTGCTGATCGGCGCCACCCGGGAGCGGGTGGGCTTCGACCGTTCGCTGTCGCTGCGCGCCGTCCGGGCGCTCGCCGCCGGGGCCGTCGGGCTCTTCCCGTTCCTGGAGCGGGTCCGCGCGCTGCGGACGTACGCGGGCTTCCGCCCGTACCTGCCGGACCGTCTGCCGGCGATCGGCCCCGACCCCCGGGTGCCCGGCCTGTTCCACGCCTGCGGGCACGAGGGCGCCGGCATCGGGCTGGCCCCCGGCACCGGTCTGCTGGTCGCGCGGGCGCTCACCGGGAAGGCGCCCGAGCTGGACCTCACGCCGTTTCGTCCGGAGCGGTTCGACACACAGGGAGGCGAGGACCGGTGAATCCCCTCAAGTGGACGCGGGCCCGGCCGGGCCCGGCCCGCACGGCCGCCTTCGACGGCCGGCCCCTGCGGGCGCTGCCGGGCCGGACGGTCGCGGCGGCGCTGTGGGCGGCGGGCGTGACGGCCTGGCGGGGCACCCGGGGCACCGGCGAGCCGCGCGGGGTGTTCTGCGGCACCGGCGTGTGCTTCGACTGCCTGGTGACCGTCAACGGCCGCCCCAACCAGCGGGCCTGCCTGGTGCCGGTGCGCCCGGGAGACGTGATCCGCACCCAGCGGGGGACGGGCCGGGACGATGACTGAGCGGCCCCGGCTCGCCGTCGTCGGCGCGGGCCCCGCCGGCCTGGCCGCGGCCCTGGCGGCGGCCTCACGCGGGGTCCGGGTGATCCTGGTCGACGCGGCCGACCAGGCCGGCGGGCAGTTCTACCGGCAGCCGGCCGCCGGCCTCGGCGCCCGCCGGCCCCGGGCCGCGCACCACCGGTGGCGCACCTGGGAGCGGCTGCGGGCGGGCCTCGCGCGGCACTGCGCGGCGGGCCGCCTCATCCACCTGAGCGACCATCACGTGTGGTGTGTCGCCGGGGAACCGGGCTCCGGCGGGTTCACCGTGCACGCCCTGCGCGGTCCCGAGCAGGAGGAGGGCGTCACCGTCCGCGCCGACGCCGTGCTCCTCGCCACCGGCGGCTACGAGCGGGTGCTGCCCTTCCCGGGCTGGACGCTGCCCGGGGTCGTCACGGCGGGCGGTGCGCAGGCCATGCTGAAGGGCGGACTGGTGCTGCCCGGGCGCGCGGCGGTGGTCGCCGGGACCGGGCCGCTGCTGCTGCCGGTGGCCACCGGGCTCGCCGCCGCCGGTGCCCGGGTCGCGGCGCTGGTCGAGTCCGCCCGTCCGGCCGCGCTGCTGCGCCGGGCCCCCGCCCTGGCCGCCCGGCCCGGCACCCTCGCCGAGGGCGCCGGGTACGCGGCCCGGCTGCTCGGGCACCGGGTGCGCACCCTGACCCGGCACACGGTCGTGGCGGCGCACGGCACCGAGCGGCTGGAGGCGGTGACGGTGGCCGCGCTCGACCGGGCCGGGCGCCCGCGGCCGGGCACCGCCCGGCGCCTCGCCTGCGACACGCTCGCCGTGGGACACGGACTGCTGCCGCACACCGACCTCGCCGAGGCCCTCGGCTGCGCCCTGACCGGCACCGCCGTACGGGTCGACGCGGAGCAGCGCACCGACGTGCCCGGCGTCTGGGCCGCCGGGGAGGCCACCGGTGTCGGCGGCGCGGCCCTCGCGCTCGCCGAGGGGCACATCGCCGGGTGCTCGGCCGCCGCGCGGCTGCACGGCGGCGTGCCCGACCCGGACCGCTGGGCCGGCGCCGGCCGGGCGAGATCCCGGGCGCGGGCGCTCGCGGCGGCCCTGGACGCGGTGTACGCCCCGCCCGCGGGCTGGGCGGGCCGGGACCGGCTGCCGGACGACACGGTGGTGTGCCGCTGCGAGGAGGTCACCGCCGGGCGGGTGCGCGAGGCCGTCGGCACGCTCGGTGCCCGGGACGCGCGCACCGTGAAGCTGCTCACCCGGGCCGGGATGGGCTGGTGCCAGGGCCGGATGTGCGGGCCCGCGGTGGCCGGACTGACGGGCTGTCCGCTCGGCGCCGGACGACGGCCGTTCGCCCGGCCGGTGCCGCTCGGGGTCCTGGCCGGCCTGCCGGACACGGAGTAGGAACACACGACAGTGCCATGTCACACCCCACGGAGAGCGAGGACCCCCATGTCCGACGTACCGCACCGCCCCTGGCACGGCGTCCTCGTCGCCACCGCCCTCCCGTTCCGCGACGACCTCTCGGTCGACCACGACCACTACGCCGAGCACTGCGCCCGGCTCGTCGCGGCCGGCTGCGACGGCGTCGTGCCGAACGGCTCGCTCGGCGAGTACCAGGTGCTCACCCCCGAGGAGCGGGCCCGGGTGGTGGAGACCGCCGTGGCCGCGGTCGGCGGGGAGCGGGTGATGCCGGGCGTCGCCGCGTACGGCTCGGCCGAGGCCCGCCGCTGGGCCGAACAGGCCGGCGCGGCCGGCTGCGCGGCGGTCATGCTGCTGCCGCCCAACGCCTACCGTGCCGACGAGCGTTCCGTCCTCGCCCACTACGCCGAGGTCGCGCGGGCCGGCCTGCCGGTGGTGGCGTACAACAACCCGGTCGACACCAAGGTGGACCTGGTGCCCGAACTCCTCGCCCGGCTGCACGGCGAGGGGCTGGTGCAGGCCGTCAAGGAGTTCTCCGGCGATGTGCGCCGCGCCTGGCGGATCGCCGAACTGGCTCCGGAACTGGACCTGTTGATCGGCGCGGACGACGTGCTGCTGGAGCTGGCGGTGGCCGGCGCCAAGGGCTGGGTGGCCGGTTACCCCAACGCGCTGCCGCGCGCCTCGGTGGAGCTGTACCGCGCGGCGGCGGCCGGCGACCTGACCACCGCGCTCCCCCTGTACCGGCAGCTGCACCCGCTGCTGCGCTGGGACTCCCGGACGGAGTTCGTACAGGCGATCAAGCTCTCCATGGACGTCGTCGGCCACTACGGCGGCCCGGTGCGCCCGCCCAGGCTCCCGCTGCCGCCCGGGCAGGAGGCCGCGGTCCGCGCGGCCACCGAGAAGGCCGTGGCCGCGGGACTGGCCTGACGGCCGGGAAGGAGACCGGAAGATGCGCAGCAAGCTCGTCCTGCACGCCGTCGACTCGCACACCGAGGGCATGCCGACCCGGGTGATCACCGGCGGGATCGGCACCGTGCCCGGCGCGACGATGAACGAACGGCGGCTGTACTTCCGCGAACACCGCGACCACGTCAAGCGGCTGCTGATGAACGAGCCGCGCGGCCACTCGGCGATGAGCGGCGCGATCCTCCAGCCGCCGTCCCGCCCCGACTGCGACTGGGGGATCATCTACATCGAGGTGTCCGGTTGTCTGCCGATGTGCGGGCACGGCACGATCGGGGTGGCCACCGTCCTGGTCGAGACGGGCATGGTGGAGGTCACCGAGCCGGTGACCACCATCCGGCTGGACACCCCGGCGGGGCTCGTGGTCGCCGAGGTCGCGGTGGCAAACGGCGCGGCCCGGAGCGTGACGCTGCGCAACGTCCCGTCGTTCGCCGCCGGCCTGGACCGCGAGGTCACCCTGCCCGACGGCCGCACCGTCGGCTACGACCTCGCCTACGGCGGCAACTTCTACGCGATCCTGCCCGTCGACGCCCTCGGGCTGCCCTTCGACCGCGCCCGCAAGGACGACATCCTGGCGGCGGGACTGGCGCTGATGCGGGCGGTCAACGAACAGGACGAGCCGGTCCACCCCCAAGACCCCTCCATCCGCGGCTGCCACCACGTCCACCTGTACGCGCCCGGTGCCACCGCCCGCCGCTCCCGGCACGCCATGGTCATCCACCCGGGCTGGTTCGACCGCTCCCCCTGCGGTACCGGCACCTGCGCGCGCATGGCGCAGCTGCACGCCCGCGGCGAACTCCCCCTGCGCACCGAGTTCGTGAACGAGTCCTTCATCGGCACCCGGTTCACCGGGCGGCTGCTCGGGACGACCGAGGTCGCCGGGGTGCCGGCCGTGCTGCCCAGCTTCACGGGCCGCGCGTGGATCACCGGGACGGCGCAGTACCTGCTGGACCCGGACGACCCGTTCCCCGAGGGGTTCGTCCTGTAGCGTCCGCCGGGCTCCTCTACACTCACCCCGGTGATGCGTGACATGGCACAGAACACGCGGGAGGCGGAGCTGTCCGCGCTCCCCCGGCTCGGCGGACGGCGCAGCAGCTACCGCGAGCGGGTCGCGGACGCCCTGCGCGCCGCGCTGATCGCGGGCGAGCTGCGGCCGGGCGAGGTGTACTCGGCGCCCTCGCTGGCCGCCCGGTTCGGCGTGTCGGCGACGCCGGTGCGGGAGGCGATGCTCGACCTGGCCAAGGAGGGCCTGGTCGACACCGTGCCCAACAAGGGGTTCCGGGTCACCGTCGTCTCCGACCGGCAGCTGGACGAGTACACGCACATCCGGGCGCTCGTCGAGATCCCGACCGTGGTGGACCTGGCCCGCACCGCCGACCAAGTCTCGCTTCAGGCGCTGCGCCCGGCGGCCCGGGAGATCGTCGTCGCCGCCGCCGCGGGCGACCTGATCGCCTATGTCGAGGCCGACACCCGCTTCCACCTCGGCCTGCTCGCCCTCGCGGGCAACGCGCACCTGGTCGAGGTCGTCGCCGACCTGCGGGGGCGCTCCCGGCTGTACGGGCTGACCGCGCTGGTCCAGGCGGGCCGGCTGCTCGCCTCCGCCGAGGAGCACCTGGAGCTGCTGGACGCCCTGCTGGAGCGCGACGAGCGGGCCGTCCACACGATCATGACCCGGCACCTGGGGCACGTGCGCGGCCTGTGGGCGGCGGACTGACCTCCTGCGGTGCGGGACATCCGGCGGCCACGGGGCCGCGCCGCGACGTTTTTTGCGTGATCACGCGGTCCATACGGAACAAAAAACGGCGATTTTGAGCCAGATCGGCGCATCCCCGACCATGGAGCCCGTCCCGGTGATCCCGGGAACGTCCGTTCCATGAGAGGCGCACCACCCATGCACAACACCGGAACCGTCGCACGGTCGGCTCCGGCCTCCGCGGAGACCCCCGCGGCGTCCCCCACGGTTCCCGCCGACGACAACCCGCACGGCGACGCCGGCAGGCATGCCCGCCGCTTCGGCCTGCCCGTCGCCACGGCGCTGGTCATGGGCAACATCATCGGCGGGGGCATCTTCCTGCTGCCCGCCTCCATCGCCCCCTACGGCACGGTCAGCCTGGTCGCCTTCGGCGTGCTGACCGTCGGCGCCATCGCGCTCGCCCTGGTCTTCGGCCGGCTGGCCGCCCGGGACCCGCGCACCGGCGGCCCCTACGTCTACGCCCGCGAGGCGTTCGGCGACTTCGCGGGCTTCCTCGCGGCCTGGTCGTACTGGATCACCACCTGGGTGTCGAACGCGGCGCTCGCCGTCGCGGCCGTCGGCTACCTGGACGTGCTGATACCGGTCGGCGACCACCGCTGGACCGCGTGCCTGGCCGCGCTCGTCCTGCAGTGGCTGCCCGCCCTCGCCAACTTCGCCGGCACCCGGTACGTGGGCGCCGTCCAGCTGGTCTCCACCGTGCTGAAGTTCGTGCCGCTGCTGCTCGTCGCGGTCGGCGGCCTGTTCTTCTTCGACCCGGACCGGCTCGGGCCGTTCAACTCCAGCGGGCACGGCGCGGTCGGCGCGGTGTCCGCCTCCGCCGCCCTGCTGCTCTTCTCCTACCTCGGAGTGGAGTCCGCCGCCGTCAGCGCGGGCGAGGTCCGAAACGCCCGGCGCAACGTGGGCCGGGCCACCGTCATCGGCACCGCGGGCGCGGCACTGGTGTACCTGCTGGGCACGGTGTCGGTGTTCGGCACGGTCGCGCACGACCGTCTGGTGTCCTCCACCGCCCCGTTCTCGGACGCCGTGAACACGATGTTCGGCGGCAGCTGGGGCGGTACGGCGGTGGCACTCGCCGCGCTGGTGTCGATGACCGGCTGTCTCAACGGCTGGACCCTGCTCAGCGCCCAGACGCCGTACGCGGCGGCGCGCGACGGACTGTTCCCGAGCGCCTTCGCCCGCCGCCGCAGGGGGGTGCCCACGGTCGGCGTCGGCGTGACGGTCGTCCTCGCCTCGCTGCTCACCGTCTACAACTACTCCTCCGGTTCGGGCAAGGTCTTCGACGTCCTGGTGCTGGTCACCACGTTCACCGCGACCGTGCCGTATCTGCTGGCCACCGCCGCGCAGATCTTCCACCTCGTGGCCGGCGGGCCCGGGGCGGTCGACCGGGGGCGGCTGGTGCGGGACTCCGTGATCACCGCGGTGGCCGCCGCGTTCTCGGTCTGGCTGATGGCGGGCGCCGGCTACGCCGCCGTGTACCAGGGCGTGCTGTTCCTGTTCGTCGGGATCATCGTCTACGCGGTGATGGCGGCCCGGCGCCGGCGGCGGCAGACCCCGGCGACCGAGGCGCCGTAGACCGCCGCGGCCCGCGGACCCCCGGCGCCACGGTGCCCGGGGGCGCGGTGCCCGAGGGCGCCGGACCGGGGGCCGGGTCAGGAGCGCGGTGCCGGGGGCGCCGGACCGGGGGGCGCGGGGTCGGGGGGCGCGGGGTGTACTCCGGGCCGGTACTTCGGGACCCGGATGGTGATCTTCATCCCGGCTCCGACGCCGGTCTCGATCACCAGGCCGTGCTCGTCGCCGTAGACCTGGCGCAGCCGCTCGTCCACGTTGCGCAGCCCGATGCCCGCCGCCGGGCCGTCCCCGCCGCGCAGGATCCCGCGGAGCCGGTCCGGCTCCATGCCGACGCCGTCGTCCTCGACGACGATCCGGGCCGTCGCCCCCTCGTCCCGCGCGGTGATCGTGATCCGGCCGCGCCCGGCGCTCTCCTCCAGCCCGTGCTTGACCGCGTTCTCCACCAGGGGCTGCAGGCACAGGAAGGGAACCGCCACCGGCAGCACCTCGGGGGCGATCCGCAGGGTGACCTCCAGCCGCTGCCCGAACCGGGCGCGCACCAGCTCCAGGAACTGCTCGATGGCGCGCAGCTCCTCGGCGAGGGTGGTGAACGCGCCGTGGCGGCGGAAGGAGTAGCGGGCGAAGTCGGCGAACTCCAGCAGCAGTTCGCGGGCCCGTTCGGGGTCGGTGCGGACGAAGGAC
This sequence comes from Streptomyces sp. NPDC104831, assembly GCF_055583025.1. NCBI lineage: Bacteria > Bacillati > Actinomycetota > Actinomycetes > Kitasatosporales > Streptomycetaceae > Streptomyces > Streptomyces sp. NPDC104831. Next base: position 35,532 of record NZ_JBVJOT010000057.1, read on the forward strand.
GCGATCGCCGCGAGGGAGTTGTAGACGAAGTGCGGGGAGATCTGCGCCCGCAGCGCGCGGATCTCCGCCTCGATCAGCCCGGTACGGGCCCGGTCGAGGTCGGCGAGTTCGAGCTGGGCGGAGACCCAGCGCGCCACCTCCTCGGTGGCCCGCGCCCCGGACCCCGGCTCCCCTGCCCCGAGCACGACGAGGGCGCCGAGCACCCGCCGGTCCACGGTGAGCGGCGCGGCGGCCCCCCAGCGCACCGGGCAGTCAGGGTCCGGGCAGCCGACGGCGAAGGTCTGCGCCCGGCCGGTCTCCAGCACCTGGCGGACCCGCTCCAGGGCCGTGTCCGTGTGGTGCCGGCCGGGCCCCTCCCAGGCCAGCAGCCGGTCCTCGGCGGTGAGGGCGAGCGCGGCCGTGCCGAACAGCGGCCGCAGCCCGCGTACCGCCTTGCGGGCCGCGTCCGGGGTGAGCCCGGCGCGCAGCGGGGGCGCGGCCACGGAGGCGGTGTGCAGGGTGCGGAAGGTGGCGCGCTCCACGGGGGTGCCGGGGTCCGCGCCGGCCCGGTCGGCGCGGCGGGCCAGCAGGCGCCCGGTGGCGAGGCCGGCGGCGAAGAGCAGCGGGGCGCCGGTGGCGAGCAGGGCGAGGCCGTTCACCGGGGCGTGCCGTGGGCCGCGGACCACCGGCGGCGGTGCGTCGTCATGGTGTCGTCACTCCTCGGCGGGTGGTGGGCACGCCCCGGCCGGCCGGGCGTTCGGGCAGGTGGAGGCGGGCCATGGCGGCCTCGGTGCCGGCCGGGACGCGGTCCCGGGTGGCCAGGGACACCAGGATCATGGTCAGGAAGCCCAGCGGGACGGACCACACGGCGGGCCAGGCGAGCAGGGAGTGCGCCCAGCCCCGCAGGGGCGGCCCGGCGATGGTCAGGGTGACGGCGGTCAGGGCGCCGCCGCCGCCGGCGAGGAGCCCCGCGATCGCACCGGGCGGGGTCAGTCCGCGCCACCAGATGCCGAGCATCAGCAGCGGGCAGAAGGAGGAGGCGGCCACGGCGAAGGCGAGTCCCACCGCGCCGGCGACGGGGAGCTGCCCGGCGGCCACGCTCACCGTGCCGGGCACGGCCACCGCCAGCAGCGTGGCGAGCCGGAAGCGGCGGACGCCGAGCGAGGGCAGCACGTCCTGGCTGAGCACGCCCGCGACGGACAGGATGAGCCCGGAGGCGGTGGACAGGAACGCCGCGCAGGCGCCGGCGGCGATCAGCGCGCCGAGCAGATCACCGGCGGTGCCGCCGATCAGCCGCTCGGGCAGGACGAGGACGGCGGCGTCGGTGTCGCCGGTGAGCAGCAGGTCCGGGGCGTAGAGCCGGCCGAGGAGTCCGTAGAGGGGCGGCAGCAGGTAGAAGCCGCCGACGAGGGCGAGCACGATCACGGTGGTGCGCCGGGCGGCGCGGCCGTCGGGGTTGGTGTAGAAGCGGACGAGGACGTGGGGCAGCCCCATGGTGCCGAGGAACGTGGCGCATATCAGGCCGTACGTGGCGTACAGCGGGTGTTCCTCCTCGCCGCCGGACAACGGTGCGGCCCAGCCGGCGGCGCCGCCCGCCGGGCCGTCGCCGGGCACGCGCTCGGGCACCGGCGTCCGGGGCGGGAACCGCAGCGTGGTCCCGGCCCGGATCTCGTGCACGCCGGGGTCCAGCACCAGCGGTCCGCCGTCGTAGCCCCTGCCGTCCACGGCGCCGGTGGCGACGGCCCGCAGCGGTGCCTCGATCCGGAGCCGTACGGTGCTGTCGACGGTGACCTCGGTGTGCCGGCGGAAGGTCGGCGGCTCCGCCACGGCGCCGGCGGGACGCGGGTCGCCGTGCCAGGCGAGCAGCAGGAAGACGGCGGGCACGAGGAGGGCGGTCAGTTTCAGGCAGTACTGGAACGCCTGGACGAAGGTGATGCCGCGCATGCCGCCGGCGGCCACGGCCAGGGTGACGACGACGGCGACGAGGACGGCGCCGAGCCAGTGCGGCGCGCCGGTGACCAGCCCGAGGGTGAGGCCCGCGCCCTGGAGCTGGGGCAGCAGGTAGAGCCAGCCGACGCCGACGACGAGGATGCCGGCGACGCGCCGGGCGGCCGTGGACTCGAGCCGTGAGTCGGCGAAGTCGGGCAGTGTGTAGGCGCCGGAGCGGCGCAGCGGGGCGGCGACGAAGACGAGCAGGACGAGATAGCCGGCCGCGTAGCCGACGGGGAACCAGAGCATCTGGACGCCCTCGGCGGCGACGAGTCCGGCGATGCCGAGGAAGGAGGCAGCAGAGAGGTACTCCCCGCTGACGGCCATGGCGTTGAGGTACGGCGGAACGGTGCGGGAGGCGACGTAGAAGTCGGACGTGGTGCGGGAGACGCGCAGTCCCGCCGAGCCGATCACCAGGGTCGCCAGGACCGCCGCCGACACGGCCGCGATGCCGTACGCCTGGCTCACCCGGCGGCCCCGCACATCCCGGTGCCGGTCACCGCCGGGTTCCTTCGTCCCCGTCCACCGCGTCCCGTTCGTTGCGCTCGGCGCGCAGGACGTACCACCGGCCGGCGACGACGAGCAGCGGATAGACACCGACCCCGAGAACGGCCCACACCACCAGCGCGCTCCCCGGCCGGGCCGCCGGGTCGGGCAGGGCCGCGAACACGAGGGGCAGCACCCCGACGACGCCGACGAGCACCGCGAACACGACCAGCGCCAGCCGGAACTGACGGCGCATCAGATTCCGCAGTGCGGCACCGTCCCCGGGACGCACCGGTACGGGACGCACCGGACCGCGAACCGGCCGGGCCGTCCGCGACACCCCCGTGACCACCTCACGTCGGGGAGTCCCGGGTCCACCCATGCCGCGCCCTCCGGCCCGCGAAGATCACACGTCGCAGTGGAGTGTACGCACCGCCGGACCGGAGGGACAGCCACCCGCCGGGTCCGGTCGGCCGGCGGTGCCCGGCCCGGGTCCGGCCCCGCCGGGATCCCGTACGGAGGCCCGCATTTCGCGGCCGCCATTCTCCGGCGCTCCGGGATTCCCGCGAATCCCGGTTCCGCTGGTGGCGCCGGGAGCCCCATGGATAGAATGTCGCGCGCTGCTCGCGATGGCGGTCGGCGGGGTCGGCGGTGGGGGCGAAAGTACCGTGATCGAGCTGCGGAAACACACGGAACGGGGCGGCCCCCGCCGAGCATCTGAACGCCTGTTCGCCGTTTCCGGCCTGCGGTGCTTACCGCGCGTCCGCAATATTCTCGACCGATCATCGTAAAGCGGCCCACGCGACAGCAGTGGGCCGTTTTTCTTTGCCTGCCTGGTTTCAGGACAACGAAAGTGTGGAGTGTGATGCCATGAACCGAGTCGGCAGAGACTCGCCCCGGGCGGCCAGGAGGCTTGTTCAGCCACTGGCGCGCACGGGCCTGTCCGCCCTCTTACTGGCAGGCGCCGCCGTCGGAGCGACGACCGGACCGGCCACCGCCGCGGCCGCCGACGGCACGCTGACGGTCGAGGTGCTGCGCGACTTCTTCGGCACCGGCGTGATCAACACGACGATGGACGTGCCGCAGCGGGGCATGCGGGTGAAGGTCTCCGACCCCGCCGGGCACGCGGTCACCGGTGTCACGGACGCCACCGGGAAGGTCGTGGTGCCGGGTTCGAGCGCACTGGACGGCGGCCGGTACCGCGTCGACGTCAGCGTCCCGGCGCCGTACAGCGGTCATCTGCGGCCGGCACCCGCGTCGACGGCGGAGAACCACTTCGACAGCTTCACGTCGTTCGTGGACGTGTCGGACGGGAAGAACGCCGCTGTGGTGACCGGGGTGTGGAATCCGGCCGACTACGCGCTGCCGGACTCACGGTACTTCGTGCCGGTCCACAACGGCCCGGGCAGCACCGACAACCGGGCGCTGGTGGCGTTCGGGACGAAGGTCCGGGGCACGTGTCCCACCGATACGGCGTGCCCCGCCACGCTCGCCACGCAGGACCAGGTGGGCACGACGTTCGGGCTGGCGTACGACACGAACCGGACCCGGCTGTTCCAGAGCGCGTTCGCCCGCCGGTACAGCGCGTACGGGCCGCAGGGCGGTGGCGCGATCTACACGGTGCCGGTCGACGGCTCGGGTCCGCCGAAGCTGTTCGCGCGGGTTCCGGACGCCGTGGTGACGCGGCACGACACCGCCAACATGATCAAGGATGGCGGGTTCACCGACGCGCCGGGCAAGGAGAGCATCGGCGGACTGGCCCTGTCCGAGGACGGCTCCACGCTGTACGCGGTGAACCTGCGCACCCGCAGCCTGGTGAGCTTCGACGCGACCGGGGCCACCGCCTCGGCGCCCGAGAAGACGGTCCCGATCCCGGACCCGGGGTGCGCGAGCCCCGACGACTGGCGTCCGTTCGGCCTCCAGGCCCACGACAACACCCTCTACGTCGGCGGCGTGTGCAGCGCGGAGAGCACGCAGAAGCGCGAGGACCTGAAAGCCTTCGTCTCCACCTACGACGGCAAGCGGTTCACCACGGTGCTCAGCCACTCGCTCACGGACGAACGCGGCAGCGTCTTCGGCTCGGGCGACAAGGCCACCCACTGGAACCCGTGGAACACCGGCCTGGACACCTGGGACGACCGGAAGGCGGGCAACGTCTTCATCGATCCGCAGCCGGAACTGTCCTCCCTCGCCTTCGCCCGCGACGGCTCGGTGATCCTGGGGTTCCGCGACCGGTTCATGGACGTGCTCAGCTGGGGAGGGCTGGACCCCCGCCCGGGGAACGACACGGCGGAGAACGGCATGTCCGGTGGTGACATCACCATGGTCTGCGCCACTCCCGCCGGTGAGTACCAGTGGGAAGGCACCGGCAACTGCCCCAACCACGCCACCCCCGCCAACAGCGGCGGCCAGCCCGCCGATGTCGTCGAATACTTCCCGGGCGACTCCTTCGCCAACGCGCACCAGGAGACCGCGCTGGGGTCGGTGGCCTACATCCCGCAGCAGCAGTGGGTCGTCAGCACGGAGTTCGACCCGGTCGTCAACGTCGCGACCTCGGGGACCGGGTACCACGACATCACGTCCGGTCAGGGCCCGGGCAACAACCCGGCCGCCAACGGGTTCCAGTTCGTCAGCCGGGAGCAAGGCGGGTTCGGCAAGGCCGGCGGGCTCGGTGACATCGCCTACGCGGCGGCGAACGCGCCGATCCAGATCGGCAACGTCGTGTGGTTCGACGGCGACCACAACGGGATCCAGGACCCGGGGCACGTGCTGCTGCCGGGGGCGACGGTCAACCTGCTGGACGCCGACGGCAAACAGGTCGCCACGACCACGACCAACGCCGCCGGCGAGTACTACTTCGGTGGTGTCGGCGCCGCGTACCGGCTGACGCCCGGCGCGAAGTACACGGTGCAGTTCGACGTGTGCACCGCGGACACCGGCCAGGTGCCCGGGCAGCCCGCGGCGAGCGAGCTGAGGTTCACGCTCCCGCGGGCCGGTGACGACCGTGCGCACGACTCCAATGTGACCCCGCCGACCAGCGGGGAGCTGTGCAACGGCTACGCGCCCGTCACCGCCCCGGACAAGCCGGGCGGCGTCGACCACACCATCGACGCCGGGGTGTACATCCCGAAGGAGAGCCCGAGCCCCACTCCCACTCCGACCCCGACCCCGACTCCGTCCCCGACTCCTGCGCCGGGTACGCCGACGGCCTCGCCACCGGCCTCGACGCCGCCCTCGCCCGCGCCGCCGGCCAACCCGGCCCCGGGCGGCGGGAGCGACGGGGGCGGTTCGATGGCGGAAACCGGTATGTCCGGGATGCCGACGGTGCTCGGCCTCGCCGGTCTGCTGGTGGTCGCGGGCCTGGTCATCGCGTTCGTGGCCCGCAACCGCCGCGCCCGGCAGCACTGAACGCACCGCACCAACCGCACCAACCGCACCACGGTGATCCGCCCGTCCGTGATCCGAAGGACGGCGCGGACGGGCGGATCACGGGGGCCGGCCCACGGGGGCCGGCCCCGGCGTCGTCCGCCACCGGGCCGCCGGGCGGCGGGGTGACGAGCGAGAGGACGAACCAGCGAAGTGCCAGTGTCGAACCGTGTGCGCGGCGGGAGAAGCCGACGAGTCCCACCGGGCCGTGCGCCCGTACGGCGCCGTTGGCCGTGGCCACACCGGGTGGCGGTCGCCGTCGGCGTGGCGGCGGTCGTGGTGGCCGCGTTCCTCCTCACCGGCGGCTCCGGCTCCGGTGGTCCGCGCGCACTGACCTCGGAGGAGGCGAACCGGCTGGCGATCACCCGGTTCCGCAACTACGAGGCGCGGGGCCGCGCGGTGACGATCACCGTGCCGGGCACCGCCGGGGAGCTGACCGTCACCGGGTCCGTCGACTACCGGGGCGAGCTCGGGTACGGCGTGGTGCACGGCAGCGGGCGCGGCGCCTCCAGTGACGGGCTGATCGAGTGGACGGCCACCTCGGTGTTCGTCCACCCGATGGCGAACGCTCCGGCGCACGCCCCCGCGTCGCCGCCCCGCTCGGGGTGGTACCGCCGTCCGCTGCGGTCGTCCGGCAGCGCGCTGGACAGTTCGCTGGCCATCGCCCTCAAGCTCGGCAGCGACCGGCCGGACAACGCCGAACTGCTGCCGCAGAACGGCGCCTCCTGGTGGGGGCGGGACCGGGTGGACGGGCACCGGGTGGACGTCATGACCGGGCCGTCCTCCCCCGACCGCTCGGGTACGGCGGGCAACGTGCGCTACTGGATCGGCCCGGACGGCACCATGTACCGGGTCCGCGTCCGCGTGGAGTCCGAGTCGCGGCCGGTGGTCATCGCCTTCGGCACCCACGCGTACGTTCCCGTCGAGCCGGTGCCCGGCGTCACCCCGGCCCGTTAGCCGCGGTCAGGGTGTCCGCACCCGCGCGTGCGCGGCGAGCAGGGAGACGGACGGCAGCGGGATGTCCGCCGTCCTCGGCAGGTCCGGAACGGCCGGGACGGCGGTGGGGCCCGCGTCGGCGGCATGGGGGAACCCCGGCTGCGGGCCGGGCGCGGCGACCTCGCTGAACGGGATGCCGCCGGGCGCCCGCGGCGCCGTCCACGTGCCGGCCGGTGACGGTGACCCGGCGGGAAGCGGGCAGGCCGCGCCGGTCGCGAGCCGGGCGGGCACCGTCGTGCGCAGTGCGTTGCCGCGCAGGCAGTTGCCCCGTCCCCGCGTGGCGGTGGGGAACGACCAGCCGACGTCGACGCCGTTGCCGTCGAACGTGTTGTCCTCGATCCGGTTGCCGACGGGAGGGATGTCGGCGGTCGCGGTGATCACCAGCCCGGCGTTGCTGTTGCCGGTGACGCGGTTGCGGAGGAACCGGTTGCCGCTGCCGCCGTCGATGCCGACGCCGGTGCCCCAGCCGCCGTCGGCCTGCTCGGGGGTGGCCCGCTGCTGGTTGGCGGCGATCAGGTTGCCCGCGATGACGGCGTCCCGCTGCGGGAGCAGCTTCTCCTGGTGGTCGGAGTTGGTGGTGAGTCCGACCCGGTTGCCGACCAGGCGGTTGCCGACCACGTACATGTCCCCGCCGGCGTTGGTGCCTTCGTAACCGACCGCGTTGAGTTCGGCGATGTTGTCCCGCACCACGACGCGGCAGGGCTTGCACTGGCCGACGTAGATCCCCGAGTCGGCCCCGCCGGAGGCGTACGAGTGCTCGATGACACCGTTCTGCGCGGAGAACGCGTAGATGCCGTACAGGCCGTTGCGGGTCGCGGTCACGTACGAGACCAGGAACGACTTCAGGAAGGTGACGGGCTCGTCGCCCGTGTCGTAGCCGCCGCTCTGCCCCGGCAGGCCCGCCGCCGCCTTCGCCGAGCCGGTGACCAGCACCCCGTTCTGCGTGTTGTTGCGCACGGTCAGGTTCTCCACGGCCACCCCGGGCGCGGAGACGACGATGCCGTTCGGCTGCCGCAGCCGCCCGTCGACGACGACCTCGTCCCGGGACTCGCCCCGCAGGGTGACACGCGGCGTGGCGACCCTCACCGACTCGTGGTAGACGCCCGGCGCGACCAGTACCAGGTCACCGGGGTGGGCTAGGGAGACCGCCGCCGAGATCGTCGGGGCGTCGCCCGGCACCCTGATCGTCACCCGCGTCCCGGACGGCCGGCGGCCGTCGGCCGCCCCGTCGTCGCCGGACCCGCAGGCCGCCAGTACGCATGCCAGTGTGCTCAACAACGCGGCCATCGCGCGAAGACGGAGACGAGACATGGCCCCATCCTGGCACGGAGTGGTCCCGGTGCGGGGACGGTCAACTCGCGGGAGCCGGAAGGGATATGGCATTGTTCGCACCGTGAGCCGAGCCGACGCCCATCCGTCCCGCCGCGCGTTCATCGGGGCCACCGGGGCCGTGGCGGCCACCGGGCTCACGGCCGGGTGCGAGTCGCCCGCGGCTCGGCAGGACCGGCCCTCCTCCCCCTCGTCGGCCCCGGGGGTCGCGGCGACCGGTCGCCACCAGGCGGGCGTCACGCTCCCGCGGCCGGCCCAGCCGAACCTCCTGGCGGTGGTGGCCGACGTCGGTGACGGCGTGGCCGTCGGCCCGCTGCTGGCCGAACTCGGCCGGACCGTGCACGCCCTCACCTCGGGACCCGACCCCCGCCTGCTGGGCCTGCCGCCGGGGGACCTCACCGTGACGGTCGGGGTGGGTCCGCGGCTGGTGCGCGGCGTCGATCCCGCCCTGCCCGGCGCCGCGGACCTCCCCCGGTTCTCCCGCGAGCGGATCGCCCCGCGGTCGCGCGGCGGGGACCTGCTGTTGCAGATCTGCGCCGGTGACCCCTTGCTGTTGCCGGTCGTCGCCACCGCGCTGCTGCGGCACGCCGGGGACCGGGTACGTGAACGCTGGCGGCAGTCCGGACGCCGGGGTCCGGACGTTCCCGTGAGCGAGGGCGTCTCCGCGCCCCGCAACCTGCTCGGTTTCATCGACGGCGTCGTGGGCCCGCACACGACGGCCGAACAGCGGCGCCACCTGTGGCTGTCCGGGCCGGCCGCGGTGGCCGGCGGCACGATCGCCGTGGTGCGGCACATGGAAGTCGACCTGGCGCGGTTCGCCGCGCTTCCGGTCGCCGGCCAGGAGGCGGTCTTCGGGCGGCGCAGGGCCACCGGCGTGCCGCTGTCCGGGGGAACCGTGGCCTCGGACCCGTTGCTGGGCGCCAAGACACCGGACGGGCGCTACCTCGTCCCGGCCGACGCCCACATCCGCCGGGCCCACCCGGGCGTGGTCGGCGTCGGCCTCATGCTCCGCCGTTCCTACAGCACCGACGGGCCGGCCCCCGGCCTGCTCTTCATCAGCTTCCAGAACGACCTGGGCACCTTCACGAAGACGTTGGCCCACATGGACGGCTCCGACGCGCTGCTCGGCTTCACCACCACCACCGCCACCGCCACCTTCCTCGTCCTTCCGGGCTTCGACGACCGGCGCCCCCTCGGCGCGGGCCTGTTCCCCTGACCTTCCGTTCGGGTGCGCGGCTTCGCTACCACGACTTCGCGGTCCGGCAGATCGACTACGCCCTCGGCGACAACCCGCGCAAGTCGAGTTACGTCGTGGGCTTCGGCGCGAACCCGCCGACGAAGCCGCACCACCGCACCGGTCACGGCTCGTGGACCGACCAGCTCACCAACCCGGTGGACAACCGGCACGTCCTGTACGGCGCGCTGGTCGGCGGGCCGAGCGCGGCGGACGACGCGTACACCGACGACCGGTCCAACTACGTGAACAACGAGGTGGCCACCGACTACAACGCGGCCTTCACGGGCGCCCTGGCCCGTCTGTACGCCGAGTACGGCGGCAGCCCGCTCGCCGGCTTCCCCCAGGCCGAGAAACCGGACGGGCCCGAGATCTCGGTCCAGGCGTCCGTGAACGCCTCGGGCCCCGGCTTCACCGAGATCAAGGCGTACCTGGTCAACAAGTCGGCGTGGCCCGCACGCGCGCTGACGCACGCTTCCCTGCGCTACTACTTCACCCTCGACGGCGGGGTCACGCCCGACCGGATCAGCACCACCACCAATTACAACCAGTGCGGCAAGGTGAGCGGTCCGACGCACTTCGAGGGCGACGTCTACTTCGTCACCGTGGACTGCTCCAACGCGGTGATCGCCCCGGCGGGCCAGTCGGCGTACCGCAAGGAGGTGCAGTTCCGCATCACCTCGGCCGGGGCGTGGAACCCCGCGGACGACTGGTCCTACCAGGCCCTCCCGACGACGCCGGGCAGTACGCCGGTGGACGCGCCGCACATCGTGCTGGCGGAGGGTGCGGACACGCAGTGGGGGGCGGAGCCCGACGGCACCACACCGGCGCCCACTCCCACTCCTACTCCGACGCCCACTCCCACGCCGACGCCGACGCCCACTCCCACGTCCCCCTCGGCCCAGTGCGCCGTGACCTACACCGTCACCAGCGCCTGGAACGGTGGCTTCACCGCCGATGTCGGTGTGCGGAACACCGGCACCGCGGCGGTCGACGGCTGGCGGCTCGGGTTCTCGTTCAAGGGCGCCGAGAAGGTGACGAGCGCCTGGAACGCCACCGTCTCGCAGGCCGGACCCGACGTCACCGCCGCGAACGTCGCGCACAACGCCACGATCCCGCCGGGCTCCGGCGTGAGCTTCGGGTTCCAGGGCACGGGCACCCCCGCCGGGACACCCGCGGCCTTCACACTGAACGGGGAGGACTGCGGCTGACCGGGACTTCGCCGGCGCCGGGCGGTCGGCACACGGTGCGGCGCCGGCGTGACGCGCCGGCACGGGCCAGGGGGCACCGGTCCCCGAGTGGTCCCCGGGAATGATCGAGGGCCGGTTTCGGATTGCTCCGAAACCGGCCCTGACCTGCGACTCTCACGAGTCGGGACGACAGGATTTGAACCTGCGACCCCTTGACCCCCAGTCAAGTGCGCTACCAAGCTGCGCCACGTCCCGCCGCGCCGTCACGCGGGGTGTCCCGCGTGATCACGCAGGTCAACCCTACCGCACGCGGGCGGGTGCCCGTGTCACCCCCGGAGTGGCGGAGGCGAAGGCCAGTCCGATGCCGAGGCCGAACAGTCCCGCGACGACTCCGATCTGCCACCGGGAGTCGTGCCAGAGGGTGAGGAAGCCGCAGGCCAGCGCGCCGAGCGCGGAGCCCGTGGTGAGCAGTGCCTTGGCCCCGACGCGGGGCTCCAGCCGGCCCGACAGCACGCCGGAGAGGAACATCGCGACGAGCATCGGCAGCATGAGCAGGCCGGACTCGGTGACGCTGGCGCCGAAGCCGTAGCCGGCCGCGGACGGTGTCTGGACGAAGCCGGGCAGGAAGGACCGGATGGAGTACATGCCGGCGCCGAACAGCAGGGCGGCGGTGTGGGTGAGCGCCGCGGACACCCGCCCCGCGCGACGAAGTGTCCCGCGACCGGCCCCGATGCCCCACACCCTGTCCACGGCACCGCGGCGCACGCGCCCTCTAGGGTCGGCCGCATGACGCACAGCTTCGCGCTCCACATCCCCGACGCCGTCCTCGAACCCGAGCCCCTGGACCCCGGGCAGATCGTCGCCGGGAATCCCGAGGTCACCGGGAAAGTGGTCTGGCGGTCGCCGGACGGGCGGCGGATCCGGGGGATCTGGCAGATCACCCCGGGCGTGGTCACGGACACGGAGGCCGACGAGCTGTTCGTGGTGATCAGCGGCTCGGCCACGATCGAGGTGGAGGACGGGCCGACGCTGCGGGTCGGTCCCGGCGACATGGCGGTGCTGCGCGCGGGCGACCGTACGCGGTGGACGGTGCACGAGACGCTGCGCAAGGCGTACGCCATCACGCTCTGACGGGCACGCGACCGGCCGGACGGGAAGACCCGTTCGGAGGCTTGACACCCCGCCATGTCCGGACAAAGGTGGCCCAAGCCGGGGCGGACCGGTCCGGGCGCCGGTCCCCCGCTTCCGGGAGAGGCTGTCATGGTGGATGCGCTGGGTGTCGCCGTCATCGGGTTCGGCTGGATGGGCCGCGTGCACACCCGGGCCTACGCGCGGCTCCCGCACCACTATCCGGATCTTCCCCTGCGGCCCCGGCTGGTCACGGTCGCCGAGGAGGTGCCGGGCCGGGCCGAGGAGGCCGCCGAGCGGTTCGGGTTCGCCTCCGCGACCCGCGACTGGCGGGAGGTGGCCGCCGACCCGCGCGTCCAGGCCGTCAGCGTCACCGCGCCGAACTTCCTGCACCGGGAGATCGGCGTGGCGCTGGCCGAGGCCGGCAAGCACCTGTGGATCGAGAAGCCGGTGGGGCTGGGCACCGCCGACGCGCGCGCGGTCGCCGACGCGGTCGCGCGGGCCGGTGTGCAGGGCACGGTCGGCTTCAACTACCGCAACGCGCCCGCCGTGGAGGCCGCCCGCGAGCTGATCGCCTCCGGTGGGATCGGCGCGGTCACGCATGTGCGCGTGCGCCTGTTCAGCGACTACGCGGCGGACCCGGACACCGCCCTGACCTGGCGCTACGAGCGGCGGCGCGGGGGCAGCGGGGTGCTCGGCGACCTGGCCTCGCACGGCGTGGACCTGGCACGTTTACTGTGCGGGGCCATCGACTCCGTCACCGCCGACACCGCGGTCTTCGTCCCGGAGCGCGCCCGTCCGGGCGGCGCGACGGCCGGCCACGCCCTCGCCGGCGGCGGCGAGCCCGGTCCGGTGGAGAACGAGGACTACGTCGGCTGTCTGCTCCGTTTCGCCTCCGGCGCCCGCGGGGTCCTGGAAGCCTGCCGGGTCTCGGTCGGCGAGCAGAACGCCTACGGCTTCGAGGTGCACGGCACCCGGGGCGCGGTGTTCTGGGACTTCCGGCGGATGAACGAGCTGGGCGTCAGCCGCGGCACCGGCTACCGGGACCAGTCCGTGAGCACGGTCCACGTCGGTCCGGGCGCCGGCGAGTTCGCCGCGTTCCAGCCGGGCGCGGCGAACGCGATGGGCTACGACGACCTGAAGGTGATCGAGGCCGGCCGGTTCGTCCGGTCCATCGCCGAGGGCACGCCGTACGGCACCACCCTCGCGGACGCGGTGCACAGCGCGCGGCTGCTCGACGCGATGGCGCGGTCCGCGCGGACCGGCGGCTGGGTGCGTCCGCGGGGAACTCCTTGAGGAGTTCCGACGGCTCCCCGATGATGGCGCGAGGGGTTTGTACGGACAAGGATGGAGCGCATGCGTATCGGAATCCTCGGTCTCGGCCGCATCGGCTCCTTCCACGCCGAGACCCTCTCCGGGCTCGGCACGGTCGAGTCGCTGGTCGTCACCGATCCGTTCGCCGGCGCGGCCGAGCGCGCGGCGGAGCGGTTCGGCGCCGAGGTCGCCCCCTCCCCGCAGGCGCTGCTGGCGTCCGGGGTGGACGGCATCGTGGTGGCGGCGGCCACCGACGCCCACCCCGCGCTGATCCGGGCCGGTGTCGAGGCCGGTGTCCCGGTCTTCTGCGAGAAGCCCGTCGCCCGGACGATGAGCGAGGGCGTCGAGGTCCTGCGGGCCGTCCGGGACGGTGGCGTGCCGGTCCAGATCGGCTACCACCGGCGCTTCGACTCGGGGTTCGCCGCCGCCCGGGCCGCCGTACGGGCCGGTGAGCTGGGGGCGCTGCACACCGTGCGGTCCACGACGCTGGACCCGGAGCCGCCGCCGGCCGCGTACGTCGCCGCGTCCGGCGGCATCTTCCGGGACTGCGCCGTGCACGACTTCGACGCCATCCGCTGGGTGACGGGCCGCGAGGTCACCGAGGTGTACGCGGTGGGCGGCAACCGGGGCGCCGCCCACATCAGGGCGGCGGGCGACGCCGACACCGCCGGCGCGCTGCTCACCCTGGACGACGGGACGGTCGCGATGGTGTCCAACTCCCGGCACAACCGGCGTGGTTACGACGTGCGGATGGAGCTGCACGGCTTCGCCGACTCGCTCGCCGTAGGCCTGGACGACCGGCTTCCGCTGCGCTCGGCCGAACCCGGCGCGCGCTTCCCGTCGGGCGCTCCGCACACCTTCTTCATGGACCGCTTCGCCGCCGCCTACCGTGCCGAACTCGCCGCGTTCACCGAGGTCGTGGCGGGCACCCGGCCCTCGCCGTGCACCGTGGAGGACGCCCTGGAGGCCGGCTGGATCGCCGAGGCGTGCGCCCTGTCCCTGCGCGAGCACCGGCCGGTGCGGCCGGCGGAGGTGCGGTCGGCCTGAGCGGGCGGGGGCGGCGCCGGGCCGGTGCCCGGTGCCGTCCCCGGTTCCGGGTCAGCCGCAGTACCGGATCAGCCACTCGTCCGCGTGGTAGGTGTCCCGCGCCGGGTCGGGGCGGGTGGCCGGCTTCGTCTCGACCGTGTCCTCGGGACGTATCCGCTCGGGCAGGTGGCCGAAGCGCCGGTTCCGGGCGGCCGCCTCGGCAGCGGCGTCCCGGGGCGTGTCGTGGGTGTGTGCGCGGTGTGTCATGTCGTCCTCCCGTCCACACGGGCGTTCCCCGTTGTCAGTCGAACGCCCGCGTGCCCCGGTTGGTTCCCGGCGGGCGGTGGCGGAATCCGCGAGGAGGGCGCGGGATCCGGCGCGCGCCCGCTCATGCGCCGCATGAGCGCAGGAAGCGGCGGGTGCGGACGGCGATCGGCAGCGGCCGGTCCGGCTCGCACGGGTACATGTCCTGCTCGACGATCGCGAACAGGTCCACACCCAGGGCCTGGGCCGCCCGCAGCACCGGTTCCAGTTCCGGGATCCCGGCGGGCGGTTCGCACATCACCCCGCGCCGCACGGCGGGCCCGAACGGCAGTCCCCGCGCGACGACTTCGGCGAGCACGTCCGGGTCGACCTGCTTGAGGTGCAGATAGCCGAGGCGTTCGCCGTAGGTCTCGATCAGCCTGACGCTGTCGCCGCCGCAGTAGGCGTAGTGCCCGGTGTCCAGGCAGAGGCTCACCAGCCGGCTGTCGGTGGCGTCCAGGAAGCGGGTGACGTGGGCCTCGGTGTCGATGTGGGTGTCGGCGTGCGGGTGGACGACGATGTCCAGGCCGTAGGTCTCCCGGACCCGGTGGCCGAGCCGTTCCATGCCCTCGGTCAGGTGCGTCCACTGCCCGGCGGTCAGCTCGGGCGGCTCCAGGATCTCGGCGGTCTTGTCGTCGCGCCAGAAGGAGGGGATCACCACCAGGTGCCGGGCGCCCGTCGCCCGGGTGAGTTCGGCGACCCGGCCGACGTGGGCCCAGGTCTCCTCCCAGACGGCCGGTCCGCGGTGCAGGGCGGTGAAGACCGTGCCGGCCGAGACCCTCAGGTTCCGCCGGGCCAGTTCGTCGGTGAGCCGGGCCGGGTCGGTGGGGAGGTAGCCGTAGGGGCCGAGTTCGATCCAGTCGTAGCCCGCCTCGGACACCTCGTCGAGGAAACGGTGCCAGGGGACCTGGTGCGGGTCGTCGGGGAACCAGACGCCCCAGGAGTCGGGGGCGGAGCCGACCCGGATGCGGTCGAGGGTCTGGGCCATGGTCAGGGGTTCCTCTCCGGGTCGGGCGTCGCGGGCGGGGCGGGGACACGGCCGCGCCGGGACCGGATACAAGCCCCTGCCGGACCCGCTGTCAATCCTTTGTCAGGACATCGTTCCACAGCCGGGTCCGCCGTTCCCCGCCGAGCGGACGGCGCCCGGTGCTGGTCCTTCCCCCGCGTTGCTGGTAGCACAGGAGTGTCCGGCCCGAGTACGCGCAAGGTCCAGGAAGTCACCGTCTTGGAGGTCTCCCGTGCTGCGAGCGATGCTGACGGCGGGCGCGGTCCTCGCCGCGCTGCTGGCCCCCGCCACCGCCCACGCCGAGGAGAGCGGGCCGGGCATCCCCCCGCTCACCGACGCCCGGGGGCGGGTGCTCACCCTGCGCGGCTGGAACATCGAGGACAAGGCGCACCGGGGCGAGCAGGCGCTGAGCGCGATCACCGAGCGCCATCTGCGCGATCTGCGCGCCCGGGGCTTCGGCTTCGCCCGGCTGCTCGTCTTCTGGGACGACCTGGAACCCCGGCCCGGGCGGTACAGCGAGAGGTACCTGCGCAGGATCGAGCGCGTCCTGGACTGGGCCGGGCGCCAGGACGTGCGGGTCGTCCTGGACGCCCACCAGGACGTCTTCGGGCCCGCCTTCGGCCACCGGGGCGTACCCGAGTGGGCGACCAGGACCGACGGGCTGCCGTTCACCCCGCACCCGGACGACTGGTTCGCCGAGTACTTCGAGCCCGCCGTGCAGCGTGCCTTCACCCATCTCTACGAGGACGACGACCTCCGGGACGCCCAGGCCCGGATGTGGCGCACCCTCGCCACCCGCTTCGCCGGCCACCCGGCCGTACTCGGCTACGACCTGATCAACGAGCCCATGGGCGAGCCGCGGCCCGGGGAGGAACTGCCGGCGGCCGCGCGGCGCATCGAACGCGAGCAGCTGACGCCGATGTACAACCGCCTGGCCGGCGCCGTCCGCCGGGCCGACCGGGACGCCTGGCTGTTCGTCGAGCCGACGCCGGTCGTCGGCGAGGGCGTGCCGACCGGCCTCGGCCGCGTCCGCGATCCCCGGGTGGTGTACGCGCCGCACTTCTACGACACCGCGATGGAGGCGGGCGCCGACTACGACCCCGGGGCGGGCTGGATCGAGCGGTACGAGCGGGCCGTCACCGCGTATCCGCGGCGGTACCGGGTGCCGGTGGTGGTCGGCGAGTGGGGGCCGCCGGACAGCTCGCTGCCGCACATGAACCGCTTCTACCGTGACGCGATGGCCTCCCTGGGCCGCTATGCCTCCGGCTGGGCGGGCTACGTGTGGTGCTACGGCGGCGGGTACTGCGCGCTCGACGGCACCGGTGCCTTCCGCGCCAACAAGGAGCTGACCGCCGAGCCGTACGCCGAGGCCGTGGCGGGCACGGTCCGCTCCGCCGCCTACGACCCCGGGGCGGGGGTGTACCGGCTGGTGTACCGCGCGGCGCCCCACGGGCCCCGGGTGAGCGTGCTGTCCCTGCCGCCGGGCGCGTGGCGGATCACGGCCGGGGGTGGCGCGCGCGTCGTACGGCACACGGCCGGCCGGGCATGGGTCCGGGCGGCCCCGGGCGGCCTGGCGGCCGTCACGGTGACGCGCGGGTGAGCGCGGCTTCGCCGCCCGGCGGGGTGCGGCCGGGTACGCACGCGGGGGGGGGGGGGGGGGGGGGGGGGGGGGGGGGGGGGGGGGGGGGGGGGGGGGGGGGGGGGGGGGGGGGGGGGGGGGGGGGGGGGGGGGGGG
>NZ_JBVJOT010000058.1:0-47343 GCF_055583025.1 Streptomyces sp. NPDC104831
CTCTTCGCCGCGGCCGACTCTTACGGCCAGCTCGGCTCGCCCCCCCCCCCCCCCCCCCCCCCCCCCCCCCCCCCCCCCCGCTTCGTTTTCCTGCGGGCGGCACGCATCCCGGTGCCGGGGCGGGCGCCGGTGGCCGGCGACGGCGCCACCCCCGTGAGCCGCCGCCGAGGTCTGCCCGGCGTCCGTGACGCCAGGCGGTCCTGCCGCCTGTTCCGGGACGCCCGGCGGCACCCCCCCGCCCCTGCCGGAACCTGCCGACGTCTGTGCGGCCTGCCCTTGGCCCCGGCGCTCGGAGTGCGGGCGCGCTCGCCTCCTCGCTGCCGGAGACGTCCCAGCTCACGTAACTCATCCAGTTCCGGAGCCAGTTGGACGACGCGTCGCCCCGGTACCGGACCACGTCTGCCGGCCGGCCCCGGGGTGCGCAGGCTCCCTGCGCGGGGCTGTGGGGACGGCTTCGGCGCCGGCCCGGCAGGGTGCGGAATCGACTACGTGCCGGCCGTCCGCGCGGACGTCATTCGCCCCCACCTCCTCCACGTGAAGCCCGTGACCCCCGACCGCAGGGGCCCGCCTGCCGCGGAAGCAGCGCCGGGGACCGCCGGCGCCCGGGCGCGCCCTCGGCACAGGCTCGTGGTTAGTCCCTATTACGAACGTTCTTGACTGTCGCTCGCGATGAGCGTTATAACTTCTAACGAAAGCGGCAGCCGCTAACGGAGCTGCTCGTCGAGGGAGGTCTCATGAACGCCGAAACGATGGTCGAGGTCGTGCTGCCGGGCAGGGTCGAGCCGGAGGGGCTCGAAGTGCGGCACGGGGCCGTTCCGACCGCCGGTCCGGGCCAGGTCGTGGTCCGCATGGAAGCCACCGGGGTCTCCTTCGCGGAGCAGCAGATGCGCCGCGGTCGCTATTACGACCAGCCGCCCTTCCCGTTCGTCCCCGGCTACGACCTGGTCGGCACCGTGGCGGCGACCGGTGAGGGCGTCGACGCCGGCCTGGTCGGCACACGGGTGGCCGCGCTCCTGAAGGTCGGCGGATGGGCCAGCCACGTGGTCCTCGACGCCGCCGATCTCGTGCCCGTCCCGGACGGGATAGGCGCCGCGGAGGCGGAGACCCTGGTGATCAACGGCATCACGGCCTGGCAGATGCTCCACCGCAAGGCCCGGGTGCGCGCCGGCCAGACCGTTGTGGTGCACGGCGCCAACGGGGGCGTGGGGTCCGTCCTGGTCCAGCTCGCCCGGGCCGCGGGCGCGCAGGTGATCGGGACCGCCTCCGCACGGCACCACGCCGCCCTGCGGGAACAGGGGGTGACCCCGATCGACTACCGCACCGAGGACATCCCCACCCGTGTCCGGGAACTCGCCCCACGCGGCGTGGACGCCGTCTTCGACCACGTCGGCGGCCGCGGCGTCATCGACTCCTGGAGACTGCTCGCCCCCGGCGGGACGCTCGTCTCCTACGGCAGCGCCTCCACCCGCGACGACGAGGGCTCCAAGCAGTGGCCCGTTCTCAAGCTGCTGGCCCGGGTCTGGGTGTGGAACGCGCTGCCCAACCGCCGCCACGCCTACTTCTTCAACGTCTGGGCAGGCCGCGCCCTGAATCGCGACCGCTTCCGGGCCCGGCTGCGCAACGACCTCACCGAGGTCTTCGAAGCCCTGCGCCGGGGTGAGATCACGGCCCGGATCGCCGCCGAGCTGCCCCTCACCGAGGTGGCCGAAGCGATGCGGCTGGCCGAGTCCGGTACCGTCGCCGGAAAGGTCGTCCTGCACGCCTGACGCATCAAGCCCTGCACGCCTGACGCATCAAGCGCCGGCGCACACGCAGCGCCCCTGACGGGATTGCACACCCCCCTTTGCGCCCGCCGCGTCGTTCCCGCGTATCCGCGCTTCGTCGCGGCGCGAACACCTCGGGCGAGCCCCGCCCCAGAGCGGGGCGGCATGATCCGCCGTCGCGTCGTCCGGCGGAACCGGCACGCCGCCGGGGAGCGCCTCCGCGAGGTCGTGGCCGAGGCCGACGGCGCCCGGATCGGGCCGGCCCCGACGACTGTGTCACCGGTCGCGTCGATCCCCGGTCCGTTCGCCGCTCATCAGGGCAGGCGGGCGTGTTCGGCCCGGCTGGCGGCGATCCGCTCACGCGCGAGCGTACGGGCCCGCTTGGTGTCGTCGCCGGTGAGTCGGGCGAGGATCGCGGCGAGCGGCCTGATCCGGCCCGAGCCTCCCCAGTGGCCCTCGGGGATCTCGGTGGGGAACACCCAGACCCGGCCGGCGTCACGCGGCCAGGCGCCGTTCTCCGCGTCGAGGATCGCCTCGGTGACCTCGGCGATGACGCTCGCACGCTTCTGCTCGTCGAGCTGGCCCTCGGGGACGGACGGGACGACCTTGTAGCGAGGTGCGTCCGCGGGTGCTCCGCCGACGTAGATGCCGGCCGGCCGGTGCAGCCAGAGCCAGGAGACGGAACGGCTCACCGGGTCGGCGGGGTCGAATCCCTCGTTGCGGACGAGGATCTCGGTGATGCGGTTCAGCAGTACCGCCTCGGCGTCCGGCTGGAGCGCGCCTTCGGGAATGTACACGTCGAGCATGGGCATGGTCGGCCTCCTCGTGAGTTTATTTTTTCAACTCAGCCCGGAGCCTACGGGGGCTAAGTCCAACTTGTAAACCCAGAGGGGTACACTCGTCCCATGGAGACGCGGCGGATCGACCCGGTGAACTGCTCGGTGGCGCGTGCCCTCTCGGTGGTGGGGGAGCGCTGGTCGCTGCTGATCGTCCGCGAGGCGCTGGACGGCGCCCGCCGGTTCGGGGAGTTCCACTCCCGCCTCGGGATCGCCAGGAACCTCCTGGCGACCCGGCTCGAGACCTTGGTGACCGCGGGAGTGATGCGCCGCGTGCCCTATCAGGAGCCCGGGGACCGGCAGCGCTTCGCCTACGAACTCACCGAGCAGGGCCGGGCGTTGCGGCCCACGCTCGTGGCGCTGCTGGAATGGGGTGACACGTATCTCGCCGACCCGCAGGGCCCGTCGGTCATCGTCCGGCACCGGCCCGTCGGCGACGCGGTCTCCTGCGACGAGCCGGTCAAGGTCGTCCTCGAATGCGCTGCGGGGCACAGCCACCTCGCCCCGGAGGACGTCTGCCGCACACCCGGGCCGGGCGCGCGCTTCGTGGAAAGCTCCTGAGGCCAGGACGTACCCGGCACCTCGCACCGCGAGAAGCATGATCCAAGCACTGCGGCCGGCGCCCGGGCGTAAGTGATGGCCAATAGCTCTCGTGATAGCTTCTAACCATCGATCGCCGGGACAGGGAGAGAGGCGGACCGTGGGCAAGCCGGATGCGAGCACCACTCCCAGGGAGCGCTACCGCGCCCAGGTGCGGGAGGAGATCAAGAAGCACGCCTGGGAGCAGATCGCGACCGCCGGCGCGTCCGCGCTCTCCCTCAACGCCATCGCCAAGCGGATGGGCATGAGCGGACCGGCCCTGTACCGCTACTTCGCCGGCCGCGACGAGCTGATCACCGCGCTCATCACGGACGCCTACCGCAGCCTGGCCGACACCTTCCGCGCCCGCGCCGAGGCCGGCACCGACCTGCGCGACCTCGCGCACGCCCTGCGCGAGTGGGCCCTGGCCGACCCCCAGCGCTACTTCCTCGTCTTCGGCACCCCCGTGCCCGGCTACCGCGCCCCCGACGACACCACCCGGATCGTCTCGGAGGTCATGGCCGTCATCCTCGACGCCTGCACCGCCGAGGACCTCCCCGACGTGCCGTCGTCACCGCTGGAGACGCATCTGGACGAACACCGTGCCTGGGCCGGAGAACACCCGGCCCAGCCCCGGGCCCTGCGCCGCGCCCTCGCCTTCTGGACCCGTCTGCACGGCGCCCTGTCCCTCGAACTCGCGGGCCACTTCACCGGCATGCGCTTCGACCCGGCCCGGCTGTACGACGCCGAGGCGGACTCCGTCGCGGACCACTGACGGGAGCGGCGCGGCCGTGTCCCGCGTGCCACGATGGGCCCATGAGTGATGAACGCCGCTTGCTCGCGGAGAAGACCCCCTTCCCCGACGGCCTCGACGAACGACTGCGCGCCCAACTCACCTTCCTCGTGGAGGTGGACCAGCTCAAGACCATCCTGCGACAGTCGCCTCTGGCCGCCGCGGACCGCCGTGAGAACGACGCGGAGCACTCGTGGCACCTGGCGATGATGGTGGTGATCCTCGCCGAACACTCCGACGAGCCCATCGACGTCGGGCACACGGTTCAGCTCGTGCTGCTGCACGACCTGGTGGAGATCTACGCCGGGGACACTCCGCTCTACGACAGTGCCGCGGGTGTCGATCAGCACGAGCGGGAAGTCGCCGCGGCCGAGAGGCTGTTCGGCCTGCTTCCGGACGACCAGGCGCGGCGGATGCGCTCCCTGTGGGACGAGTTCGAGGAACGCCGCACCCCCGAGGCCAGGTTCGCCAAGGCGATGGACCGGCTGCAGCCGCTGCTGCTCAACTGGATGGCGCGTGGCGGCACTTGGCGTACCCCGGGGATCACCGCGGACGATGTCCGCGCCCGCAAGGCCGTGATCGGGGAGGCGTCCTCCTCGCTGTGGAAGGCCGGGCGGCACCTCATCGACGAGGGCGAGGCGCGCGGCTGGTCGAGGAGTGCCCCGCCCCGCCCCTGACCGTGTCCGTGGCCGGGGCGGCGGGGCCGGCCGCCCCGGCCGGTGGTCAGCGGGTCGGGGCCAGGCCGGCGACGAGGAGATCGACCAGGCGTCGTGCGTCGTAGCGGTCGTCGCTCTCCGCCCCGACGCAGAGGTTCCCGACGCCGCGCATGAGCGTGTACGCCTCGATGCCGGAGCGGATCTCGCCGGCCCCGGCCGCGGCGTCGAGCAGCTCCGTGCAGACCGGCAGCAGGCGGTCCAGGAAGTAGGAGTGCAGGGTGTCGAAGCCGGCGTTGTCCGACCGCAGCACGCCGGCGAGCCCGTGCTTGGTGACCAGGAAGTCGACGAAGAGGCCGATCCACTGGCGTAGCGCGGCGTAAGGCGTCGCGCTCGTCGCCAGCAGGGCGGGACCGGCGTCCGCGCAGGCGTCGACCTGGTGCCGGTAGACGGCGACGATGAGGTCCGCCCGGGTCGGGAAGTGGCGGTAGATGGTGCCGACCCCGACACCGGCCTTGGCCGCGATGTCCCGTACCGGTGCCTCCACGCCCGCCGTGACGAAGACCGCGGCGGCCGCGTCCAGCAGGGCCTCCTTGTTGCGCCGGGCG
The DNA here is from genome assembly GCF_055583025.1 of Streptomyces sp. NPDC104831. NCBI lineage: Bacteria > Bacillati > Actinomycetota > Actinomycetes > Kitasatosporales > Streptomycetaceae > Streptomyces > Streptomyces sp. NPDC104831. The sequence continues at coordinate 5,233 of NZ_JBVJOT010000058.1, forward strand.
TCCTTCCGCCGGGACGGGCCCGTGCGCCCGGCACCCTCGTCGCTCTCGTTCACGGCGCCGCTCCTTCCGTTCACCGCTTGTAGAAACGGAACCGTGTTCCGTATCGTTCTTCCGGAACGATGTTCCGCTTGTCCATGATGGCAGAGCGGACACCCGGCGACCAAGCCTGCCCCCGTGCCCCGGCTGTCCGGACCGTCCACGGCTCCGTGCCGGCACGCTCGCTCTTCCTTCCGATCGAGGAGACACGCTCATGCAATACCGCACCCTGGGCCGCACCGGAGTACAGGTCGGCACACTCGCGCTCGGCGCGATGAACTTCGGCAGGATCGGGCGCACCACCCAGGACGAGGCCACCGCCATCGTCGACGCGGCCCTGGCGGCGGGCGTCAATCTCATCGACACCGCGGACATGTACGGCGACGGCGAGTCGGAGGAGATGGTCGGCAAGGCCATCGCCGGCCGCCGCGACGACATCGTGCTGGCCACGAAGGCGGCCATGCCGATGGGCGACGACCCCAACCGCCGGGGCGGCTCGCGTCGCTGGCTGGTCACCGCGCTCGACGACAGCCTGCGCCGCCTCGGCGTCGACCACGTCGACCTCTACCAGATCCACCGGTGGGACCCGAGCACCGGCGACCAGGAGACGCTGTCGGCCCTGACCGACCTGCAACGCGCCGGGAAGATCCGTTACTTCGGCTCCTCCACCTTCCCCGCCCACCGGATCGTCCAGGCGCAGTGGGCCGCCCGCGAGCACCACCTGGGCCGCTACGTCACCGAGCAGCCCAGCTACTCGATCCTGCAGCGGGGGATCGAGGCCCACGTGCTGCCCGTGGCCGAGGAGTACGGGCTCGGCGTGCTGGCCTGGAGCCCGCTGGCCTCCGGCTGGCTGTCGGGCGCGGTCCGCCGGGGCCGGGACGTCACCACCCACCGCGCGACGTTCATGCCGGAACGCTTCGACACCCGCGTCCCCGCGAACCGGGCCAGGCTGGACGCCGTGGAGCGGCTCGCCCGGATCGCCGACGAGGCGGGCCTGACGATGATCCAGCTCGCCCTCGGCTTCGTCACCGCGCACCCGGGCGTGACCAGCGCCCTCATCGGCCCCCGCACGCTCGACCACCTGCACGCGCAGCTCGCCGCCGCCGGCACCGTACTGTCCGCCGACGTGCTCGACGCGGTCGACGCCGTCGTCGCCCCCGGCACCGACCTCGCCCCCCAGGAGAAGTTCGACACCCCGCCCGCGCTGCTCGACCCGTCACTGCGGCGCCGTCGCTGAGCCGGGAGCCGGGAGCCGGGAGCCGGGAGCCGGGAGCCGGGGCGCCGGGAGTCGGGGCGCCGGTGCCTCGGCCGGCCTGCCCGCGGCTGTGATCGGACGCCGGTGCAGGCGCTTCGCGTACCCGGAGCCGCCCGGTTCACCGCGGCGTCCCGCCGACGGGCCGTACCGCCCAAGTGGCGGGCCGGAACGCCGCCCACACCCCGGCGGCACGGCCGGACACGGACCGGACCGCGTTCCTCGACGCCACGGCGACCGCGCCGGCGACCGCGTGGGCGGAACCGGACCCCGACCGGTCCCGTTCACCCGCGACGTGGCCGGAGGACTGCGCGAGCACGACGACCGGGAGGAGTTCCTCGCCGGTGTCGACCTCGTCCTCGCGGAGAATCACCGACCGCGGGACCGGGGGCCGGGCACGGCCCTGCGCCACGGACGTGCCGGACGACCGGCACCACGTGACGGCGGCCGACGACACCGGTGTGCCCGTGGCCGCCGCCCGGCGAACCACGGACGGCCGTCCCGGTCGTCCCCGGCCGGGACGGCCGGGCCCCCGCCCGGAAACGCGGTCCCGGCCGGCGGCTCTTCCCCGGCCGCCGGGACGTCGCCGGCGGACGTGTCGACCCCGGCGAGTGGTCGCCGGACGCCCTCGCCCGCGAGATCGAGGAGGAACCCGGCCGGCGCCCGCGCCCGGCACCACCGCACGGACCGACGGCCACGGCGAGGGAACACGCCGTTTCGGTGCCGGGTAATCCGGTCGCGGACGGTGATCGGCCCCGGCAGACTGAGGGGCGTGGAGCGCTTGGCGGAGATCGCGGGTCGGCTGGCCGGTGTCGGCGGGATCGTCGGGGTGTGCCTGGGGGGCAGCAGGGCGAGCGGAACGCACGGTCCCGGCTCCGACTTCGACCTGGGCCTGTACTACCGGCCGCCGCTCGACACCGCCGCCCTGCGGGTGCTCGCCGCCGAACTGACCGGTGAGGCGGTGGAGGTGACCGAGCCGGGCGGCTGGGGGCCGTGGGTGGACGGTGGTGCCTGGCTGACCGTCGACGGCCACCGGGTCGACTGGATCTACCGGGACCTGGACCGGGTGCACCGCGTCTGGGAGCAGTGCCGCGCCGGGCGGTTCGAGATCGGCACCCAGCCCGGCCACCCCCTGGGCGTGTACTCCCACGCCTACGTCGGCGAGGTGGCCCTGGGGCGCGTCCTCGCCGACCCCACCGGTGAACTGCGCGGTCTGCGGGAGCGGACGCGCCGCTACCCCGAGCCGCTGCGCGAAGCGCTCATCGCCAACGCGCGCTGGGAGGCGCCGTTCATCCTGGCCGGCGCCCGCAAGGGGGCGGCTCGCGGTGACGCCTTCTTCGTCGCCGGCTGCCTCTTCCGCGCGGTCGGGCTCCTCGTCCACGCCCTCCACGCCCACGCCCGGTGCTGGGTCCTCAACGAAAAGGGCGCGGTGCGGGCCGCCGGAGAACTCCCCGGTGCCCCGGCGGACTTCGCCGGCCGGGCCCACGGGCTGTTCTCCGCCCTCGGCACGACCCCGCAGACGCTCGGCGCCGCGCTCGACGCCGCCGACCGGCTGACCGCCGAGGTGTGCGGTGAGCCGGCGCGGTGACCCCCGGCCGCGCCCCTGGGGCCCGGCCGCCGCGCTCAGAACGCGGCGACGACCCGGAAGAGCCCGGGGGTGGCGGTGGCGTAGTCGGGGGAGGCGGACGGGTCCTGCCGGTAGCGAGGGTCGTCGTCCGCCGCGTGCCATGCGTCGGGGCCGTCCCAGTGCGCGACGCCGACCAACTGGAAGCGAGTGTCCGGGTCGACCGCACGGTGCAGGCGGCTGCCCCGGAAGCCGGGCGCCTTGCTCATCGGTTCCGCCCGGCCGAGCCAGTACGGCAGGAAGTCGTCGATCCGCCCGGCGGGCAGCTCGAAGGCTTCGATGAAGGCGATGCCCGGCCCTTCGCCCGCGGCACCGCCCGCCGCGCGGGATTCGGCCGCCACCTCGTACCAGCCGCCGTGCACGGTGGCATAGCCGGTCGCGGTGGCCGCCGACGCGGTGAAGCCGGGATGCGCCAGTGCCTCGTCCCGGGCTTCGACGCTGTCCCAGTGCGCCACGTTGACCAGACCGAGCCGGGACCGCGGGACCAGTCCGCGGTGCAGCCGCGCACCCCGGAAACCGGGGGCGTCGCGTATGAGCCCGACGCGCTCCCTCCAGCGCGCCGTCGACTCGTCGATCCGGTCCTCGGGCAGTTCCCAGGCGTCGATCAGAATGATTCCGTCGTCAGTCACCGCACCATCGTGAAACCTCAACCAGGCTTCAGGTCAAGGGGGTTGTTGCCTCCCGCAGCGGTCACCGCCGGGACCCTCGCGGCCGTCGGCATGCCTCCGCCTCCGCCAGGTACCGCGACACCGGGCCCAGTGTGAGCATTCCGCTCGCGGCGCCGGCGTGTTCGGTGCGGGCGGGACGCAGGGCCGTCGCGGCGCGGGCGGCGATCGCCGGTTCGCCGAGACGGGCGGCGGCGTGCGCGGTCAGGCACCAGAGGGCCTCCTGCATGTGGTCCGGCGGAGGTGCGGGCGCCGTGCGCAGCGCCGCACGGGCCTCCTCGGCCCGGTCCCGGGCGAGCAGGACCAAGGGCCGGGTCCAGGGGGAGTACGGGCCCCAGTCGAGACGGGGGTCGGTGGGTGCGGGGCGGTCGTGCAGGAGGCGTAGGCCCAGGAGGGCCAGGGGGAACAGACCGCGGTGCAGTCCGGGCATGCCGGCCGTGGCGGCGAGGGCCTCCTCGGCGGTGCGGTAGTGCGCCGCGGCCCTGGCGGCGCTCGGGCCGCCGGGTTCGCCGCTGCGGGCGGCCGTGGCCCGCGCCCGGAACCAGCTCGTGAGCACGGGGACCAGGGGTGCCTCGGTGAGGACGGCGAGTTCCTCGGCGGCCCGCGCGTGCGCGGTCGCGGCGTCGAGGTCGCCGAGCGCGGAGGCGGACTGCAGGCGGATGAGCCGGCCGAGAACGGCGAAGTCCGGCAGGTCGTGCCGGGTGGCCAGGTCCAGGATCTCGGCGCCGGTCGCGTCCCGGACCGCCGCGAGCCCGGGGCGGGTGAAGGACTGGAGGAACACGCCGTTGAGGGCGAACACCAGCAGCGCGGGGTCACCCAGTTCCCGGGCCAGCGCCTCGGCCGCGCCCGCCGCCCGCCGCGCGCGCTCGCGCTCGGGGCCGGTCGAATCGGCGCTGCGGCTCTCGACGGCGACCGTGGCCAGGAGGCGCACGCGCAGTCCGGCGGGGCCCCCGGGGCCGAGCGCGGCGAGCGTGCGCTCGGCCGCCGCGACGACGGCGCGGGACTGTCCGGGGTCGTCGGCCCGGCTCCAGAGGGCGGGCACGTCGTAGGCGCCGATGACGCGCGCGGTCAGGGTGACGTCCCCGGTGCGCTCCGCCGCCTGGACGGCGGCGAGGCGGTCGCGCCGCGAGTGCACGAGGGCGTCGCCGCCCGCCATGGCGAGGGTACGGGCCAGGTCCACGGTGGTGCGCGGGCCGAGCGGTACGCCGCCCGCCCACACGGTGGGCGCGGGCCGGAGCGTCGCGGCCCCGCCGAGGATGTCGGTCTCCAGGCGCCGGAGGTCGGCCCCGGGGTCGAGTCCGAGCTGGTCCGCGAGCATCGTGCGGGCGCGGCGCAGGGTGGCCAGCGCGTCCGCCTGGCGGCCCGCCTGGTGCAGCGCGCGGGCGAGCAGCCCCCACGCCGGTTCGCGCCACGGATGCTCGGCGACATGGGCACCCAGGTCCGCGACGAGGCCGGCGCCCGCACCGGAGTCGAGGAGGAGGCGGGCGCGCAGTTCCACCGCCTCCAGCCGCAGTTCCTCCAGCCGGGCCCGCTCGCGCCGCGCCCAGGCCGAGCCGGTCACGTCGGCGTAGGCCGGGCCGCGCCAGGCGGCGAGGGCCGCGTCGAGGTCGGTCACCGCGGCGGGGGTGCGCCGGGCGCGGGCCAGGGCGTCCTCGAACCGGTGGGCGTCCACGTGCTCGCGCGGCAGGCGCAGCGCGTAGCCGGAACCCTCGGTGACGAGGACGCGCGGCGGGGTACGGGGCGGCCGGTCCGGTTCGAGGGCACGGCGCAGCGCGGCGACGAACGTGCGCAACGCGCCCACGGCACGGGCCGGCGGTTCGGCCCACAGGTCGTCGACGAGCGTGTCGGTGGCGACCATCCGTCCCCCGGCGGCGACAAGCCTGCCGAGTACCTCACGGTGCCGGGGCCCGCCCAGGTCAACCGGGGTGCCGTCGGAACGGAGGGCCCGCACGGAGCCGAGTACGTCGATTCGCATGGCCCCATCTTCCGTGCCACCCGGCCGTCGCGCCCGAGCGTACTGATCGGCTGCTGATCGCCGTCGCCCACGCTGGCCCCGTCGACCACACGACCCAGGAAAGGGCCCTTCATGACGCTCACCATCCCCGGCTTCGACCACGTCCGCCTGCCCGGCGCGGACGGAGTCCAACTGGCCGCCGCCATCGGCGGCGGCGGCAGCCCGGTCGTGCTGCTGCACGGCTTCCCCCAGACCCACCTGATGTGGCGGCACGTCGCCGAGCGGCTCGCCGGCGAGCACACGGTGATCTGTCCCGACCTGCGCGGCTACGGCGCCAGCGACAAGCCGGCGGCCACCGGCCCCGAGGTGTACGCCAAGCGCGCCATGGCCGCCGACGTGGTCACCCTGGCGGCGGCGCTCGGCCACGAGCGTTTCGCCCTCGTGGGTCACGACCGGGGCGCCCTGGTCGCGTTCCGGGCGGGACTGGACCACCCGGAGACGGTCACCCACCTGGGCATCCTCGACATCGTGCCGACGCTGGACATGTGGAACGTGCTGCACGGCGCCCCGGCGGCGGTCGGCTACCACCTCTTCCTCATGGCGCAGCCGCCCGGCCTGCCGGAAACGATGATCGCCAACAGCGCGGACGCCTACTTCGGCTCGTTCCTCGACACCTGGGCGAACGACCCGGCCGCCATGCCGGCGCCGGTGCGTGCCGCGTACCTGCGGGCGAGTGCCGCGGCGGTGCCGTCGATCGTCGCCGACTACCGCGCCTCGGCGGGCATCGACATCACCCACGACCAGGCGGACCACGACGCCGGGTCCCAGCTGGCCATGCCGGTGACGGTCGTCCAGCAGGACTGGGGCGCCCGGCTGGGCTACGACGCCGCCGGGGTGTGGCGGGCCTGGGCGCCGGACCTGGACCACCGGCTGACCCGGGCGGGGCACTTCATGGCCGAGGAGGCACCGGACGAGATCGCGGAAGCGATCCGGGACCTGCTGCGCCGCTGACCCGGCCGGCCGGCGGACGGGCGGCGGGGGAGGACCCCTCGCGTCCGGGGCGATCACCGACGCCGTACCGGCCCGGCACCGTCAGGCCATCTCGACGCAGCGGTACACGCGGTCGAAGCGCAGGGCCGCCAGGTCCCGGCGCCGGATCACCCAGTGGGCCACGCCAGAGTCCAGTTCCGTGACGTCGTCGCCGCACCTCCAGGTGGCGAGGAGAGCCCAGTCACCGTCGCTCACGGGGCCGTTCCCCGCCGTGCCACCCTCCCCCGAGCCGCTGTCCGCCTCCGGATCGCGGGCGTAGTGGACGGGGTCGTTCTGGGGCGAGACCGGGTGGCCGCCGATCTGAAGGGCCCAAGGAGGCCGGTAGCCGCCCACGTGCCCCCAGGCGTCGGCGAGTTCGTCGGCGAGTTCGAAGTGCTCGTCGTCGGGGAGGTCGCCCCAGGTGTCCAGGGCGAAGCTCTCCGGCATCTGGGGGCTGAACTGACTCCAGACTGTGCGGAGTTCTCGTGACCGGTACGGCTTGCGCCGGCCGTGCGCGAGCGGGGCCGGGACCGTCGGGGTCCCGGCGGGGACGTACAGCACCGCGTCGGGCACCTGCCCCCCGACCCCGTGCACATCGGGGCCGGCGAAGAAGAGGAGGTGGCCGTCGCGGGGGAGCGGGAGGCCGGTGGCGCCCGGTGGGAGGGCGGCGAGATCCACTGCGGCGACGAAGGGATCGGACGGCTCCGGCACGCCGTACGGCAGCAGGGGGTCGCCGCCGATCCGGGCCACCAGGGGACCGTCGCCGCCCTCGGCCAGATACACCGCCGGCAGGGCGACGCGGATCCACTCCTCCACCTGCTCCGCCGGCAGGCCGCAGGACGCCGCCTCGGCCCGGAAGCGGTCCAGCATGTCCACGCTCTCGTCGGTCACCGGGACACCCTAACGGGCGGCGGCCGACGCGAACTCGCCGACCCGGCAAGGGAGTCAGGGGTGCCCGCGGTGCTCGGCACGGCTCACCTCACGGAGGCGGACGGGTGCCGCGTCCGGCCCGCCGCCCGTCGGAGGCGGTGCGGTCACAGCAGGTGGCGGATTCCGTAGCCGAGCAGCCCGGCGAGCGTCACCCCGGTGCCGTGGGCGAGCCAGCGGACGAAGTGTGCGGCGGCGGCACGGCGTTGCCCTCGGGCGAGCGCGCCGTACCGGCGGAACCGGGACGGCCGGTCGTCCGGCGGGGCGGGGGCGGTGGTCATGGGACGGTCCTTTTGCGGGAGCGGGAAGGGAGCGATGAGGGAGCCCTGCCGGGGGCGTCCGGCGGGCGGAATCCCCTCAGGGACGGGCGATCAGTGGCTGGTGAGGTCTCGCAGGCGGTCCGCGAGGCGGCGGTCGGGACGGCACAGCAGGCCGCCGTCGTCGTGCAGGTCGGCCAGCCGGTCCACCTCCGCCTTCAGGCCGCCGATGGGGACGGCCCGCCGCGCGCGGGTGGAGGGGCTGTGACCGGCGAAGTACTCCCACACCTCGATCAGCCTCACCAGCTCCCCGGCGTCCAGGTCCGCCCCGCCGCCCGGGCCGGCCAGGATGGCGCCGACCTGCTCCCACCAGTGCGCCGCCTCCCCCAGCTCCCCGCTGATGAGGTGCTGCAGATACAGGCAGTACGCCGCCACGCCGTGGCCCGCGCCCGCGGCGAACTGCCACCAGAACCGGGCGCTCTCGGGGTGGTCGGCGAGATGGAGGGAGCAGGCGAAGACGTGGATCCCGACGATGTCGAGGTCGTCGGTCCACCCTTCGAAGGTGGTGCCGGGAGCGTCGATGACGTCGGTGAGGCCCTTCATGTGCGCCGCCGCGTCGGCTTCGGTGACCCCCCGCACGGTGACGGCCTCCAGCCGCTGCCGGGCCGCCGCGCTCTCCGGCCGTTCCGCTGCGGGGGGCGGGAGGTACCCGGCGTCCTGGGCCAGGCGGCGCAGTCCGGCGGCCACGTCGAAGGGGCGGCGCGGCTCGCACGTGGAGGCGCCGGCCAGGCGGTCTTCCCATGTGTTCACGCGTTGTCCTCCCGTTGCGACTTCAGGAGCCGGTAGTAGATCGGGGCGAGCCGCTCCCGTGCCTTGCGGCAGTGGTAGTCGACGGTGCTCTGGGTGACGCCCATGTACCAGCTGATCCGCTTGGTGTCGTGGCCGCCGATGTACCGCAGGACCATGACGTCGAACTGGCGCGGAGGCAGGGAGCCGAGCGCCGCGTACAGGCCGCTGCCGCTGTCCAGGGCCGCCATCTGCTCGCGGAGGGACAGCAGCTCCTCGGATATGACGGTGCGCCGTACGATCGCCCAGACCTCCTGCTGAAGGTCCTCGCTCTCCGAGCGGAGCCGGTCCCAGTGGCGCAGGATCTCCAGGAAGGCGCGGTGGATGGCCCGCTCGGCCGCGTCGTTCGTGCCCAGCGCGGCCAGGGCGAAGTCGTGGAACGCCTCCTGGTGCAGGATGTAGAGCGCCTCGAACTCCACGGGCAGCGGGAGAGGGGCTTCGGCCACGGGGATCCGGCCGTCGTCCTCGCCGACTTCTTCGGTCATCGGTCCTCTTCGTTGAGGGTTCCAGGGGCCGACGCGGAGGTGCGCCGGCGAGAACTACTCAACCGGTCGAAAGCCCCGAACACGCATACGCCAGTGAACGATTTTTACGTTCGGAGACCACTCAGGTGCCCACGGTGACGATCGCTGGCCTTGGTGAGGTGGCCTGATCAGGCGTTTTGCATCACGGTGCGTGACATGAAACTGACAGACAGCTGTTTGCGTGTGATGAAGAACACATGGGTTCATCGTTTAATCGCATGTCGGGTAACAGCACGTACGAGTGAAGTGCGTCGAAAACTTTGCGGCTCGGATGTAGAAGTGCTAGACGGTCGTGCCGGCTGGCCCGGCACGCCGACCGGGCCGGCGTGGAAGGCCCCGCGCACCCGCGCGGGCCGCGGAGTTCCGGCCCCGGTCGCGTTTCCGTGTGCCCCGGCCGTCCGAGCCCGGCCCCCGATTTCCACTCCCGCCCAGGCGTTGACACGGCGTCACACCCCTCTCATCATGGGAGCGCTCCCACAGGTGGGTTCCGGCCGTCCCGCCCGCATGCGCACGCTCGCCCCGCCCGCTCCTTTTCCTGTGTCACGGCGTGGAACGCCCTGCTGCCGCGTCGGCGACCTAGCCTGTCCGGCGGTGCCGTCCGGCACCCCGCCGCGCCGCCGGACCCATGAGGGAGGACCCCATGCCACCACTGCACAGACCCGGCCGTCCGGCCGGTGCCGGGGGCCCTCGCGCCCTCGCGCGCGCCGCGATCGTGCTGGCCGCCACGGCCGCCCTGCTGCCCCCGCTGGCCGGCGTCGCGCCCGCCGCACCCGGAACGGCGGCCGCCGCGGATGCCGGTGTCCGCGTCAACGCCCAGGCGGCGCTGGGCCGGCTGACCGACACCGCGCGCGGCGTCAACACCGCCATCTGGGACTCGCACATGAACGACCCCGAGGTCGCCGGCCTGATGAAGGCGGCCGACGTCGGGATGATGCGCTACCCCGGCGGTTCCTACGCGGACATCTACCACTGGGAGACGCACACGGCGCCGGGAGGATACGTCGCCCCCGGCACCGGCTTCGACGCCTTCATGGGCACCGTCCGCGCCACCGGCGCGCAGCCGATCCTCATCGCCAACTACGGCTCGGGAACGCCCGAGGAGGCGGCCGGCTGGGTCAGGTACGCGAACGTCACCAAGGACTACGGCGCGAAGTACTGGGAGATCGGCAACGAGATCTACGGCAACGGCCATTACGGCAGCGGCTGGGAGCACGACGACCACGCGGACAAGAGCCCGCAGGAGTACGCCCGCCAGGTCCGCGCGTACGCCAAGGCGATGAAGGCCGTCGATCCGACGGTCAGGATCGGCGCGGTCCTCACCGCGCCGGGCGAGTGGCCCGACGGCGTGGTCGGCGGGGGCGATCCCGGCGACTGGAACAACACCGTGCTCTCCCAGGTGACCGACGTGATCGACTTCGTCAGCGTCCACTGGTACGGGGGCGGGTCGGACACCACCGCCCAGGACGCCATGACCCGGCTGACCCGGCTGCCCGGCGAACTGCGGGAGGTGCGCGCCCAGCTCGACCGGTACGCGGGCGCGGACTCACCGCGCATCGGCATCGCCCTCACCGAGATCAACACCAACACCGGCGGGGCCCGGCTCACCGCCCGCCCCAACGGCCTGTTCGCCGCCGACGCCTTCATGACGGCCCTGGAGAACGGGGTGTTCAACGTCGACTGGTGGGACACGCACAACGGCGCGGGCCAGATCACCACCGTCGACGGCGAGACCGACTACGGCGACATGGGGATGCTCTCCAGCGGCGCCTGCACCGGTGATGTCTGCGAACCGGCGCCGAACACGCCGTTCCACCCGTACTACGGCATGAAGATGACCGGCGAACTGGGCACCGCGGGCGACACCATGGTCGCCGCCGAGTCCTCCGCGCAGGACGTCTCGGCACACGCCGTACTGCGGCGCGACGGACGCCTGAGCGTCCTGCTCGTCAACAAGAACCCGGACGCCGCGCGGACCGTCGACCTGGACTACGCGGGCTTCACCCCGTCCACGACCGCGCCCGAGGTGCACCGCTACGCACGCGGCGACAGCGACGTCACCGAGGTCGCCGCCGGGACGGAGTCCGCCTCCCGGGTCACCGTGCCGCCGTACGCGCTGCTCACCGTCACACTGCGACCGCGGGCCGGCACCGGGCCCGGTGCGTCGGCCGCCGGAACGCCGGGCACGCCGAGGCTGGAGGCGGTGACCGACACCACCGCGCGCCTGTCCTGGGCGGGCGCGACCGGCGCCGCCCGCTACGTCGTCCAGGAACGCGACGGCACGTACACCCGTGTGGTCGGCGAGTCCACCGGCACCATCGTGACCCTGCGCAACCTGCCCGCGGGCAGCACCCACACGGTCAACGTGCTGGCGGCCGACGCCTCCGGACGCCTCTCCGCCCCGTCCTCGCCGCTGACCTTCACCACCGGCACCCCGGCGGACGCCACCTGCGCGGTGACCTACCACCGCGACAGCGGCTGGGGGAACGGCTTCGTCGCCACGATCACCGTCCGCAACCTCTCGGCCACCCCGATCACCGGCTGGACCATGGACTGGGACTGGCCGACCAACGGCCAGTCGGTGTCCTCCGGCTGGAACGCCACGTTCCACCAGACCGGCTCACATGTGCGGGTGACCGCCCCCGACGGCGCCGGACCGCTGGCCCCTGACGGCGCCTCGACGGCCTCTTTCGGCTTCGTCGGCGCCAACGACGGCCCGAACCCGGACCCGACGGTCTTCCGCCTCAACGGCACCGTCTGCTCCGGCGGTTGACGCCCGGGCCCGCTCGGGGCGGGGCGCTGGACGCCCTTGCTCCCGGGCGGGCCGTGGGCCTGTCGGCGCCGGACGGCCGTCGTCCACGGCGTGTACCCGGACCAAGGGGCGACGGATACGACGGCCGTCCGGTCGTGGTGCACGCCGCCGCGCCGCCACCGACCTCCCGACCCCGCGCACAGCTCCGACCGGCACCGGCACGAGGACACCGACCGTGCCGGACGGCGGAGCGATCCCATGTCCTGCTCGGCGGCACACTCGCGGACAGGACCCGTCCATGACCGCCGAGCAGACCCCCGCCACCCCCGGCACCCGGCACACCCACCGCCCTTGGACCGGCCGGAGGGGTGATACCCCTCGTCGGCGCGGTCCTCGTGTGCAGCCGGCGCGCCCGCCGGACCTCCCCGGAAGGACACCGCGGCGGCGGGCCCCGCAGCCGGAGTGCGGGCCCGCCGCCGCGGTCCGGCGGGTCAGGCGTCCACCGCCTCCGCCAGCCCGGTGAGGGCCTGCGGCCAGGGGGCGGGCGTGGTGACCAGGGCGCGCAGCGCTCGGGTCGGGCGCGGCGGCAGGCCGAGCGCCAGGATGCCGGTGGCCCGGTCGCCGGTGCCGTAGAGGGCGGCCAGCCGCAGCGGGTCCTTGCCGAGGACGCGGACCTCGATCCGGTCGGCGCCGGCCAGTACACCGTGGGCCTGGAGCTTCATGTCGTACTGGTCGGACCAGAAGTACGGCACCGGGGTGAACGGGAGCCGCTCGCCGAAGCGTTCCGGGTCCAGTTCGGCCAGGAGGTTGCGGGCCGCGGCGAGGCCCTGCTCGCCGGCGTTCATGCGGTGCTCGATCCGCACCTCGCGCCCCAGCACCGGGTGGTACCAGCGGGCGACGTCACCGGCGCCGTAGAGCCCGGGGGCCGCGGCGCAGAACTCGTCGCAGCGCAGCCCGTCCGACAGGTCCAGGCCCGCCGTCTCGGCGCCGGGGCCGCGCAGCCAGTCGACGGCCGGGACGGAGCCGACGGCCAGCAGGACGTCGTCGGCCTCGACCACGGCGCCGTCGGCGAGCACGACACCGGTCGCCCGGTGAGCCTCCCGGCGGATTCCGGTGACCGCCTGTCCCGTGCGCAGGGTGACGCCGTGGGCGCGGTGGACGTCGGCGAGGAGCCGGCCGACCTCCGGGCCCAGCACCCGCCCCATCACCGTGTCCTCGGTGCCGATCAGCGTGACGTGGTGGCCGAGCGCACGCGCCACGGCGGCGGCCTCGGCACCGAGCACGCCGGCGCCGACGACGGCCAGCCGCCGGCCCGGCGTGGCGAGGCGCCGGCGCAGGGCGAGGGCGTCGTCCAGGGTGCGCAGGACGTGCACCCCCTCGGCCGCGTCACAGCCGGGCAGGGTGCGCGGCACCACCCCGGTGGCGACGATGACACCGGCGCAGCGCAGCACGGTCCGCGCGGCGTCGCCGAGGGTGAGCGCGCGGTGTGCGGGATCGTAGGCGACGGCGCGGGTGCCCAGCCTGAGGTCCAGGCCGAGCGCCGCGAGCCGGCCGGTGTCCCGCAGCGCGGTGCGCTCCGGCTCCCAGGCGCCGGACAGCACCTGTTTGGACAGCGGAGGGCGGTCGTAGGGCGGGTGGGGTTCTTCGCCGACCAGGGAGATCTCCCCGTCCCAGCCCAGCCGGCGCAGCCCCTCGGCGGCGGCCAGCCCGGCCGCCGCCGCGCCGACGACGGCGATCCGGGGGCGCGGGGCGCCGGGGGCGCTCATTCGCGCACCTCGATGGCCGCGGCGGGGCAGATGGTGGCGGCCTCGCGCACGGCGGCGTGCCGGGCGGCGTCCGGGGCGGCGTCCAGGAGGACGACGATGCCGTCCTCGTCACGCTGGTCGAAGACCTCGGGGGCGACCAGCACGCACTGGCCGGCGCCGCAGCACTTCGCCTCGTCGATGGTGATCTGCATCAGGTTTTCCTTCGGTGGTGGGAGAGGGGCGGGGGCGGAGGTCACCAGGTGACCGGCAGGGCATGGCAGCCGTAGATGACCATGTCGGTGCGGAAGGGGATCTCCTCGACCGGCACGGCCGGACGCATGCCGGGGAAGCGGCGCAGCAGGGTGGTGATCACCACCTGGAGCTCGGCGCGGGCCAGCGCCTGGCCGAGGCACTGGTGGATGCCGTAGCCGAAGGCGACGTGGTGCTGGGCGTTCGCCCGGGTGATGTCGAGCCGGCCGGCGTCGGGGAAGGTGTCCTCGTCGCGGTTGGCGGAGGGCACGGCGACGATGACGCCCTCCCCGCGGCGGATGAGCCGGCCGCCGACCTCCACGTCCTCCAGGGCCGCGCGCCGGGGGCCGTTGCGGATGATGCTGTGGAATCGCAGCAGTTCCTCCACGGCACCGCGGACCAGGGTGGGGTCCTCGCGCAGCCGGCCGGCGGTCTCCTGGTCGAGCATCAGGGACAGGGCGCTCAGGCCGATCATGTTGGCCGTCGTCTCGTGGCCGGCGACCAGCAGCAGCACGGCGAACGCCACGAGGTCCTCGTGGGTCAGCTCGCCCCGCGCGTACTGCTCGGCGACGAGCCGGCTGATGATGTCGTCGCCCGGGCCGGCCTTCTTGGCGTTCACCAACCGGTCGATGTAGGCGAGGAGTTCACGGCGGGCGGGTTCGCGCTGCTCTTCGGTGAGGTCACGGGAGAGCAGGGTACCGGTCAGCCGCTGGAAGGTGTCGTGGTCCTCGTAGGGCACGCCCAGCAGCAGGCTGATGGCGAGCGAGGGCAGCGGCAGCGCGAGGGCCTGGACCAGGTCGACGGGATGCTCGCGGCGGTCGGTCCGCTCCATCGCGTCGCACAGCTCGTCGGTGAGCCGTTGCAGGGTCGGGCGCAGCGCCTCCACCCGCTTGACCATGAAGTCCCGGGTGACCATGCGGCGCAGCCGGGTGTGCTCCGGCGGGTCCATGCGGATGAAGCCCCGCGTGGCGCCGGGACGCGGGCTGCCGCCGGTCATCCCGCTGACCGGGTAGCCCGGGGCGGAGGTGTCGGAGCTGAACCGCGCGTCGCCGAGGATCGCCCGGACGTCCGTGTACCGCGTGGCGAGCCATGCCCAGCCGCCGTCGTCCAGCGCGACCTTGGACAGGGGCTCTTCCAGGCGCAGTCGCGCGAGACCCTCGGGTGGATCGAAGGGGCAGCCGGCCGGCGGCCGGGAAGGCAGCGGCGGAAGCGGTGCGGTGGTGGTCATGCCACTCCTTGTGGGGGAGGACCTTCGACTAACACCCGTTAGCTTACGACCGTTTCCTTAGGGTGTGGCGCGGTGGAGGCGGCAGGAGGAGTGAAGGAAACAGGGTGATGTGGTGCAGACATGACGTGACGTCAGGCGACTGCGGCGGCCGGCGGGCGGCCGGCCGCGGGGATGCCCGAAGAGGACCCGGGACGGGTCAGCGTTCCAGCAGCAGGCCGAGCAGCTCGTCGACGAACCGGTCCAGCCGCGCGGTGTCCTTGCGGCGCGGCATGACCTGCCAGAGCGTGACCCGGCCGTGCAGCGCGCACCACAGCAGGTACGGGGCTTCCGCGCGGGTGCCCCGTACCCGCCAGCCGGCCTGCTCGCAGTGGGTGAGTGCCTGGCTCAGCCCGCGCAGGAGCAGCCCCGCCGGGTGGCCGTGCAGCCGGTCCTCGTCCACCGGGGTCTGCCAGATCTCGCACATCAGGCGGTACTTGGCCGGGTTGGCCACCGCGAAGCGGCAGTACGCGCGCAGCTGGTGCCGCAGCCGTTCCAGCGGTTCGCCGGCGGGCGCGGAGGCGTCGGCCTCGGCCATCAGCGCGGCCAGCCGTTCGTAGTGCTCCGCCAGTACGGCCCACACCAGCTCGGTCTTGTCGGCGAAGTGCCGGTAGATGCTCGGGGTGGCGATGCCGACCTCCCGGGCCACCGCCCGCAGGGAGAGGGCGTCCTCGCTGCCGACCTGCTCCAGCAGCCCCCCGGCGGCCCGCAGGATCTCCTCACGCAGCCGTTCGCCCTGCCCGCGCGGGTTGCGCACCCGCGCCGCCCGCTCCGGAGGGGCCCCGGCGGAGCCGTGCCCGTCCCGCTTCGTCCCGTCCACCGCCGTCCACCTCCCTCTCCTCGGAACACCGGCGCCGCACTGCCGCGCGCGACGGACCATTCTCGCCGGTCACCGCAGGACAGTCGCCCCGAACCGTACACGACACCGGCCACCGCACCGGCACCCGCGAACGCCGCGAGGCCCGGCTCTGCGGCCCCGGGGACGCACGCGCGGACATGCCGAAGATCCGTGCCGGTCCTCGCGGGCGGTGGCCCGTCGCGGGGAGGAGCGGCACGGATCGTTCAGCGGTCGGTCTCTTCCGGGGCCCGGCTCGTCACGGCCGGGGTCCCGGGGGTCACACCGTCGCGGTGCGTCCGGTGATGGGGCAGGCTCCGGCCGCGGCCGCGCCGAACGCGGCGGTCTTGGCGGCGGGCGCCGTCCCGCCGACCTGCTGGAGGATCTCGTCCGACAGCAGGTCCTCCTTGCCCTTGAGGGCGTCGGCGACCTTCAGGTCGGTGTTGAAGACCATCTCGGCCGCGACGTTGTCCTGGACGATGCGCGCGAGGTTGTCCAGGGCCACGGCGATCGGGTCCGAGGGGTTCTCCACGGTGGGCAGGTCGATCAGGTGGGTGTCCACCTTCGCCTGGTTCATGGTGCGGCGGATGATGATGGACGCCTGGTTCAGCTCGGACGTCGTCCAGATGGACAGCACCGTGACGTACAGGTCGCTCCACGCGGCCTCACCGAGCTGCGTGCGCCACCGCTTCATCAGGCTCTCGATGCCGGTGATCTGCGCCGTGGCGGCGAAGGTCATGTTGACGCGGATCGAGGGGTAGACGGTCGCGGCGAACCGGTTGTAGGCGACCATGTCGAAGGACTGCGCCTTGACGATGGTGTCGATGAACTTGACGGCCTCCGACAGGATCTTGGTGCAGGAGTTCTCCAGGTCCAGCGGGAGGTTCGCGGTGGGCAGCTTGGTGAGCGCCGAACTCAGCGTGGTCCGGAAGCTGTTCAGCGGGGTGATCCAGCCCTTGTCGCCCGGGGTCTTGAACGCGACCATGTCCAGGTCGTGCGGGTCGATGCGGTTCGCGTTGGGGATGTTCGGCACCTGGTCGCTCAGGTAGGCGGCGATCACCGAGTAGATGCCCAGCGGAACGTGGGCGATGGACTTGGCCAGTTCGAAGTACTCCGGAACCGGGTCGACGGTCTCGACCTGCACTCCGTTGTTGATCAGGGTGAAGCGTCCGCCGACTGCGTTGTTCTGGACGACGACGACCGGGCTGAGGTGCTTGATCAGCTCGGCCTTGAGGGACGCGTAGTTGGCGCGCATCCCGGCGTTGACGTTGCGTATCGCGTCCCGTGCCGCCTTCTCGTCGGTCGCCGCCGGTGCGGCCGACGCGCTGGTGGCTGTCTGTGTCTGGGTGAGGAAGGTGGCCGCCCCTGCTGCCGAAACGGTACCCAGAAATCCTCTACGAGTTGCCATGCCCCGTCTTTCCGTGGTCGGTGTCGATGTTCCGTGGGGTGGGGGGGAAAGGCGTGGGGGGAGTTCAAGGTGGGGGGCGCGGGGGGAGTTTTCCGTGGGGGTCAGGCGTGGGGGGAAGTCCAGGGGTGGGGGAGTGCGGGGTGCGGGGGAAGAGCGTGGGAGGAGCGGCCCGGCGCGCGGACCGGCCCGCCGGCGCCGGGGGCGCCGGTGGGCCGGACCGCGTCCGCCGGACTCAGGTCAGCGACTTCTGCGACGGCACCACGACGCCGTAGAGGTCCTGGACCGTGGCGAGCGCGGACTCGTGGAGCTGCCGCGCGGGAATGCCGTTCGGGTTGCCCTTCAGCGGCAGCGGCCGGGTGGCCGAGGCGTCGGCGACCACGGTCGGCTGGTAGCCGTTGAGGAAGGCGCCCTGCGTGGTGAACAGGACACACATGTTGGTCATGAACCCGGCGACGATCACCTTCTTCTTGCCGGTCTTCTCGACCTTCTCGGCGAGATCGGTCTTGTGGAAGCCGTTGGGGACGCTCTTCACGACGACCGGCTCGCCCTTGGCGGGCTTGAGCGCCGGGATGATCTGACCGGCCTTCGACTTCAGGTCGTAACCCTTGTCCACGATGTGGATGACCGGGGTGCCCGCCTCGCGGGCCCGCTTCAGCAGGGCCTGCGCGTTGTTCACCGCGGGCTGCCACCCGTCGAGTTCCATCACACCCTCGGTGTAGGTGTTCTGGTAGTCGACGAGGATGAGCGCCGCGTCGGACAGCGTGGCCGGGGTCTCGTCGAAGCCGTTGAGCTGCCGCAGCGTCTTCGTGTCCTCGGCGACGTTCGTCCGGGCGGCGGACGCCGGTGCCGACGGCTTGTCCTTGGCGGTGGCGGCCTCGGAATCCCCGCCGCAGGCGGTGACGGTGGCGGCGAGCAGGGCGGCGGCGCCGAGCGCGACGACGATACGCGAAGACTTCATCAGCCGAGGTCCTCCTGGGTCTCCACGACGACCCCGTACAGGTCGGCGATGGTGGCGAGGGCGCTGAGGTGCACCTGGCGGGCGTCGATCTCCGCGCCCGCGACCGGCAGCGCACGGGTGGCGGTGGCGTCGGCCACGACCGTGGGCCGGTTGCCGCGCAGGAAGGCACCCTGAGCGGTGAAGGCCACGCACATGTGGGTCATGAACCCGGCGATCACGAGGTCGCTCTTGCCGGCCTCGTCGACGAGGTCACCCAGGTTCGTGCCGTGGAAGGCGTTGGGGGCCTGCTTGACGACCACGGCCTCGCCGTCGGCCGGCGCGACGCTCGGGTGGATCTGGCCGATCTCGGCACGGATGTCGTACGGCGTGCCCTCACCGCCGTCGTTGACGACGTGGATGACCTTGGCGCCCTCGCGGCGGGCGCGCTCCAGCAAGCGGGCGGCGGCGTCGAGGGCGGGCTGCCAGCCGTCCAGCTCCATGACGCCGGTCGTGTAGGTGTTCTGATAGTCGATCAGAACCACGGTTGAGTCGGCGAGCTTCGCCGGCGTCTCGTCGAAGCCGTTGAGCTGACGCAGCGTCGTTCTGGGCATGGAGTACCACCTGAGGAAAGGGAGTTGAGAAAGCAGTGCATTCGGTGCGTTGACCTGCACCTAAGACGCTACGGCCCGCCCCACGCGTCGGCAATGTCGTCTAGCATGCAGAAACCGACATCACCGTCGCCGGCCAGGGGGAGGCTCGTGCACACCGTGGAACGACTCATCGTCATCGTCCTTTTCGAAGGCGTCGACCTGCTCGACGTCACCGGACCCCCGGAGGTGTTCTCCCTCGCCCGGCGCGAGACGGAGGAGGCGGCGGGCTATCACGTGGTCCTCGCCGCCGAGACCATGGCCCCCACCGTCACCGCCGCCGGCGTCCGTGTCCTGCCCGACATCACCTTCGACGAGCTGACCACCCGGAGCATCGACACGCTCGTGGTGCCGGGCGCGGTCGAGGTCGACGGCCAGCGCCGGGTGCACGCGCTCGTCGACCCGGCCGTGGTGGAACGCGTCCGACAGCTCGCCCCCCGGACCCGGAGGGTCACCTCGGTGTGCGTCGGGGCGCACATCCTCGCCGCCTCCGGACTGCTCGACGGCAAACGCGCCACCACCCACTGGTCGACCGCCCAGCAACTGGCCGCCGACCATCCCGCGATCGAGGTCGACTCCGATCCGATCTTCATCCGCGAGGGCAACGTGTGGACCGGCGCCGGCATCAGCGCCTGCCTGGACCTGTCGCTCGCGCTCATCGCCGACGACCTCGGCGAAGCCGTCGCGCTGCGCGTCGCCCGGCAGCTCGTGATGTACCTGAAGCGGCCGAGCGGACAGAGCCAGTTCAGCGTGCCGCTGGAACAGGTCGCCGCGACCCGGCGCATCGAGGAACTCCGCCACCACATCCTGCGCCACATCGCCGAACCGCTCACCGTCGCGCACCTCGCCGAACACGCCCACGTCAGCGACCGGCAGCTCACCCGGATCTTCAAGAACGAGCTGGGCACGACCCCGCACGCCTACATCGAATCCGTCCGCGTCGAACGGGCCCGCCACGAGCTGGAGACCACCGACGCGACCCTCGAACGCATCGCGACCGGCTGCGGGTTCGGCACCGTCGACACCCTGGTCAGGGCGTTCCGCCGCCGGATCGACACGACCCCCACCGAGTACCGGCGCCGCTTCAGGACCAGCGCCGGCTGAGCACCGCGCACCCGGGGCAAAGGCGGCCCGGCGGCGGGGATCACTCGTCGGCGAGCGTCAGGTTCGGGACCCGCCAGGCCGCGATCAGGAAGGCGACCAGGGACACCGCCGCACCGGTGAGGAAGACGAGCCGCATCGAGGCGACGTACCCCTCCAGGAACGGCAGCGCCGCACTCCGGTCGAGCGCCCGCAGGAACGCCGAGTCCTCCAGGTCGACACCGCCGCCCGGGCGCAGGACGCCCGTGAGGGCGTGGGCGTTGTCCGGCTCGGCCAGCAGCCGGCGGTAGGCCGGGTCGTCGCGGGCCTCGGCCAGCCGCCCGGCTATGCGCCCGCCCGCCGTGGAGAACAGAACGGACAGGAAGGCGGCCGTGCCCACCGTGCCGCCGTTGGAGCGGAAGAAGTTGACCGAGGCCGTCGCCGCGCCCATGTCCGCACGGGGCACCTCGGACTGCGCGAGCGTGGTGAGCGTCTGCATCGACGCGCCGAGCCCCGCGCCCATCAGCGCCATGCCGAGGGCCGCCTGCCACAGCGGGCTGTCCACGCGCAGGGTCGCGAAGACGAGCATCGCGGCGGTGAACGAGCCGATACCGGCGACGAGATGCACCTTGAAGCGGCCGGTGCGCGCGATCAGCCGGCCCACCAGCAGCGTCACCGCGAGGTTCGCGGCGACCGTGGGCAGGGTGGCGAGCCCCGCCGCCATCGGGCTCATGCCGCGGACGATCTGGAGGTAGAGCGGCAGGGTCGTCATCGCACCGAACATGCCGATGCCGACGACGAAGTGCAGCCCGACCCCCAGCCGGAAGGCACGGATGCCGAACAGCCGCAGCGGCAGCAGCGCCGCCGCGCCCGTCCGGCGTTCCACCAGCACGAACACGAGGAGTCCCAGCGCGCCCACGGCGTACGTCAGCAGCGCCGGCGGCGAACCCCACCCCCAGGTGCGGCCCTGCTCGGCGACGGTCAGCAGCGGCACGATCCCGACGGCCAGGGCGAGCGCTCCGGGGTAGTCGAGCCGGTGCCGCACCCGCTGGTGCGGGAACCGCAGGACGCGGACGATCGCCACGGCCGCCACGGCGGCGAGCGGCACGTTGAGCAGGAAGATCCAGCGCCAGCCGGCGATGCCCAGCAGCACCTCCCGGTCCGCGAGGGCCCCGCCCGCCAGCGGGCCGACGATGCTGGCGCCGCCGAACACGGCCATGAAGTAGCCCTGGTAGCGACCCCGTTCACGCGGGGTGGTGATGTCGGCGACGATCGTCATCGCCAACGACATCAGCCCGCCGCCGCCGAGCCCCTGCACGGCCCGGAACACTGCCAGTTCGTAGATCGACGTGGCACCCGCGCACAACAGCGAGCCGGCCGTGAACAGACCGATCGCGGCGAGGTACACGGGCCGCCGGCCGTGGATGTCGGAGAGCTTGCCGTACAGCGGGGTCGCGATGGTGGCGGTGATGAGGTACGCGGTGGTCGCCCACGCCTGGGCCGTCAGCCCGTGCAGGTCGTCGGCGATGGTGCGCAGCGCGGAGGCGACCACCGTCTGGTCCAGCGCCCCCAGGAACATGCCCACCACCAGTCCGGACATGACCGTGGTGATCTGCCGGTGGCCGAGCCGCACGGGCGCGTCCCCGGCGGCGTCCTGCTGTCGGGTTTCGGAGGAGCTCACATGCCGTCCTGGTGAGTAGGGGCCGGGGAGGATGCCGGGGCCGCGCCGTGCCGCGGGCACGGCCCCTGTGTGCCGGGACGGGGAGCTACCCGGCGATGCCCTCCAGGTCGGCGACCGCCTGCCCGATGTCCGGCAGCGTCAGCATCGCCAGCTGCGCGGACCGGGCCCGGGCCCGGGGCGCGGGGTCGGCGAGCAGCGTGCGGCACAGGTCGGCGATGCCGTGCGCGTCACGGTCGGCGAGGTGACCGCCGAGGCCCAGCTCGGTCACGCGCCGCGCGTTGGTGTACTGGTCACCGAAGTGCGGCAGCACCGCCAGCGGTGTGCCGGTGCGCAGGGCCTCGCGGACGCTGTTGAAGCCGCCGTGGGTGACGAACAGGTCCACCGACTCCAGCAGCAGCGGCTGCGGCACCCGCTCGGTGACGTGGACGTGCCCGGGCAGCCCCGCGGTGTCCACCGGGACCCCGGACGTCGACACGATCACCGTGCAGTCCTCCAGCTCGGCCGCCGCCCCCAGGATCTCCGTCAGGCTCTCGGCGGGCTCCGGCATCCTCACCGGCAACTGCGGTGCCCCGCCCGCCTTCTGCTCGCGCAGCACCGGCAGGGCGGTGCCGATCGCCGCGTACACCAGGGGCCGGTCCGTGGGCAGGTCGGCGATCCACCCGGGCAGCACCCCGTACCGCTCGACGTCCACCGTCTGCCGGTACGACAACGCGGGCGGCAGGTGCAGGGAGAAGGAGAAGGCGGGCGGTACGTAGTCGACGCGGCCGTGCGGTACGACGGACAGCGGGTCGTCGTGCTCGGGCAGCCCCAGCTCCCGGCGCCGTTCGTTGAGCCGGGGCAGCACCTCGGCGGGCTCCAGGATGTTGGAGAACCCGGAGGGTGTCGGCAGTTGCGGCACCCCCAGGGTCTCGGCGGTGAGCACCGCGCCCATGTCCATGCCGTCCCGCAGGATCAGATCGGGGCGGAAGTCGAGGGCGAGGGGCCGCAGGATGTCCAGGTGGGTCTTGACGCCGGGTCCGGCCAGGGCCCGCATCAGCAGCCGGGACAGCACCGGCGAGGACAGGGACAGCTCACCGCCGCCGCCGTCCTGGAGTTCACCGAGGTCCGGGCCGAGCATGCCGACCGGGTCGAACGCCGGTAACACGGCCCGCACTTCCACGTCGTCGTCGCGGAAGACGGGGGCGAGGTCCTCGGTGGTGACGACCAGCACCTGGTGCCCCGCCTCGGCGAGGGCGCGCAGCAGGGGCAACTGGGCACGCCCGTGCGAGGGACTGCCGAGCGTGGTGCAGAGAACGCGCATGGGGGGGTGGGCCTTTCTCTCGTGGACTTGCGGTGGTGACGTGCGAAACGACGGCCTGCGCGAACCCGGCCGCGGGGGCGGAGGGACGGGTACGGCCCGGTCGTGCGAGGGGAGGGGGCGGGAGGGGCCCGGCCGCACGGGCGGAGCGGCAGGCACGGACCGGTCACAGGCCTGATGGGCACGGACGGGTGCGGCCCGCCCCGCGCCCGGGGTGCGCGGCGGGCGGTGGAGGACGACGGCGTGCGCGGGACAGCGGACACACCGGCAGTGCGTGGCGTCAGGCGCCCGCGGCCCGGATGCCGGTCACCCGGTCCGGCCTCACGCCACCCGCGCCGGGGCGCCCGCGCGTCCGATGCCCTGCCAGCTCAGCCCGGCCCGGGCGAGCCGGTCCGGGTCCAGCAGATTGCGGAAGTCGTGGACCTCGTGGCCGTCCATGCGCGCGGCGATCGCCGCCCAGTCCAGGTCGCGCAGCTGCGGCCACTCGGTGAGGACGACACAGGCCGCGGCCCCCTCCGCCGCCCGCACCGGATCGTCGGCGAGTTCGGCCAGGTCGCTCAGATCGGGCTGCTCGTCGCACAACGCCGGGTCATAGGCGGTGAGTTCGGCGCCCCGCTCGCGCAGCAGGCGGGCGACGGCGAGCGCGGGCGAGTCGCGCAGGTCGGAGGTGCCGGCCTTGAACGTCAGGCCGTACAGGGCGAGCCGTACCCCGTGCAGCGAGCCGTCCGGGCCCCGCCCGCACGCGGCGGCGACCCGCTCCACCAGCCGGCGCTGATGGATGACGTTGGTGTCGATCGTGGCGCGCAGCAACGGGAAGTCGACCCCGGCCTGTTCGCACAGGGTGAGCAGGGCGTGGGTGTCCTTGGGCAGGCAGGAACCGCCCCAGCCGGGCCCGGGCAGCAGGAAGGAGGAGCCGATGCGCGGGTCCCGCCCGATGCCCTCGGTGACATCACCGATGTCGGCGCCGAACCGCTCGCACACGGTGGCCAGGTTGTTGGCGAAGGACAGCTTCATCGCGAGGAAGAAGTTCGCCGCGTACTTGGTGAGTTCCGCGCTCGCCGGGTCGGTGAGCACCAGCGGCGCGTCCAGCGCGGCGTACAGGCCGGCGACCCGCCGGGCGGCGTCCCGTTCGGCGGCGCCGATCACGATCCGGTCCGGGTGCAGGAAGTCGTGGACGGCACGGCCCTCGCGCAGGAACTCGGGGTTGCTCACGACGGCCACGTCGGGCCGGCCGAGCAGGGCGGCGACGCGCTCGCTCGTCCCGACCGGCACCGTCGACTTGTTGACGACGACGCAGCCGGAGGGCAGTGCGTCGCGTATCTGCTCCGCGACGGCCTCCACGGCGGCGAGGTCGGCCGCACCGCCCGCGCCCATGGGGGTGGGCAGGCACAGGAAGACCACCTCGGCGTCGGCGACGGCCGCCGCGGTGTCGCCGGTGAACTCCAGCCGGCCCGCCTCCAGGGCGTCCCGGACGGTCTCGGGCAGGCCGGGTTCCAGGATGTCCACCCGGGCCTCGCGCAGCCGCTCCACCTTGCGGGGGTCGGCGTCCGCGCACACCACCGCATGGCCGAGGGAGGCGAGGCAGGCACCCGTGGTCAGTCCTACGTAGCCGGTTCCGACCACGGCGACGCGTTGAGCAGACACAGAAGATCACCATTTCCGGTCGAGGGGGCCCGCGTCGCGGCGTCCGGGGCACGCGGGGGACGCGTGCCGCCGTGCCGCGCGGGCGACCTGGAACGGGCCGACTCCGTCGTACGGCCCTGGGACAGTGCGCAGTGAAGTCATCCATCGTTGACCCGTTCAGGTATGGCACGCGACGCGAACAGAAGTCAACGATTGATGACAACGATCGGTGACTTTGAGCCAGCCGCCCCAGGCTGGAACATGGGCGGTTGGCGGGCGGACCGCCGGCGATGGAGGTTTGTGACGTGACGGGAGTACACAACGGCGAGGCGTCGAAGGCGGTGGCCGACCGGCCCGCCCGCAGGCGCTCGGCCTCGGCCACGCGTACGGCGCTCAGGAGCGCCGCGGCCTTCCGGTTCGGCAAGTACGGATACGAGGGCACCAGCGTGCGCGACATCGCGGGCGACGTGGGGGTGGACGCGGCGCTCGTCTACCGTTACTTCGGCTCGAAGGAAGCGCTGTTCAACGACGTGACAGGCGCCGGCAAGATCTTCGAGCCGCTGCTCCAGGAGCCGGTGGAGGCGATACCCGACTGGTTCTGCGCGCTGCTTCTGGGGGCGCCGAAGGACGGGGACTTCCCCCACCCGGTGCTCTCGGTGCTGCGGTCCTCCGGCAGGGACGCGGCCTTCGCGCAACTGCGGGCCGATTTCACCGACGTGTTCTCCACGCGCCTGGCCGCCCGCCTCGGCGGGCCCGACGCCGACCTGAGGGCGGAACTCCTGGCGGCGTGGGTGCTCGGCACCAGCCTCGTGCTCACGGAGATCCGGCCCCCCGCCCTGCAGTCGGCGCCGGACGCCAAGCTGGAGCGGTATCTCCGGGCGGTCATCGAGACTCTTCTCGGCCCGGCGGCGCAGCATGACGGGGGCGCGGCGGAGGCCGTGGAGGTGGAGTGCGTCGTGGACGGCCACGGCGTGACCGGGTGCGGCGAGGGCAGATGAACGGGACGGACGCCGTCCCGGCCTGACACGGGAGTTCCTCTCGCGGCGTCGTCCGCCCGAGCTGTCACGGGCCGGGGCGGCGCGCGGGTCTTCGTCCGGGACCGCGCCGCCCACCGGGCCGGTGCCGCCCCGGGAGGCGGAGAGGCCGGGCCCCGGGCTTGCGGCGGCGTAGCGCGAGGCGTATCCGCTGTCCGGGCACCGGCGGACCCGCACCGGCGACCCCGATGTACCGCTCGGTCCGCCTCAGTCGTACGTCGGCGGCCCACCGCGCCGGACGGCCTGGCCGGAGCCTCCCTCCGTCTGCGGCGTGGGCCGGAAGGGCGGAGCCGTTCGCGTGCGGCAGCCGGGCAGGACGATCGCGTCCAGGGCGCGTTCCAGCCCGTCCAGGGCCTCGGACCGCATGTCGTGCCTGCGAGGCGCACTTCGGCGGTGAGCCGGGAGCGCCGTCATCGCACCGACCGTCCCGGCGTGGCCCCGGTACCGGGTCTTCGGCGCCTCGGGGTCCTCCTGGGCGCGGCGTCGGCCGGCGGAGAGCCGGCCGGGGCCCCCTGAGCGGTGCGGCCCCCTCGGTTCCGGCCGGCGCCGTGTTCTGGGCGGAAGAGTGCGGTCGGCCGTGTGCGTGGGCGGCGCCCGGGCGGCCGGGGACCGGTTTCGGCGGGTCGGAGCCGGCTCAGCGCCCGTCCTCGCCCAGCACGGCGGCGAGGAGCCCCGGAAAGCGGGCGTCGAGATCGGTGCGGCGCAGTGTCATCAGGCGGGCCTTTCCCGCCCGGCGGGTCTCGGTGATCCCGGCTTCGCGCAGGATCCGCCAGTGGTTGGACAGCGTCGACCGGGGCACGTCCATGCCGTCCGGACTGCACGCGCTCTCGCCGTCCTCGGCCATCCGGCGGACCAGTGCCAGCCGCACCGGATCGCCCAGGGCATGGAGTACGGCGGCCAAGTCGCCGTCTTCGTCGTGGTGTTGCCGCACCGGCCCTCCGTCGTGTCCGCTCCCTCGAACCCGTAGTATGCCGATCACTTCCACGTTTCGGGAAAGTCGAAATGACCTAGGGGATGACCGTGTCCGTGCTTGCCACCCTCGCCCGCGTCTACGTCGACGACCTGGACGCGGCCCTGCCCACCTTCGTCGAACTGACCGGGGAGCAGCCGGGACTCCGGTTCGCCTACCGCGACCTGGAACTCGCGAGTGTGGGCGGCTATCTGCTCCTGGCGGGCACGGAGGAGGCCCTCGCCCCTTACCGCGGCACCCACGCCACCACGATCGTCGAGTCCATCGACGAGGTCCTGCGCCTCGCCGAGCGGCACGGCGGCGAGATCCTCGACGGCCCCAACGAGGTCCCGACCGGCCGCAACCTCACCGTCCGGCACCCCGGAGGGGCGACCATCGAGTACGTCCAGTTCCACGCGGCGGCGCGGTCGGCGTTCGCCTGAGCCGGCCGGTGACCGACCGGGCGGCGCGGTGGCTGGGCCGCCGCGGGCGGTGCCGGTGCGTCCGGGGTCAGCCGTCGGCGCGGGTGCCGCGGGTGGCGCCCGCCGACGCCGCCACCACGCACAGGACGGCGATCCACTGCGTCCAGTGCAGCGATTCCCGGAGGACGACCAGGCCGATGAGTGCCGCCATCGCCGGTTCGAGGCTCATCAGGATGCCGAACACGTGCGGGGGGACCTTGCGGAGCGCTTCCAGGTCGAGCGAGTAGGGGATCACCGACGACAGCAGCGCCACGCCGAGCCCCGCGAGCAGGACCCACGGCTGGAGCAGCGCCGTCCCGCTGTCGGCCACGCCGAACGGCACGGCGATCAATGCCGCGACGGCCATCCCGAGGGCCAGACCGCCGCCCTCCGAGGTGTGGCGGCCCAGCGCGGCACCGACCAGGATGTACAGGCCCCAGCACGTGCCGGCGGCGAGGGCGAACAGCAGGCCGACCGGATCGAGGGCGCCGCCTCCCTCCATCAGCAGGACCACGCCGCCGGCCGCGAGCACCGCCCACAGGGCGTCCGGCCAGCGCCTCGACCCGGCCAGCGCCACCGCCAGCGGCCCGAGGAACTCGGTGGTCACCGCGATCCCCAGCGGGATCCGGGACAGCGCCAGGTAGAAGCACAGGTTCATCAAGCCGAGCGTCACGCCGTAGCCGAGGACCACCGCCCAGGTGCGGCGGGGCATGCGCGGCGAGGGCCGCCACAGCAGTACGAGCACCGCCGCCGCGAAGAACAGGCGCAGCGCGACGGTCCCGAAGCTGCCCACCGCGTCGAACAGGTGCTTGGCCAGCGCCGAGCCCACCTGAACGCTGACGATGCCGAGCAGGACCAGTGCCGTCGGCGGGATCGCGTCGAAGCCGCGCCGGGCCGACGCGGTCAGCGAGGACGGGAGGGTCGGGCCGTGTTCCGCCCCGTCGACGTTCATGGTGGCCACGCGAGGATTATCAACTACCGTTCGCGCGGAGGCACATGATTTTTCAGGCGGCAGCCTGCCGGGCCGCTCGGGGAGGAGGGCGCCGCGGCCGTCGGCAGCCTTCCCGCGAACCGGGGACTCAGGGAAGGAACTTCGCGGACTTCTCGGAGAGTACGGCGGCGAAGAACGCGGGAGCCTCCTCGCCGAGCATCCGGTACAGCGCCACCAGGCTGGTGATCGCGGTGTCGGCGACCTCCTCCTGCACGTTCCGCCAGGTATGGCTCCGGCCCTTCCTGGGGTTGGTGCCCCAGGCGCCGATCACGGCCTGCGCGGTCTCGCCCGCCTCCTCGGAGATCTTGAGCGCTTGCAGCGTCCACTGCTGCTCCGGGGTCATCCCGCGCGCGGTGTCCAGCGTGGTGAACAGTGCGGCGAGACGGCCGATGTCGGCCCACTGGTGTGCGTGCAAGGGGGTGTCCGCGGAGCCGGCCTGGCCGGGGATGCTCATCGGGGTCGCTCTCCTTCGCGTTCCGCCGGCCGCGAGTCCGCCACGGGTTCCCCCGCCTCGGGGGCCGGTCCGTCCGCGTTCATCATCGCGGGCGACGCCACGCCGGGTGCTCGTATCGCCTGAACCGTCCCTCGTACGGGCGCCCGTGCCCGCCGGATCAGCTTCCGGCCGCGACGGGCGCCGTCTTCTTCCGGGCGCGGTAGGCCGCCGCCTTGATCTTGTTGCCGCAGGACTCCATGCCGCACCACTGGCGGCGCATGCCCCGGGAGCGGTCGATGTAGATGCGCGTGCACTCGGGGTTGCCGCACTCCTTGAGCAGCGGCACGTCCGGGCCGCTGAGCAGTTCCACGGCCTGCCGGGCGACGGTGGCCAGGGCCTGGCCGGGCGTCGCCTCGGTGTGCCGGCCCGCCGGGGTGAGCTGCGGTGTCGCCGGGGTCTGGCGCGCGGCGGCGTTCAGCACCGCGAGCGCCTGCCGGTCGAAGTCCTCGCCGAGGCGGCGGTCGGTGACCAGCAGGTAGACGGCCTCGCGCACCGCGACCGCCTCGCGGACGTCGTCCTCCTCGCAGGGCGTGAGCGCGTCCACGAGCCCGGACTCCAGGTACCAGGCGGTGAGCCGGTCCGGTGTCACGAACATCTCGAAGCGGGCCGAGCGCCGGGCGCGCAGCGTGGCCGCGAAGTCGAGTGCCGGGTGCCCGCACACGAAGACATGATCAAGATTCACATCACCATCTTGACAGGTGACTGCGACGGGGTGCAAGGCATGCCACCGCTCCGGCCGGTGCCACCGTCGTCCGCCCCGGCCACCCCGGCGCCGTGCCCCGTCCCCGGCTCCTGCCGCAAGCGGCGGCCGTCGGCACCGCCGCTCGGCCGGCCACCCGGCCGGGCACCGCCCCCGCCCGACGCCGGGGGAGTGCCGTCGCCTGCCGGCTCCACCGACGGCGCACGGCGGCCCGCGCGCCGGCCGCGCGGCTGGGTCCGGGTGCGTCCGCCGACCGACAGCGCACGGCCGGCGCCGCCGGTCAGCGGACGCGGCGCAGGGCCTCGGGGGTGAGGTCGGCGAGGGCGGGGTAGCCGTCGACGGCCATGAGCAGGTCGGCTTCGGCGAGCAGGGCGCGCAGGACGTGCGTGATGCCGTCGGTGCCGGCGAGAGCCGCGCCGTAGGCGTAGGGGCGGCCGATGCCGACGGCCGTGGCGCCCAGGGCGACGGCCTTGACGACGTCGGCCCCGGTGCGTACGCCGGAGTCGAACAGGACGGGCAGGCCGTCTGCGGCCTCGACCACGCCGGGCAGGGCGTCGAGCGCGGGAAGACCGCCGTTGGCCTGCCGGCCGCCGTGGTTGGAGCAGTAGACGCCGTCCACGCCGCCGTCCTTGGCGCGGCGGACGTCGTCGGGATGGCAGATGCCCTTGAGGATCAGCGGCAGATCGGTCATCGACCGCAGCCAGGGCAGATCGTTCCAGGTGAGAGGGTTGCCGAAGATCTGCGCCCAGTGCAGTACGGCGGCCGCCGGGTCCTCCTCCGGGGACTTGGCGAGCCGGGAGCGGAAGACCGGGTCGGAGAAGTAGTTGGCCAGGCAGTGGCCGCGCAGCTGGGGGAAGTTGCTGTCCCTGAGATCCCGCGGCCGCCAGCCGGGGATCCAGGTGTCGAGGGTGACCACGATGCCCCGGAACCCGGCGCCCTCCGCCCGGCGCACCAGGCTCTCCGCCACCTCCCGGTCGGCGGGGGTGTAGAGCTGGAAGAAGCCGGGTGTGTCGCCGAACTCGGGGACCACGTCCTCCATCGGGTCGACCGTGAGGGTGGAGGCGACCATGGGCACGCCGGTGCGGGCGGCGGCCCGCGCGGCGGCCAGGTCGCCGTGGCCGTCCTGGGTGCACAGCCCGATCACCCCGACCGGTGCCAGGAACAGCGGCGTGGGCAGGCGCAGGCCGAACAGGTCCACGGACAGGTCGCGCCGGGCCGGGCTGACCATCATGCGCGGGACCAGACCCCATCCCTCGAACGCGGTGACGTTCGCCCGCTGGGTGCGTTCGTCGCCGGCGCCCCCGGCCACGTACGAGCGGACCGACGGCGGCATCGCCGCCTGGGCCGGCGGTTCGAGGTCCGCGTAGGTCATCGGCAGGCCGGGCAGCACTCCGCGCAGCCCGTCGAGGTAGATCTCGTACTGGTAGTCGGCATAGGTCATCGATCCGGCTCCCCGGTGCTTCGCTGTCTGCGGTACGGCCCGTCGGGGCGGGCCTTGGGCCCTACAGTGGGAGCGGCAGCCCCACACACCCACGAAACGCAGGATTCTCGCCACACAGATGCCCCGGACGCAGGAATCGGCGAAGCCGCTCAGCGAGGACGACCTGGCGCTGATCCACGCCCTGCAACTTCGGCCCAGGGCGTCGTGGACCGAACTCGGCCGGGTCCTCGGCGTGGACCCGGTCACCGTCGCCCGTCGCTTCCGGCGCCTCGCCGGGCCCGGCACGGTCTGGGTGGGGCTCTCGCCCGGACCGCGGCTGCTGGACCAACTGTGCCTCGCCTTCGTCCGGATCGACTGCGCCCCGGGAGCCACCGCCCGGACGGTCGAGGCGCTCGGCAGGCACCCGCACATGCTGACCATCGAACGCGCCGCCGCGGACCACGACATCCTCGCGACCGTCGCCACCGCCGGCCTGCCCGCGCTGTCGCGCTACGTCCTCGACCTGCTCCCGGAGGTCCCTGGCGTCACCGCGGTGCGCGCCAGGATCGTCACCCACATGTTCACCGAGGGCGGCCGCTGGCGCATCGCCGCCCTCGACGCCGCCCAGCGCACCCGGCTGACCGCACCGCCCGCCGTCCGGGCGCCCCGCCAAGGACACCGCGAGATCACCCCGTTCGACCGGGCCGTGCTCGGCCGGCTGGTGCTCGACGGCCGTGCCTCCTACCAGAGCCTCGCCGCCCACCTGGGGGTCAGCCTGTCCACCGTCAAACGCCGGGTGGAGCAGCTCGTCCGCCTCGACGTCCTGCGCTTCCGCTGCGACTTCGCCCGCCCCCTCGGCGGCTGGCCGGTCGCCGTCACCTTCTGGGCCAAGGTCCCGCCGTCCGACCTCCCCGAGGTCGGCCACGCGCTCGTCCGCCGGCCCGAGACCCGCAACTGCGCCGCGGTCAGCGGCCCGCACAACCTCGTCCTCCAGGCCGGACTGCACCGCGTGGACGACGTCCTGCGCCTGGAGACCCGGCTGGCCGACGCCCACCCGGGCCTGGACATCGTCGACCGCGTCATCACCCTGCGCCACGACAAGCTCCTCGGCCACCTCCTCGACCCGCACGGCCGCTCCACCGGGATCGTCCCGCCCGACGTCTGGGCCGAGCCGCGCCTGTGAACGCCCTTGTCGCCGGGGGGATTCGGGGGGAGGCGCGCGGTTCGGCGTCCCGGGGCCGCAACCGCCCGGCTGTTCACGGTGTGCGGCACGGCAGGTCCGTGCCGCGTCAGCGCTCTCGGGCTACGGCTCGCAGGACTCCTCCAGATACGTGCGTGTCACCGTCGCCGCGCGGGTGAACCAGTCGGTGACGATCGAGATCTCGGCCGGGGTGTACTGCGCGCACAGTTCGGTGAGCCGTGCGTAGTAGGGGCCGTAGGCGGTGCGGACCCGGTCCGCGGCGGCCGGGACTGCGGCGACGAGGACGCGGCGGCGGTCGGCGGGATCGGGCTCGCGGGTGACGAAACCGCCGCGCTCCAGGCGGTTGAGGATGCCGGTCACCGCGCCCGTGGTCACGTGGGCGCGGGCGGCCAGGTCGCCGGCGGTGACGGGACAGTCCCCGGCCGCGAGGACGTGGGCGAGGCAGATCAGGTCCATCATGCTCAGCCCCAGGCTCCGGGCGAACTCCTGCTGCCCGACGACGCTGGCCGCGACGAGGTCGCCGAGTGCGCGGATCGTCTCTGAGGGAACGTCAGATCTCCGCTGCGGGGCCTCCATTGCGACTCCCTTGGCCCCTGGGATAGATTCCTTACTCGCTAAGTTATTTTAGGTCGAGTGCCGCAGTCCGGCCATGACGCGAACAGGCCGATTCCGGCGGCGCGAGGAGGGGGCACGTGAGCGCACACGACGAAGGCCACACGGTGGCAGGATGGACCGGTTGCACCGTGGCGACCATAGGCACCGCGGTGATCGGTGTCGGCGTCTGCGGCTGGCGCCCGGGGATCTGGCTGGGCCTGGCCCTCACGGTGGCGGCAGTGGTCGTCACATGGGTCCTCCACCTCGCCGGCTGGGGCAAGCCGCCGGGGGTACGGCCCGCCGAGCAGCACCCCCTGGGCGTGCGCGACCAGTCCGCGCGGCAGGGTCACCCCGGCTGTGTCGCCTGCCGGCTGGCCGGGCGGCGCGCGGCCTGGGCCCGCGAGGCCACGGCGACCGTGCCCGCCCGCGAGACGGCGGGCGCCGGGGCGGACGCGTCGTCCTGAGCGCCTGGTGAGCACCCGCGCCAGGCCCGGTCCGGGCGCCGGACGAGGCGGCCGGCCGGGACCTGGCGTCTCAGGCGTGTCCGTCGCCTGAGCGCGCGCGGCACCCGCGCCCGCAAGCCGTTCGGCACCCGTGCCCGCAAGCCGTGCGACGTCCGCGCCCGTACGTACGCCGTTCGGCGCGCGGGCCGTCCGGTCCTGACGCCCCCGACGGCCTACTCGCCCGGCACCGCGTCCAGCGCCGGCGCGATGACCGCGAAACACCGGTCGGTCAGTGCGGCGGGATCCTCCGTGCCGTCGCTCTCGCTCCACCGTTGCAGCACCGTGTGGAAGGCGGTCAGCGCCATCCCCGCGGCCAGCCGCGGGTACAGCTCCGTCACCGGGTCGAGGCCGAGGCGTCCGGCCACCTCCGCCGCCAGCTCCTCGCGCCACTGGGCCTGCCGCTCCAGGAAACGGGCGAGCAGGGCCGGGGTCCCGAGGATCAACTGCACCACGCTCAGGGTCCGTTCGGTCTCGCCCGCGCAGGCGTCGATGGAACGCCACACCGTGTGCCGCAGGGCCGTGGACGGCGGCTCCGGCGCCGGACGGCCCGCCAGCTCCTCCCGCATGGCCGCGCCCAGCCCGGTCAGGAACTGCACGACCACGTCCTCCTTGGACGCGAAGTACCGGAAGAACGTCCGCTTCGACACCCCCGCGGCGGCGGCGATCTCGTCCACCGTGACCGCGTCGAATCCGCCGCGCGCCAGCAGACCCAGCGCCGCCTGGGTCAACTCGTCCGCGACGAGCTGCCGCTTGCGCTGGGCCAGGGTTCCTACAGGGCGGGAAGTCATCCACCCATCGTATCCGCCGTGCCGCTGCTGGCCCAGAGTGTCACACTTGACACTTGGTGACAGGTAAGGCACGGTGAGCCGTATGACGAGTCAGAAGCGCTGGACCGCCGATCAGATCCCGGACCAGAAGGGACGGGTGTTCGTCGTCACCGGAGCGAACAGCGGCCTCGGTCTGGCGACCACCCGGGCGCTCGTGCGCAAGGGCGGCCATGTGATCCTCGCCGTGCGGGACGAGGCCAAGGGGCGGCGGGCGGTCGCGGAGGTGACGGCCGGCGTGTCCGGGGCCCGGGCGGAGGTGCGGCGGCTGGACCTGTCCGACCCGGACTCGGTCCGCGCGTTCGCCGACCGGCTGCGTGCCGACGGTGTGCGCCCCGACGTGCTCGTCAACAACGCCGGCGTGATGGCGCCGCCCAGGACGCTCACCGCGCAGGGCCAGGAAGTGCAGTTCGCCGCCAACCACCTCGGTCACTTCGCCCTCACCGGGCTGCTGCTCGACCGGCTGGCGCAGGGCGAGGACCCCCGCGTGGTCACGGTGACCTCCACCAACCACCGCCAGGCCAAGCTGTTCTTCGACGATCCGACCGGTGAGCGCTCGTACTCGCCCATGGGCTACTACAACCAGTCCAAGCTGGCCAACGCCGTCTTCGGCTGGGAGCTGCACCGGCGGCTGAGCGCGGCCGGCAGCCCGGTCCGCAGCGTGCTGGCCCACCCCGGGTACACGGCCACCAACCTGCAGACGGCCGCCCCCGTCGGCATGGTGAAATTCCTCTTCGGCCGCCTGCTGCTGCCGCTCGCCCAGGCCCCGGACCAGGGCGCCCTGCCGCAGCTGTACGCGGCCACCGCCGACGGTGTGCGCGGCGGCGAGCTGTTCGGGCCGGACGGCGTGGCCGAACTGCGGGGCGCGCCCAAGCAGGTGCAGCTGGCCCCCCGCGCGACCGACCCGGCGACCGGCAACCGGCTGTGGGAGCTGTCGGAGGGGCTGACCGGCGTGCGCTTCGCCCTTCCGGCCGCCGCCTGACCGGATCCGGAGGCCGGTGACCACACCTTCGCCACCGGCCTCCGGATCCCGCGCTCGCCTACGGCCCCCGCGCCCCGGGGAGACGGCGT
The DNA here is from genome assembly GCF_055583025.1 of Streptomyces sp. NPDC104831. Taxonomy (NCBI): domain Bacteria; kingdom Bacillati; phylum Actinomycetota; class Actinomycetes; order Kitasatosporales; family Streptomycetaceae; genus Streptomyces; species Streptomyces sp. NPDC104831. Next base: position 40,103 of record NZ_JBVJOT010000058.1, read on the forward strand.
CCGCTCGCGGCGGGACCGGTCGGGACGGCTTTGAGCTGCGCATTTTTTCCGGCGGGCCATTTTTATCCCACGCACCGGATGCACCAAGCCCCCGCCGAAGTTTTCCGGATGTTGACGCCCGTTTTACCGAAAGGGGACGCATCCCCCGGATGGCGCCTACACCGGAGCGTACTCAACGGTCTGTGACCCAGGTCACAGCCAATATTTGGCCGGTTTCTTGCTAGGGTTAATCCGTCATTTCAACGCAGTTCTACGGGGGTCGAATTGACGGAATTGTCGAGCGTTGATGTCACAGAGCTACCAGCTTTCCCCTTCATCGGTCCGGACAGCAATCCCTTCATTCCCGTCATGCCGGACGACGAGGCCCGGCTGGGCGGACCGACGGGCAGGGTCAGGCTTCCGTTCGGGGGCTGGGCGTGGCTGGTCACCCGGCACGAGGACGTCCGCCAGCTGCTGCGCCATCCGGGCTTCAGCTCGGACCAGTACCGTCCCGGCTTTCCGGTACTGAACCCGATCCCGCCGAAGCAGGAGGACGCCTCCGGCCTGTTCATCTTCATGGACGGCGAGGCGCACAGCCGCTTCCGGCGCATGCTCACCGCCGAGTTCATGATCAAGAACATCCGGCGGATCGAGCCGCTGATCGAGGAGACGGTGGTCGAGGCGCTGGAGCGCATGCGGGCCGCAGGTCCGCCCGCGGACCTGATGAACGACTTCGCGTTGCCGGTGCCGTCCATGACGATCTGCCACCTGCTCGGGGTCCCCTACTCCGACCACGACTTCTTCCAGCTCCACAGCCGCGCGATCATGGACCGCAACTCCGGTCCCGAGGAGGTCGAGGCCGCCCTCGGCGCGCTCAGCGGCTTCCTCGGCGAACTGATCAAGTTCAAGCGGACGACACCCGGCGACGACCTGCTCAGCAGGCTGGTGGCCGAGCGCGTGGTCCCCGGCGAACTGCGCGAGGACGAGCTGCTCAGCATGGCGATGCTGCTGCTCGTCGCCGGCCACGAGACCACCGCGAACATGATCGGGCTGTCCGCCCTCGCCCTCCTGGAGCATCCCGAGAGCCTCCAGGCCGTGCGCGACGACCCCGCCGTGGCCCCGGGCATGGTCGAGGAACTGCTGCGCTACATCACCGTCGTCCGCACCGGCCTGCCCCGGCTGGCCCTGGAGGACGCCGAGATAGGCGGCCGGACCATCCGGGCCGGCGAGGGGGTCGTCGCCATGCTTTCCATGGCCAACCGCGACCCCTCCGTCTTCCACGACCCCGGCCTGTTCGACCCGGCACGGCCCGAGGCCCACCGCCACATGGCGTTCGGTTTCGGCCTGCACCAGTGCATCGGCCAGCCGCTGGCCCGCGCCGAACTGCGCATCGCCCTGGTCGAACTGGCCCGGCGGTTCCCCACGCTGCGCTCCGAGACCACCCTCGCGGACGTGCCCAAGCGACCCATGGCCGTCACCTTCGGTGTGGCCGAGCTGCCGGTGACCTGGTGAGGGCCATGCGGATCACAGTCGACAGGGAGCTGTGCTGCGGCTCCGGCAACTGCGTGGTGACCGCGCCCGACGTCTTCGACCAGGACGACGCGGACGGACTGGTGACGCTGCGCGACGCACAGCCGCCGGAGCACCTGCGCGCGTCGGTGGAGACGGCCGCCCAGCTGTGTCCGGTCGGCGCGATCGGCGTCACGGACCAGGTCGCCTCGCACTGACGAGGCCGTAGACGGGGGTCGAGTACGCCGTGCACCGCGGGCCGTGCCTCCCGCCGGCCCGACGCATTCCCGTCGGCCGCCGGTGCGAAGCGGCGGCCGACGGCCCGGACACGGTATTCACCGCACACACGGAACGGACCACCGCGCCTTTCCGCGGGAGCATTCCGGCATTTCCTTTCCCATGCCGCCGTCCGGAAAAGCCGTGCCCAAAAACTCCCGGAACCGGTATTCCGGGACGCGTTCTCACCCCTGCGTGAATTCCACTTCAAGCAGGAAAGCGGAAAAACTTGGAAAGTCGACCCCAGACACGGATCGTTGTATGTGATCGACATCCCTACGCGCGCCTGGGTATGCGTGCGGCACTGGAGCAGGACCCGGGACTGATCGTGGTCGGCGAGGCAGGAGACCTCGGCGAACTCGTCTCGGTCGCCGCACGGTGCGCACCCGACGTCGTCGTCCTCGTCGACAGCCCGGCGCGGTCGCACGAAGACACCCACGACCTGGTCCGCCTCCACGCCGGCGTGGTGGTCGTCGTGGCCGACGCGGACACCGCCGCGGACTGGATCCGCAGCGCCCACGCCGACGTGACCGCACTCGTCCACTCCGACGACCCGGAGGAGGAACTCGTCACGGCGGTCCGCCGAACCCAGGACGGCAGCGGCTACGTCTCACCCGGCCTCAGCGGCTCACTGCTGCGCTGCGTCCGCGCCACCCCGCCCCGCCGTCTGTCCCTCGTGCCCACCCACACGCCCCTGACCTCACGCGAGTCCGAGGTGCTCGCCCTCGTACGGCGCGGCCTGGCCAACAAGGAGATCGCCCGCCAGCTCGGGCTCAGCGAGAAGACCATCAAGTTCCACGTGTCCAACGTGCTCGCCAAGGCACACATGGCGTCCCGGGCGCAGCTCATCGCGTCCGCCGCCGGCTGAGGCACGCCCCAGCGCCGGCACCGGGGGGCCTGTCCGCGGACAGGCCCCCCCTCGGCGTGCCCGCATACCAACGGGCGCGCCCGGCACGGTGGTTGGCCGAAAGCCGACCTGACCGAAAGTCCTGGACCGGCCGCCGCGACCTGTACCGAAGCCCTGGCGCCGGGCCCGTTCCTCTGGCAGAAGCCGCGCCCCGGCCGCACACGGATACTTCCGCCATGAAGCCATCCATGTCTGGTGACCAGGTGATCGACGGCTCCCGTGACACGGCCATCGCGGTGATCGGCATCTCCTGCCGCGTCCCCGCGGCAGCGGACCCGGCCGCGTTCTGGCGCCTGCTCACCGAGGGAACCGACGCCGTCACCTCCTGGCCGGCGGACCGGGGCCCGGGTCGCGCGTCCTGGCGGGGTGGCTTCCTCGACGACGTCGGCTCCTTCGACGCCGCCTTCTTCGGCGTACACCCCGACGAGGCCGCCGCCATGGACCCGCAGCAGCGGCTCGCCCTCGAACTCGTCTGGGAGGCGATGGAGGACGCCGGCCTGCGCGACGACCGCCTCCAAGGCTCCCGCACCGGTGTGTTCGTCGGCGTCTCCTCCGACGACTACGCCACCCTCGCCTCCCGGGAGCGGACCGGCCGCGGCGAAGCGCACGACTTCACCGGCCGGCACCGCGCCATCATCGCCAACCGCGTCTCCTGGACCCTCGGCCTGCGAGGCCCCAGCCTCGCCGTCGACGCGGCACAGGCCTCCTCGCTCGTCGCCGTCCACCTGGCCTGCGAGAGCATCCGCCGCGGCGAGTCCGACCTGGCCTTCGCCGGTGGCGTCAACCTGATCCTCGCACCGGACGGCATGGTCGCCACCGCCGGACTGGGCGCCCTGTCCGTGCGGGGCAGGTGCGCACTGTTCGACGCGAGCGCCGACGGGTTCGTACGCGGCGAGGGCGGAGGCGTCGTCCTGCTCAAGCCGCTGGAGCGCGCGATCGCGGACGGCGACCCCGTCCACTGCGTCATCCAGGGCAGCGCCGTCAACAACGACGGCGGCGGCGACCGGCTCACCGACCCCGACGTCCGGGGCCAGCAGGACGTCCTGCGCCGCGCCTACGCGAACGCGGGGATCAGCCCGGAGGCGGTGCAGTACGTCGAACTGCACGGCACCGGCACCCCCGTCGGCGACCCCGTCGAGGCCGCCGCCGTCTCCGCCGTCCTCGGCCGCGGCACGGACCGCCGTCCGCTGCGCGTCGGCTCGGTCAAGACCAACATCGGCCACCTGGAAGCCGCCGCCGGCATCGTGGGCCTGCTCAAGGCCGCCCTCGCCGTACGCCACCGGCAGCTTCCGCCCACCCTCCACTTCCACACCCCCCACCCGGCGATCCCGCTGGACGAACTCAACCTGAGGGTGCAGACCGAACTCGGCGCCTGGCCCGACTCCGACGCCCCCCTCGTCGCGGGCGTCAGCTCCTTCGGCGTCGGCGGCACCAACTGCCACGTCGTCCTCACCGAGGGCCCCTACACCGGCCGGCCCCACACCCCCACGGCACCCCCCAGCACCACCGGCCGCCCCGTGCCCTGGGTCCTGTCCGCCCGCACCGGCCGCGCCCTGGACGCCCAGGCCGCACGACTCCTCGGCCACCTCCAGGACGACCACGAAGCCGAAGCCGCCGACATCGCCCTGTCGCTCGCCGTCACCCGCTCCGCCCTCGAACACCGCGCCGTCGTCGTCGGCACCGACCGGACCGACCTCACCACGCGCCTCACCCGGCTCCACGACGAGGCCGTCACCGGCGTGGCCGCGACCCCGGGCAAGACCGCCTTCCTCTTCGCCGGCGGCGGCGCTCACCACATCGGCATGGGGCGCGAACTGTACGACGCCCACCCCGTCTTCGCCCGCGCCCTTGACGAGGTGCTCGACCACTTCGACCCCGCGCTCGGACTGCGCGAGGTCCTCTTCGGCGAACGCGAGGACGCCGCGACGGCCCTCGACGGCATGCGGTACATGCAGCCCGCCCTCTTCGCCTTCCAGGTCGCCCTGTACCGCCTGGTCACCTCCTGGGGCGTCCGACCGGACCTCCTCGTCGGCCACTCCTTCGGCGAGATCGTCGCCGCGCACGTCTCCGGCTCCCTCTCCCTGGCCGACGCCGCCGCCCTCGCCGCCGCCCGCGGCGCCCTGATGGAGGACCTGCCGCCCGGCGGCGCGATGATCGCCGTGGAGGCCACCGAGGACGAGGCCACCGCCGCCCTCCAGGGCATCGACGACGTCTCCATCGGCGTCATCAACGGCCCCCGGGCCGTCGTCCTGTCCGGCGCCGAGGACACCGTCACCCGGATCGCCGACCGGTTCCGGGCCGACGGCCGGCGCACCACCCGGCTCCGGGTGCGCAACGCTGCCCACTCACCGCTCACCGCACCCATGCTGGACGAGTTCGCCCGCCGCATCCACGGCCTGACCGTCGCCGAACCGGACGTCCCGATCGTCTCCACCGTCACCGGCCGCACCGGCACCGCCATGACCGAGGAGTACTGGCTCGGACACGTCGGCGCCACCGTCCGCTTCCACGACGCGATCACCGCCTGCCGGGAGCAGGGCGTGACCCGGTTCGTGGAACTCGCCCCCGACTCCGTCCTCACCCCGCTCGTCCACCCCACCGACACCGAGATCGCGGTGGCCCTCCAGCACCGCGACACCCCCGAACCGCACACCCTGCTGACCTCCCTCGCCGAGGCGTGGACCGCCGGCGTCCACGTCGACTGGGCCGAGACCATCGGCGCCGCCCGCATCGTCGGCCTGCCCACCTACGCCTTCCAGCGCGAACGCCACTGGCTCGACGAACGCCCCGCCACCACCGTCGCCGAACAGCACCTCAGCTCCGCCACGCTCGCCCTGCGCGACCGGATCCGCACCGAACCGGACGGCTTCCTCCTGCGCTGGCTCGCCGGCCACCTCACCGAAACCCTCGGCGACACCCCCGCCGACCCCGACGCCACCTTCCGCGACCTCGGCTTCGACTCCGCCCGCTCCGTGCAGCTGCGCAACCGGCTCGTCTCCGCCACCGGACTGCGCCTGCCCACCAGCGTCCTCTTCGACCACCCCACCCCCCAGGCCCTCGCCGCGCACCTGCACGAGCGGATCACCGGCGTCCTCGACACCCCGCGGCACGAGCACGACGTCCGCCCCACCACGACCACCGCCACCGACGACGACCCGATCGTCATCGTGGGCATGGCCTGCCGGCTGCCGGGTGGCATCGACTCGCCCCGGCACCTGTGGCAGGCCGTGATCGGCGAGACGGACGCCATCTCCGAGTTCCCCGCCGACCGGGGCTGGGACCTCGCCGGCCTCTACGACCCCGACCCCGACCACCCCGGCACCACCTACGCCCGCCACGGCGGATTCCTCACCGGGGCCGGTGACTTCGACGCCGAGTTCTTCGGGATCAGTCCGCGTGAGGCGGCGGCGATGGACCCGCAGCAGCGGCTGCTGCTGGAGACGTCCTGGGAGGCGCTGGAGCGGGCCGCCATCGACCCGTCCTCCCTGCGCGGCAGCCGGACCGGCGTCTTCGTCGGCGCCATGAACATGGAGTACGGCCCGCGCCTGCACGCCCCGCTCGACGGCACCGAGGGCTTCCGCCTCACCGGCAACACCACCAGCGTGGCCTCGGGCCGGATCTCGTACCTGCTGGGCCTGGAGGGTCCGGCGATGACGGTGGACACGGCGTGCTCGTCATCGCTGGTGGCACTGCACCTCGCGGTCCAGGCCCTGCGCAACGGCGAATGCTCCCTGGCCCTGGCCGGCGGCGTGACCGTCCTGTCCACGCCGGGCATGTTCGTCGAGTTCTCCCGCCAGCGCGGCCTCGCCCCCGACGGCCGCTGCAAGGCCTTCTCCGACGACGCCGACGGCACCGGCTGGGCCGAGGGAGTCGGTCTCCTCGTGGTCGAGCGCCTCTCGGACGCCGAACGCCTTGGGCACCGGGTGCTGGCGGTGGTGCGGGGTTCGGCGGTGAACCAGGACGGTGGCAGCAATGGTCTGACGGCGCCGAACGGTCCGTCCCAGCAGCGGGTTATCCGGGCGGCGTTGTCGAGTGCGCGGTTGTCGCCCGCGGACGTGGACGTGGTCGAGGCGCACGGCACGGGGACGGCCCTCGGTGATCCGATCGAGGCGCAGGCGCTGCTGGCGACCTACGGCCAGGACCGGGAGCGGCCCCTGTGGCTGGGCTCGCTGAAGTCGAACATCGGGCACACGCAGGCCGCGGCGGGCGTCGCGGGTGTGATCAAGATGGTGGAGGCGATGCGTCACGGCGTACTCCCGCGCACCCTGCACGTCGACGAGCCGTCGCACCACGTCGACTGGGAGTCCGGCGCGGTACGGCTGCTGACCGCGCCGCAGGAGTGGCCGGAACTGGACCGGCCGCGCCGCTCGGCGGTGTCCTCCTTCGGCATCAGCGGCACCAACGCGCACGTCATCCTGGAGCAGCCCCCGACGCGGACCCTTCCGGAACCGCAGGCCACACCGGGCCCCGTGCCCTGGGTGTTGTCGGCGCGTAGTGGTGGGGCGTTGGGGGAGCAGGCGGCGCGGTTGCTGGAGCGGGTGGCGGAGGGCGCGGGGCTGGACGCGCGGGA
>NZ_JBVJOT010000059.1:0-14082 GCF_055583025.1 Streptomyces sp. NPDC104831
CAAGATGGCCTCCGCCGGCGGCGACTGGAAGACCAACCCCGCCACCCAGATCAAGTGGGGCCTGGACTACATGAACTCCCGCTACGGCAGCCCCGCCAAGGCCTGGAGCTTCTGGCAGGCCAACGGCTGGTACTGAGCCCCCAGCACCCCCCGGGGGGCCGGGCACACCACCGCCACCCCCACAGCGGCCCACCCGCCGCACCCCACGCACCGTGCACCCCCGCCCACCCGGCCGGGGGTGCACGCGTATACACGGAGAGACACCGAGGTCGATGCCGCCGGAGCGGAGTCGCGTCGCGCGGCGCCGTGCATGTGCGACGGGCACGGTCCCCATGCCGTTCGTCGTCGACCGCAAGACCATGGTCACCGGCGACCCGGGCGTGCGGGAAGCGGCCTGCCTGCGTGGTGCCGCGGATCGGCCGCTCCCGGCCGGTGCGGCGCGGGTCTCCGGTGCCCGCGGTGCGCTCAGTGCGGCGAAGGCCCGGACGCGGCCGGTCGGGGGCAGGCGCCGGTGAGCGTGCCGCCCAGCGCCCGGGCCGTTCGCACGAACACCTCGTGCAGGTCCCGGGCCGCCTGCGGCTGCGACTCCGCTTTGCGGCGCTGCAGCATCAGCAGTACCCGCGTCGCATCCGCGGCGATCGGCCGGTACGTGATCAGGCCCTCCCGCTCCAGCGGGTCCCCGCACACGCTGAAGTCCGGCAGCACCGTCACCCCCAGGCCCTCGGCGACCATCAGCTTGCCCATCTCGGCACCGTCGGTGGAGTAGGCGAAGGACGCCGCGCGACCGTCCAGCAGCCGGTGCACGTAACGGTGCATCACATAACCGGTGCGCATCGCGATCAACGGCTCGGTGACCAGGTCCTCCACCGTCACCACCGGTCGGGAGGCGAGCGGGCTGTCCGGCCGGACGCACACCACCGGCCGGCCCCGCAGCAGCTCGGTGGCCTCGAATTCGGCGGGTATGTCGTCCCCCTCCAGATGATTGACCAGACCGAGGTCGAAACCGCCCTCCGACAGGGTCCGGTGGATGTCCGACTGCTGCGCGCCGACTACCTCGACCTGCGTGACGGGGTGGGTGGCGCGAAAAGCACGCACGACCGGAATGAGCAGCGGTACCGTCGCCGCGTTGACCGTGCCGACGCGCACCATCCGGCTGATGCGGTGCTGCTCGCCCGCCGCGGCCCTGAGCCTGTCGACCGCCTCCAGCACACCGAGGACGTGGGGCAGCAGTTCCCGGCCCGCGGCGCTCATCGCTGCCCCGGTCCGCTTGCGCTCCAGCAGATCGACTCCGAGTTCCCGTTCCAGATTGCGCACCGTCTCGCTCAGGGCCGGTTGGGACAGGCGCATTTCCTCGGCGGCACGGCGCAGCGAACCGAGCCGGACGACCGCCGCTATGTACTCCAGTTGTTCTGTTCGCACGCTCGCAGCGTGCGGCGTGTTCCCGGACCCGTTCAAGGGTTTCCCTGTCACACCTTCGTGAATTCCAGTGGTCCGCGACGCGAAACCGGTCGGGTTTACCTTGACGGCTCGCCCCGGCTGCTGCCAGCATCGTCGGCATGAAGATGCGACTGGACCTCACGCGGCGACGCCATGTCGACCTCGCCCGCGTCTCCAGCGCCTCCTGTTGCACCGCGGCCTGATTGACCGGCTGCCTTTCTCCCACGCCACGCCCGTCGTCACACGGTCGCGTGCCGCGCATTCACCACACCGCCTGAAATTCAGGGCTCCAGTACGCCCTGTGCAATTCGGCGTCAGGGAAACACCGCACATTCGCAACAGGAGTTCCGCATGTCCGTACAGCCCGTGAAGTTCGCCTATTGGGTTCCCAATGTCAGTGGCGGACTGGTCACCAGCACGATCGAACAGCGCACCGACTGGGGGTACGACTACAATCGCGAACTCGCCGTCCTCGCCGAGAACAACGGTTTCGAGTACGCCCTCAGCCAGGTCCGCTACATGGCGAGCTACGGCGCCGAGTACCAGCACGAATCCACCAGTTTCAGCCTGGCCCTGCTGCTGGCCACCGAGCGCCTGAAGGTCATCGCCGCCGTCCACCCGGGACTGTGGCACCCCGGCGTCCTCGCCAAGCTCGGCGCCACCGCGGACCACCTGTCCAACGGCCGCTTCGCCGTCAACGTGGTCAGCGGCTGGTTCAAGGACGAGTTCACCGCCCTCGGCGAACCCTGGCTGGAGCACGACGAACGGTACCGGCGCGCCGAGGAGTTCATCACCGCGCTGCGCCGCGTCTGGACCGAGGACCACGCCGAACTGGCCGGTGACTTCTACCGGTTGCGTGACTTCTCCCTCAAGCCCAAGCCCCTGCGCACCACCGATCGGCCGCACCCGGAGATCTTCCAGGGCGGCAACTCCACCGCCGCCCGGCGCATGGCCGGCCGGGTGTCCGACTGGTACTTCTCCAACGGCAAGGACTTCGACGGAGTGGTCGAGCAGATCGACGACGTCCGCGCGTCGGCGGCCGAGGCGGGGCGTCCCGCGCCGAAGTTCGGGCTGAACGGCTTCCTCATCGCCCGCGACACCGAGCACGAGGCCCGCGAGACCCTGCGCGAGATCGTCGCCCGCGCCGACACCGAGGCCGTCGAGGGCTTCGGCGCCGCGGTCAAGCAGGCCGGACAGTCGACCGCGGACGGCAAGGGCATGTGGCAGGACTCCTCCTTCGAGGACCTCGTGCAGTACAACGACGGCTTCCGGACGGGCCTGATCGGCACCCCCGAGCAGATCGCCGAGCGCATCGTCGCCTACAAGAAGCTCGGCGTCGACCTCTTCCTGCTCGGCTTCCTCCACTACCACGAGGAGGTCGAGTACTTCGGCAGCCGAGTGCTGCCCCTCGTCCGGGAACTGGAAGCCCGGCTCCCCGGCGCCGAGGACGAGCACGTCCCCGCCCACGCCTGACCCCCCACCCTCCGCACCGCACAGCGAAAGAGGTCACCCCCGCATGAGCACTGTCACGCCCACCGACTGGACCACCCGTCCCGACCCGCGCACGGCCGCGGACTGGATCGCCCGCGCCGCCGAGGTGGCCGCGGTCCTCGCCGCCGACGCCACCGAGCGCGACCGGGCCGGCGCCACGCCGTACGCCGAGGTGCAACTGCTGAAGGACTCCGGCCTGGTCACCCTCCTCGGCCCCCTGGAGCACGGTGGCGCGGGGCAGGACTGGCCCACGGCCTACCGGGTCGTCCGCGAGGTCGCCAAGGCCGACGGCTCCATCGCTCAGCTCCTCGGCTACCACTACCTGTGGAACTGGGCCGCCCGCCTGGTCGGCACCCGCGAACAGTGGGAGCACGTCGAGGCCGAGGCCGCCCGCAACCGCTGGTTCTTCGGCGGCGCGGTGAACCCGCGCGACAAGGACGTGATCGTCACCGAGGACGGCGACGAGCTGGTCTTCACCGGCCGCAAGTCCTTCTCCACCGGCAGCAGGGTCTCCGACGTCACCGTCCTGGAAGGCGTCCTGGAGGGCACCGACCGCCACGTCTTCGCCATCGTGCCCTCCGACAGCGCGGGCCTGGTCTTCCACGGCGACTGGGACAACATCGGCCAGCGGCTGACCGAGAGCGGCAGCGTCACGCTCGACGGCGTCCGCACACCGTGGTCCTCGGCGGCCGGCTACGTGGACAAGCAGTTCCAGCCACGCGTGTACAACACCCTCAACGTGCCGACCATCCAGCTCGTCTTCGTCAACCTCTACCTCGGCATCGCGGGCGGCGCGCTGGAGACGGCCGCCACGTACACCCGTACCAAGTCCCGTGCGTGGCTGCACGGCGGCCACGAACGCGCGGTCGACGAGCCGTACGTCATCGACACCTACGGCGACCTCACCGGCAAGCTCTGGGCGGTCGAGGCGCTCGCCGACGCCGTCGCCGCCGAAGGGCAGACGTTGCACGACGACCCGGACGCCGTCACCGAGAAGACGCGTGGTGAGTTCGAGGTGCGGGTGGCGGCGGTCAAGGCACGGGCCACCGACGTCGCCCTGGAGGTCACCAGCCGCATCTTCGAGGTCACCGGGGCCCGCTCCACGGCGAGTTCCGAGGGACTGGACCGCTTCTGGCGCAACGTCCGCACGCACACCCTGCACGACCCGGTCGCCTACAAGCGGCGCGAGGTCGGCCGCTGGCTCCTGGAGGGCGAACTGCCCGAACCCACCTGGTACTCCTGACCGCTCCACCGACGGGGCGCCCCCCGAGCGGGGCGCCCCCTCCGCCCGAAAGAGAACCCATGGCCACCGTTCTGTCCGTCTCCGGCAGTCCCTCCGCCTCCTCCCGCACCAACCGTCTGCTGCGCCACCTGGACCAGCGGCTCCTCGCCCACGGCCACCACGTGGTCCCGCTCGACGTCCGTACGATCCCCGCCGAGGCCCTGCTCGGCGCCGACTTCCGGCACCCGGCCATCGCCGAGGTGATAGGGCTGTTCGCCCGGGCCGACGGCGTCGTCGTCGCCTCACCGGTCTACAAGGCCGCGTACTCCGGAGTGCTCAAGGCGCTCCTCGACCTGCTGCCGCAGCACGCCCTGAACGGCAAGACCGTGCTGCCGCTGGCCACCGGCGGCAGCACGGCCCACGTCCTGGCCATCGACTACGCGCTGCGCCCGGTCCTGAACTCCATGGGAGCCCGGCACATCGTCCAGGGATGGTTCACCCTGGACCAGGACCTGACGGTGCACGACGACGGCTCCCTCACCGTCGCCCCGGCCGCCGACGAGGCACTGACCCGCGTGATCGACCACTTCTCGGCCGCACTCGACCGGGCCCCGCTCCTGGCCGCGGCGGGCTGACCACCATGACCGCCCATGTGATCGCCGACGACGCCGAGGCCCTCGCGGTCGCCGCGGAGCTGGCCGAGGAGTTCCGCGCGCACGCCTCCCTGCGCGATGCCGAACGCCGCTTGCCCCGGCAGGAGCTGGACCGGCTGTCCGCCTCCGGGCTGCTGGCCGTCACCGTGCCCGCCGGCCACGGAGGAGCGGACGTCCGCACCGAGACGCTCGCGGAGATCTTCCGCCTGCTCGGGACGGCCGACGGCAGCATCGCCCAGATCCCGCAGAGCCACTTCGTGTACGTCAACGTCATCCGCCGCCACGGCACGCCCGAGCAGCGGAAGTTCTTCTTCGCCGAACTGCTCGCCGGGCGCCGCCTCGGCAACGCCCAGTCGGAGGCCGGCACCAGGCACGTCCAGGACATCCGCACCCGGCTGCGGCGCCGTCCCGACGGCTCGTACCTGCTCAACGGCGTCAAGCACTACTGCACGGGCGCCCTGTTCGCCCACTGGATCCCCGTACTGGCCCGCGCCGAGGACGACAACCTGCACGCGGCGTACGTCCCGCGGGACGCTCCCGGCCTCAGCGTCGTCGACGACTGGGACGGGATGGGCCAGCGGACCACCGCCAGCGGCACGGTCCACCTCACGGACGTCGCCGTGCCCGCCGACCGGGTCCTGCCCCACCATCTGACCTTTCAGGGTCCGCAACTGCACGGCGCCTTCGCCCAGTTGCTGCACGCGGCCATCGACGCGGGCATCGCCGCGGGGGCCCTTGCCGAGGCGGCCGCGTTCGTACGGACGAAGAGCAGGCCCTGGTTCGAGAGCGGGTTCGAGACCGCGGCCGAGGACCCGCTGCTCATCCAGCGGTTCGGCGAACTCGCCCTCCGGGTCAGAGCCGCCGAGGCACTGCTGCGGGAGGCCGCCCGCACCGTCGACTCGGCCCGCGACGACCTCACCGACGACTCCGCGGCCGCGGCGTCCATCGCCGTCGCCGCCGCCAAGGTGGTGGCGGCACAGGCCGCGGTCGAGGTCTCCAGCGCCCTGTTCGAAGTGGCGGGCACCCGCGCGGCCCTCCACCCGCTGAACCTGCACCGGCACTGGCGCGACGCCCGCACCCACACCCTGCACGACCCGACGCGCTGGAAGGTCCAGCACATCGGACGGTACGTGATCGACGGCACCAGACCACCGCGCCACGGCCTGCTCTAGGGTCCCGGCGGCCCCTGCCACGCCCGTGCCGCCACGGCCGAGCGCGGCTCCGGCGTCCCCCGTCTACGCCCCGACCCGCAGGTCCCGCGGGGCCACCCGCCCCCGTCCCCCACCCGCCTCCCCTCATGGCACAGGGCCGGCACGCCCGCCACGGCACGCCCGCCGGCCGCTTTCGGCATCCCTCACGGAGTCCCCATGTCTGCCCTCACCTTCCACTGGTTCCTGCCCACGACCGGTGACAGCCGGCACGTCGTCGGCGGCGGTCACGGGTCCACGCCCGGCATCGCCGCCGGGGACCGCCCGGCCTCCATCGAATACCTCGGCCAGATCGCCCGCACCGCCGAGCAGCTCGGCTTCGTCGGAGCGCTCACCCCGACGGGCGCGTGGTGCGAGGACGCGTGGGTGACCACGGCCATGCTGACGCAGGTGACCGAGCGGTTGAAGTTCCTGGTGGCCTTCCGTCCCGGGCAGATCGGCCCGACGCTGTCGGCGCAGATGGCCGCGACCTACCAGCGGCTGTCGCGCGGGCGGCTGCTGCTGAACGTGGTCACCGGCGGCGAATCCGCCGAACAGCGCGCGTACGGCGACTTCCTCGACAAGGACCAGCGGTACGCCCGTACCGGGGAGTTCCTCGACATCGTGCGGCGGCTGTGGGCGGGCGAGACCGTCGACCACCACGGCGAGCACCTGCGGGTCGAGGGCGCCGGCTTGAGCCGGCTGCCCGAGCCCGCGCCGCGGATCTACTTCGGCGGCTCCTCTCCCGCCGCCGGCGAGGTGGCGGCACGGTACACGGATGTGTACCTGACCTGGGGCGAGCCGCCGCGGCAGGTGAAGCAGAAGATCGACTGGATACGCTCGCTGGCCGCCGCGCAGGGCCGACAGGTGCGCTTCGGCATTCGTCTGCACACCATCAGCCGGGACACGTCGGCGCAGGCGTGGGCCGAGGCGAAGCGCCTGCTCGACGCCATGGACCCCGCACACATCAGGGCGGTGCAGCAGGGCCTGGCCGCCAGCGAGTCCGAGGGGCAGCGGCGGATGCGCGAGCTGCACAACAACGGCGACACCGGCAATCTGGAGATCCACCCGAACCTGTGGGCGGGCATCGGCCTCGTCCGCGGCGGCGCGGGCACGGCACTGGTCGGCAGCCACACGGAGGTCGCCGACCTGATCGAGGAGTACCACCGCCTGGGCATCGAGGAGTTCGTCCTGTCCGGCGTGCCCCACCTGGAGGAGGCGTACTGGTTCGGGGAAGGCGTTCTGCCGGTACTGGAGAAGCGCGGTCTGTGGCGGCATCCGGCAGGCCCGCGCGCCGTCGAGGCGGGCATCGTCCCGTTCGCCGCCCGATGAGCACGCCGTCCCCGTCCCCGGGGGCCCGGACCCGGGCGAAGGAGCCGGGCCCCGCCGGTCCGGGCGGACTGAGGACGGTCGTGCTCGCCAGCCTGCTGGGCACCACCGTGGAGTGGTACGACTTCTTCCTGTACAGCACCGCCGCGGGACTGGTCTTCGGCAGACTGTTCTTCCCCACGGCCGACGGCACCGTGGGCACGATGCTGTCGTTCGCCACGTTCGCCGTGGGCTTCGTCGCCCGTCCCGTCGGCGGCCTGCTCTTCGGCCACATCGGCGACCGGATCGGCCGCAAGCACACCCTGGCCTTCACGATGGGGCTGATGGGCGTCTCCACCGCCCTCATCGGCCTGCTGCCCACCTATGAACAGGTCGGCGTGCTCGCTCCCGCGCTGCTCCTGGTCCTGCGTGTCGCGCAGGGCGTGGCGCTCGGCGGGGAGTGGGCCGGGGCGGTCCTGCTGGCCGTGGAGTACGGGCCCACGGGCCGCAAGGGCCGCTTCGGCAGCTACCCGCAGACCGGGCTGGCACTCGGCCTGGCGCTGGGCACCGGTGTGTTCGCGCTGCTGAGCGACGTGCTCGGCGAAGCGGCGTTCGTCGACTACGGCTGGCGGATCGCCTTCCTCGTCAGCCTCGTCCTCGTCGCCGTCGGGCTGACCGTACGGCTGAGGATCGAGGAGACACCGGCCTTCCGTGCCGCACGGGGCCTGCGGGAACCGCCCCGCTCGGCCCCGCTGGTGGAGCTGCTGCGCGAGCCCGGCGCGCGCCGGCACCTCCTGCTCGGGATGCTGGCGCGGTGGGGAGAGGGAGCCGCCTTCAACACCTGGGGCGTCTTCGCCCTCACCTACGCGACCGGGACACTGAACCTGGACCGGACACCGGTGCTGCTCGCGGCCACGGCCGCGGCGCTGGTGATGGCCGCCCTGATCCCGGTGACCGGGACCGCGGTCGACCGCCGTGGAGCGCGCCGGGTCTACCGCGCGGGCATGGCCGCCTTCACCCTCTCGGTCTTCCCGGCGTTCTGGCTGTTCGGCGCCGGAGGGACCGGGGCTTTCGCCGTGACGCTCATCGTGACTCTGGGAATCGTGCACGCCTGGTTCTACGGCGCCCAAGGCACCCTGTTCGCCGCCCTGTTCGCCACTCCTGTCCGGTACACGGGCATGTCCTTCGTCTACCAGGTGTCCGGCGTCTTCGCGTCCGGCGTCACCCCGCTGATCATGACCGCCCTGCTGGCCTTCGGCTCCGGGAGCCCCTGGTGGGCCTGCGGCTACCTGGCGCTGACGGGACTGGTGAGCGTGTGGGCGGCCGGCCGGCTGAGGGACGAGGACCTGCACGTGACCACCGGACGGGCGCCTGGGGCGTCCCGCGCACCCACGGCCACCGCCGTCCGCGGGTGAGGACCGACCCTCGTCCGGGCCGGCACACCCCCGGTCGCGAAGCCCCGCGACGAGGACCGCCGGCGCGTCGTCACCGCGCGCCTCGCCGAACGGCTCCGTCATCGGCCTTCCGGTCAGCGGAAGGCGCCCTGTTCACAGGCCCGCGTCCGCAGCACCCTGGAGACCCAGGCACAGTCCCCACTCCGCAGCCGACGATGCGTCGGGGTCCGCCCGCACGCGAGGGAGATGACGATGACGACGACGTCATTCGCGCGCAACCAGTGGTACGTGGCCGCCTACGGCAGCGAGATCGGGCGGGAGCTGTTCACCCGAACCGTCTGCGGCGAGCCGATCCTCTTCTGGCGCACCGAGGCGGGCGGGGTCACCGCCATGGCCGACCGCTGCGTACACCGCCGTTTCCCGCTCTCCGGGAAACCGAGCCGGCTGGACGGCGACACGGTCGTCTGCGGCTACCACGGCTTCACCTACGGAGCCGACGGCGTGTGCGTGCGGGTGCCCGGCCAGCAGCGGGTGCCGCGCACCGCCCGGCTCGCCTCCTACCCCGTCAAGGAGCAGGACTCCTTCGTGTGGGTGTGGATCGGCGACCAGGACAAGGCCGACGAGACCCGTATCCCCCGCGCCCCCTGGCTGGACTCGCCCGGCCACACCACCGTCAGGGGCATGGAACCGCTGGCGGCCCGTCACGGCCTCCTCGTCGACAACCTGCTCGACCTGTCCCACGAGACGTACCTGCACGGCGGCTACATCGGCACCCCCGAGGTCGCCGAGACCCCCATCACCACCGAGGTCGACGAGAAGGCGGGCGTCGTGTACGTCAGCCGCCACATGGACGACGCGGACTGCCCGCCGTTCTACGCCAGGTCCACCGGCATCACCGGCCGCATCACGCGCTGGCAGGACATCGAGTACCACGCTCCCTGCCTGTACCTGCTGCACTCGCGCATCGCCCCCGTCGGCGCACCCGGCCCGGCCGCGGACGGCAGTGACCCGGGCGCCTTCCACGTCGAGGTCGTCTACGCCATCACTCCCGAGACCGAGTCCAGCACCCACGACTTCTGGGCCGTGGCCCGCGACTTCGCCCTGGACGACCAAGGGGTCTCCGACTTCCTGTACGAGAACAACCGCACCGTCGTGCTCCAGGACGTCGTCGCCCTGAACAGGCTGGAGCAGGTCGTCGCCGCCGAACCGGCCGGGACGCAGGAGCTGAGCATCAACATCGACACCGGTGGTCTGGCCGCCCGCCGCATCCTCAAGCGGCTGGCCGAGGCCGGCACGGCCGGGTCCGCGGCGTCCGTCCGATGAGCCCGCGGCCCACGACGACGCCCGCCGGGGACACGGTCTACCGGATCGTGTGGATCCCCGGCGGGGACCGGCTGAGCGGCCGGTGCTGGTGCGGACGCTCCCGGGAGTCCGAGGACCCGGTGGAACTGTGGGAGTGGCTGCTCGCCCACCCCGACGGGCACCCGGGAGGCGGATCCGCCCCGGCCTCCGCGCCCGTCCCGGCCACCCCATAGGCGTCTGACCCGCGTATCCACGTCCTCGCGCGTACCCACGGCTCGCGCCTACCCGTCTGCTCCCGCGCACCCGCATACTCAAGGACCCCTGATGCCCACAAGCACCCACACACCCGAGGCCGGGCTCGACCTCGTCGTGGCCCGCCGCGCGGACGAGGCCGACGGTGTGGTCTCGCTCGACCTGCGGCGGGCCGACGGCGCTCCGCTGCCCGCCTGGACGCCCGGCGCGCACATCGACCTGGTGCTCGCCCCGGACCTCGTGCGGCAGTACTCGCTGTGCTCCTCGCCGCAGGACGCCCCCGTGTGGCGCGTCGCCGTCCTGCGGGAGGAGGAAGGCCGCGGCGGTTCCCTGCACGTGCACGACAAGCTGTCCGAGGGAGATCCGGTCCGGGTGCGCGGCCCGCGCAACCACTTCTCCCTCGAGGACGCCGAGCAGTACCTCTTCATCGCCGGCGGCATCGGCATCACCCCGATCGTTCCGATGCTGGAGCGGGCCGAACAGCGGGGATGCGCGTGGGAGCTGGCCTACGGGGGGCGGACGCTCGCGTCGATGGCCTTCCGCGACGCACTCGTCACGCGCTACGGGGAGCGGGTGCGCATCCTGCCCGAGGACGTGTACGGGCTGCTCGACCTGGACGCGCTCCTGGGGACACCGCGCCCCGGTGCGCTCGTCTACTGCTGTGGACCCGAACCGCTGATCAAGGCCGTCGAGGAGCGGTGCGCCGACTGGCCGGCCGGCACCCTCCACGTCGAGCGGTTCACGCCGAAGGAGCCTCAGGCGCGCGCCGGGGACGGGGCGTTCGAGGCCGAGCTGGCGCGGACCGGCATCACGGTGACCGTCCCGCCGGGGAAGTCCGTGCTGGAGGCGGTCGAGGAGGCCGGGGTGCAGGTCCTCTCCTCCTGCCGGGAGGGGACGTGCGGCACCTGCGAGACGCCCGTGCTCGAAGGCACGGTCGATCACCGTGACTCCCTCCTCACCCCCGCCGAGCGGGAGGCGCACGACACGATGATGGTGTGCGTCTCCCGCGCGGCGTGCCCGAGGCTCGTCCTGGACCTCTGACGGCCGGCGTCGCCCGGGCCTCGTCGGGCCGGCTCGCGACGAGCGCCCCGAATGTTCGCCAGAGCATTGACGGCGGTAAGGGCTCTGCCTAGCTTTGCGGTGACGTGTCCGAGACCGCTGTGGAGCAGCGCGCACCCGAACAAGGAGGTCCGCATGCAGGGCCGAGCCCCCACCGGCGGCTGTTCGGTGACCGCCAGGGCTCTGCGGGTGCTGGAGGCCTTCGCTCCGGACCGGCCCGCCCTGCGGCTCGCCGAGATCTCCCGCCACACCGGCCTGCCCCTCACCACCACCCACCGGCTGGTGAGGGAACTGGTCGGCTGGGGCGCACTCGAACGCGAGGCGGACGGCGGCTACCGCATCGGACTGCGGTTGTGGGAAATCGCCTCGCTCGCCCCGCGGGGCCTCGGCCTGCGCGAGGCCGCCCTGCCGTACCTCTCCGACCTCGGGCACATCACCCGCGAGAACGTGCAGCTCGCCGTCCGCGAGGAGTTGTCCGTCGTCTATGTGGAGCGCCTGGCCGGCCGTGACGCGGTTCGGGTCCTCACCCGCGTCGGCGGGCGCTTCGACCTCGCACCCACCGGCGTCGGTCTCGTCCTGCTCGCCCACGCGCCCCGCGAGGTGCAGGAACGGGTGCTGTCCCGGCCGTTCGTCCGGCACACGGAGAAGACCCTCTGCACTCCCGACGAGGTCCGGCGCGCTCTCGCCGAGGTGCGCCGCACCGGTGTCGCCATCAGCGACCGGCAGGTGACGATGGACGCCATGTCGGTCGCCGCCCCCGTGTACGGACCGGACGACACCGCCGTCGCGGCCGTCTCGGTCGTCGCCCACGCCGGCGCCGTGAACCCGCACGCCCTCGTCCCGCTGGTCCAGGTCGCGGCGCGCGGGATCTCACGGTCCCTCGGGGCACGACTCAAGTCCTCGGTCGCCTGACGGACACCGTCGGGTGGCCCGCGGGGCGGGCGCGGGACAGGGGGCAGGCGTGCACGGCCCGTGATCGGCTCGGCCGGCCGGGTTCCGCGCCGTCCTCGCCGACCTGCTCCCCGCGCCCCGCGCCCCGCGCCCCGGGTTCCCGGACCGGGGGCACCACTCACCGGCGCACGCCCCGGCACGGAGCGGTGGACGGGGGCGCGTGACGGGTGGCCGTGCCGGGACGGCGCGAGCGGTCCGCGGCGGCCGGGCGGCGAGGCCACGGGCTCACCCGGACGCGCCCCGTCCGAACGGGGGACCACCGGCGGCACGCCGCTTCCGACACCGGCCGGGTGGGTGAAACCGTCCGGAAGTGACCTCACCGCAAACGGAAGCGAGCCCCATGCAGACCTCGGTCGTCGTGTTCACCTGCGATCTCCGCCTGTGGGACCACCCGCCGCTGCGCGCGGCCCTGCGCGGCGGAGGCCGGGTGGTACCGCTGTTCGTGCGCGACCCCGCCGTGGACAGAGCGGGTTTCGCCGTACCGAACCGGCTCGCGTTCCTCGCCGACTGCCTGCGCGACCTGGACGCCGGACTGCGGGAACGGGGCGGCCGGCTGGTGCTCCGCGAGGGCGACACGGTGACGGAGGTGTGCCGGGTGGCCGGGGAGGCGGACGCCGGCGAGGTGCACATGGCGGCCGACGTGAGCGCCTTCGCCCACGCGCGCGAACGGCGGCTGCGCCGGGCCCTGGAGGCCGACGGGCGGCGCCTGTACGTGCACGACGCGGTGGGCACCGCCGTCGCGCCGGGCGCGGTGACACCGGCCGCCTCCGACCACTTCGCGGTGTTCACGCCGTACTACCGGCGCTGGTGCGGGCAGGGCCTGCGGGACGTGCTGGACGCACCGCGCGCGGTCCGCGTGCCGGAACAGGTGGGTTCCGCCCCGCTGCCGGGGCGCGGCGACGTGAGCGGCGCGTCGCCGGGGCTGTGCGCGGGAGGCGAGGCGGAGGGGCGGCGCAGGCTCGCCGCGTGGCTGCGCTCCGGCGTGGACGCGTACGCCGACCGGCACGACGACCTTGCGGGCGACGCCACCTCCCGGCTCTCCCCCCACCTGCACTTCGGCACGCTGTCCCCGGTCGAGGTGGTACACCGGGCCCACGGGGCCGGCGGCGCGGGCGCGGAGGCGTTCGTACGGCAGATCGCCTGGCGGGACTTCCACCGTCAGCTGCTCGCCGCACGTCCCGGGGCCGCCACGCGCGACTACCGCACCCGGCGCGACCGGTGGCGCGGCGGCCGGGACGCGGAGGCGGACGCCGAGGCGTGGCGCCAGGGCCGCACCGGCTACCCCTTGGTGGACGCGGCGATGCGGCAGCTGCGCCACGAGGGCTGGATGCACAACCGGGGCCGGCTGCTCGCGGCGAGTTTCCTGGCCAAGACGCTGTACGTCGACTGGCGGGTGGGTGCCCGGCACTTCCTGGACCTGCTGGTCGACGGCGACGTGGCGAACAACCAGCTGAACTGGCAGTGGGTGGCCGGCACGGGCACCGACACCCGGCCCAACCGGGTGCTCAACCCCGTCGCCCAGGGCAAGCGGTTCGATCCGGACGGGGCCTACGTGCGGCGCTGGGTGGAGGAACTGGCGGACGTGGAGGGCGGTGCCGTGCACGAGCCGTGGAAGCTTCCGGCCCGGGAGCGCTCCCGGACCGGTTACCCCGAGCCGGTGGTGTCGCTGGCGGAGGGCCTCGAACGCTTCAAACGGGCCAGGGAGCAGGCATGAGGCCGGTAAGGGCCCCGCTCTCCCGGCACCTGGCGCGCGGAGCCCCGGGGGGGGCCCCCCCCCCCCGGACACGGGCGGGGGGGGGGGGTGGGGTGGGGTTGGTTGTTTCTCC
>NZ_JBVJOT010000059.1:14092-47069 GCF_055583025.1 Streptomyces sp. NPDC104831
ACCGCACCACCACCCCCCCCCCCCCCCCCCCCCCCCCCCCCCCCCCCCCCACCCCCCCCCCCCCCCCCCCCCCCCCCCCCCCCCCCCCCCCCCCGGGGCCGGTGTGTGCGGTCAGTCGTGTGTGTTCCGCCGTGTGGCGACCGTCAGACGCGTTCCCACAGGGCGGGGACGTTCGGCGGCTCCCAGCCGGGGTAGGCGGTGTGGCCCTGGAGGCACCGGTAGCTGACGCCGTTGTAGGTCACGACGTCACCGGCCGCGTAGGTGGCGCCCACCTGCCAGGTGGTGTCACCGCTACCGCCGGGCACGGTGAGGGTGTAGGTGGTGGTGTGAGTGGCCGTGCCCGTTCCCGTGATGGTGAGGGTGTACGTGCCGCCGGCCGTGCCCGCGGCGACCTGCACGGTGGCGGTGGAGGACTGGCCGGAGGTCACCGAGGACGGGCTGAAGGACACGCTGACACCCGCCGGAGCGCCGGACGCCGACAGCCGGACGCTCTGGGCGTTCCCGCTGGTGGTGGCGGTGGACACGGTCACCGTGGCGGACGAGCCGGGCGAGACCGTGCCGGCGGCGGGGTTGGCGGAGATCGAGAAGTCGTCGGCCGGGGCCGGCGCGTCACCGACGGCGGTCTTCCAGATCGTGTACGCGATCCCGTCCGCGCTGCGGTTCAGCGCGGTGGCGTTGATGTTGCCGGTGGTGTCGCAGGCGGAGTGGTAGCACGAGTCGTAGGCGCGGCCCGCGGTGCCGCCCCACTTGGCGGCCTCGGCGGCGGACTTCACGGCCGAGGCACCGGTGGCGTAGCCGGAGGTGGGGATGCCCACCTGCTGGAAGGAGTAGTCGTCGGAGCGGCCCTGGCCCTCGACGTTCTCCTGCGGGGCCAGGCCCAGGGAGTCCCAGTAGGCCTTCATCGGCGCCGAGGCGGCCGAGTTGAGGTTGTTGACGAAGTAACCCGCGTTGGTCGAGGCGACCATGTCGAAGTTGTAGTACGCCTTGATCCGGGCGCGCTCGGTCGTGGAGAGCGAACGGGCGTAGAAGTCCGAGCCGTTCAGGCCCTGCTCCTCGTCGGTCCACCAGGCGAAGCGGACCCGGTTCTTCATGGTGGGGTTGGACTGCGCCAGGGTCAGCGCGGTCTCCAGGAGCGCGGCGGAGCCGGAGCCGTTGTCGTTGATGCCGGGCCCGGCGGACACGCCGTCGAGGTGTGCGCCGAACATGTAGACGTTGTTCGCGTCGCCCTGCGGCCACTCGGCGATCAGGTTGTTGCCCGCTCCCGCGGTGCAGCCGGAGGTGCAGCTCTGCTCGGTGACCGTGTATCCCGCCGTCTGGAGCCGGTCCTTGACGTAGGCGAGCGAGGCCCGGTAACCGGCCGTGGTGGAGCGGCGGTTGCCGCCGTTCTGCGAGGCGATGGTGTTCAGCTGGGTCAGGTGCGCCTGCACCTTGGCCACGTCGACGTCCGGCGGGGTGGACGGGTTGCCGCTACCGCCGCCCACCCGCAGCGTGTACTGGGCGGTGTGGGTCTTCGTGCCGGCGGTGCCCGTGACCGTGATCTGGTAGGTTCCGGCGGCCGTGGCCGACGAGGTGGAGACCGTCATCGTGGAGCTGCTGCCGGAGGTGACCGTCGCCGGGCTGAAGGAGACGTTCACCCCGGCCGGCGCGCCGGAGGCGGTCAGCGAGACCTGCTGGGCGCTGCCGGAGACGGTGCTGGTGCTGACGGTGGCGCGCGCCGAGGCGCCCGCGTCGACGTCACCCGAGGTGGGGCTGAGCGCCAGCGAGAAGTCGGTCTGCTCGCCCGTGCAGGTCGGGTCGCCGGTCTGCGCGGTCACGCTGATCGCGTCCCAGGCGGCCTTGGTGGAGTTGAACAGGGCGCAGCTCGCGTCGAGGTTCTTCGCGGTGGTGAGGGTGGCGGTGCGGTACCGCTTGTACGTCATGCCGCTGGTCTTGAGCAGCATGCCGCCGTAGAAGACCTTGCCCGCGTTCTGGATGCCGACGCCGGTGACGGTGGAGTTGTTGCAGGTGGGGCTGGAGGGCTTGCCACCGCCGGGGTTGGAGCCCTCGGCCAGCAGGTAGAACCAGTGGTTGAGCGGGCCGGCCGCCGCGTGCTCCTCGGTGGAGGGGATCGACGCGGAGTAGCAGTTGGGGTTGTTGCCGACCTGGCTGGGGTTGTACATGTTGCGGATCGGGCCGCGGCCCTGGAGGTTGATCACCTCGCCGACGGTGTAGTCGGGAGTGTCGTACGGCGCCGGCTCGTTGGCGTACGCCTCGGTCAGGGCGCCCATGATGTCGCCGGTGGCCTCGCCCAGCCCGCTCTCGTGGTTGGCGCCGCCCGGGGTGAAGGAGTCCAGGCCGTGGCCGAACTCGTGGCCCACGACGTCGATGCCGGCTATCCACTCGTTCGCGCTGTTGTGGCCGATGGTGATGGTGGAGCCGTCCCAGTACGCGTTCAGCTCGTTGAGGCCGACGCGCACCGGCCAGCTTCCGCCGTTGCCGTCGTGCCCGTTGCGGCCGAGCCAGTTCTTGAGCATGTCGGATTCCTTCTGCGCGGCGAACATCGCGTCCACGCAGCCGGTTTCCTTGCTCGTGGGGTTGCCGGTACCCCAGGTGTCGGTCGTCTTGGTGAACAGGCCGCCGCTGTAGTCCGAACACTGGAGTCCGGGCCGGGTGGTGTCGCGCAGCACGTAGTTGGTGCCGGACCGGGAGGTGTCGATGGTCAGCGGGTTCGGGCCGTTCCACTTGCTGTTGCCGCTGCCCGCCCGGACGTCGTCGTAGGTGTCGACGACCTTTCCGGTGCGCGCGTCGACGAAGACGTGCAGCCGGCTGGGGACGTTCGCCCCGGTGCGCCCGGTCAGCACGGTCTCCCAGGCGAGGGTGGCGCGGTTGCCCTCGGCGCGCACCACCAGCCGCCGGGAGTCGACCTTCTCGGTCTTCGCGAGCCTGGCCCGGCTGGTGCGGACCGCCTGCGCGGCGGTGACCCGGGCCTTGGTGGAAAGCGACAGCCTGACCTTGGTGGCGGACTGGACCGAGCGGACCTTGCCGGCGCCGTCGGCGAGGACGACCACGTCGCCGCCCACCACGGGCAGTCCCCGGTAGGTGCGCTCGTAGGCGACGGAGTACAGGCCCTTGACCCAGGGGGTGACCTGCCGCCGGTCGTACTGCTCCTCGGGGCCCTTGGCCAGGGCGTCGAGGCCGCTGCGTGCCGCCTGGTCGGCGGCCGCGACGGCTTTGGCGACGGGGGCCGGTCCCGGCTTGCTCGCCGGGGGCGCGGCGTGGGGCGCGGCCGAGGCGAAGGCGGCCGGCATCACCACCCCTCCCAGCGTCAGGGCCAGGGATGTCCCGGCCACCGCCAGCTTTCTCAGCATTGTTGCTCCTTGTGAGAGGTCGTGAGGCTCACCCGGCCCCCTGAAAGACATGCTCATGTCAAGGGGTTCGCCGGTGTTCGCGGTACGTCGGTGTCTCCGCCCGCCCCGCGCCGAAGTGGCGTGCCACGCCGCCGGGCTGGCCGAACCCTCACACCGCCCGGCGCCCGGGTCAATGGATCGAGGCCCGCCGCCCCGTCCTGTCAAAAACCGGCACAGGACCAGGGCGGCGAGACGCGCTCACGTTCCCGCGGCCGGCAATCGCCCGCGGTACTCCCTGACCTCGGGCACATCACCCCAGCGGGTGAACAGCCTGCCGTGCAGTCCGCGCAGCTCGGCGTTGATCATCAACTCGCGCGAGGACGCCGCCTCGCCGAGCACCGGGGCCGCCAGGGCGACCGCCGCGCCGGGGTCGCCCGCGCACGCCCAGCTGTCGGCCAGGCGCAGGGTGAGCAGCAACCCGGTCTCCCGCATCAGCGGGGGCAGTTGGGCACGCGACCGCGCGGTGGCGTCGACGGCGCGCCGCGCCGTCACCCGGTCGCCGGTCGCGGCGGCGAGGTCGCGCAACGCCCCGCCGATCGCCGACTCCACCCTCATCTCGCCCTCGGCGCCGGACAGCCAGGGCGCCTCCAGGCGGTCCCGGTGGCCGAGGCGGGAGAACTCGCGCCGGGCCAGGGCGATGTGCCGCCGGCACTCGGCGGCGTCGTGGCCGAGCGCGTGCCCGCGTGCCCGGTACAGGTGGGAGAGGGTGACCACCCACCGCCGCCCGGGGTCCACCGCGCCGATCGCCTCGGCGTACGCGAGGGTCGACCCGGCGTCCAGGTCGAGCCGGACCAGGGCGCACACGTCACTGAGCAGCGTCGCCCGGGCCGGGACGTCGTCCACCGCGTCGGCCCAGCCCAGGCCGCGGCCGAACCAGGCCATGCCGATGCTGCTCTGCCCGCGTTGCATCCGCAGCCGCCCGGCGACCTGGGCGTACTGGGCGGCCAGCCGGAGCTGCCCGTACGGCAGCCGGCCGGTGGAGTTCACCGCCTCGGCCCACCGCACCAGTGCCCGTAACAGCCGCTCCACCGTGGTCACGCCGTCCGACGCGCTCCCGTGCAGCGCGCCGCGGATCAGACAGGCCAGGACCGCGGTGAGCGCGTGCAGCAGCTCCGCTTCGCTGCCCGTGAGACCGGTGAGGCCGTCGAATCCGTCCCGCCGTGCGGTCAGCGCGTCCAGCAGGTCGGGTGTCCCCGCCCGGTCGGGCACCGCACAGCCCACCGTGCCGTGCAGCGGGCACGCCAGCCCCTCGGCGGGCAGCTCCGACGGCCACAGCGCGGGGTCCAGCGCGTCCCGGCCGACGGGGGCCTCCCCGCCGCCCGGCACCGGGGCGAACAGCCGGGGGTCCGCCGGCGGGCGGTCGGGGCGGTAGGGCGTCCCGCACGGAGCCGCGACGACCGCCGCCAGCTCGCCGCCGGTTCCCAGGAGGGAGTCGAGCCGGCCCGCGAGCCCGGCCGGCGGTTCGCGCAGCCCCGCTTCGAGCCTGCTGATGAGACTATGGTGGTACCCCACCTTCAGCCCGAGCTGCGACTGGGTCAGTCCCGCCTGTCTGCGCCGGGCCCGCAGCCGCCGCCCGAACTCCGCCCAGGACTCCACCGGCTGTGCCGTCTCCACGGACCTGCCCCCCTGCTGACGATGCCCCGCCGCCGACAGCGGGACGCCGGGTGCTCCATGTCTGTGCGCGTCCGGGCCGGGCGGAGCCGGCCCGCGCGCCCCACACCCCGGGCGCGGGTGGGCGCCCGCCCCGGGAGCGCGCGCCGGCGTGGCCGGGATCAGGCCGGGCAGGCTCCGACCGGCGCGCCGACGGCGACGGCCACTCGTCTTCTCCTGCCCATGCCCTGCCGCTCCCTTCGGTGCGCATCGAGACCGCCGCCACGGGTCGGGGGCGCGGCTGCCGATGCTGGTCCGGACCTGACACGCTAGGTCTAGACCATAGCTGTGTACCGGCCCCGGTCAAGAGCCCCGACGGGAGGACTGCCCGGGGCCTGTCCGGGGCGGCGGCGGCCGGACGCCGCGTCCGACTCGACATCGCCGGACCGGCGATCCGGACCTGGTGCCGAGGCGGGCCGGGGCCGAGCGCCGCCGGGTGGCGGAGGCGACTGTGCCGGGGGGACCATCTGCGGGAGAACTTGATCGGTACGCCCTTTCGGGCGCCCCCCGCCCACCGACGGGTCCGCCCCCGAACTGCGACGCGGACGCGCTGCCCGCACCCTGGACGGGCGGGGCGGCGATCCGCCCCGCCGTGAGGAGAGAGGTGCGATGCCGTATGCAGGACGCCGAACGGAAAGAGGCATCGGACGCGTTCCGCGACCTGGTGAACATGACGCCGGCCGAATTGGAGAAGTGGCTGGCTTCGGAAGAGTCGCGGAGTGCCGGAGAGCACAAGGACGGCGGCGAGTCCACGGGGCATGCCTCCGGCCGTCGCATCCTGGAGATACTGCGGACGAAGAAGGGCGATCTGTCGGACGACGACTACCGCCACATGCGGAAAGTGGGCGGATACGTCCGGCGGCACCTCGCCCAGCGGCCCTCGGGCGACGTGCGGAACACCCGGTGGCGGTATTCGCTGATGAACTGGGGCCACGATCCCCTGAAGTGATCACAGCCCCCGGCTCCGGGGCCATGGCGTCTTGCGCCTCGGGCGCCCCCCGCCGGCTCCGGCAGAGGAGCAGGGCGGCGGCTGAGGGGGGCGTGACAAAGCGCTCCGATGTGTCACGGTCCGTGGCGTCACCCCGGCCCTGGCCTCCGCGTGCCACCCGGCGACCCTGCGATCAACCGGTGTCCGGCAACTCGCCCTCGTACGCCTTCTGCCGGGCCAGCAGCGTGTTGTACTCCCGGACCGCGGCCAGCCACCGCCACGGCTGTATCTCGTCGAGGCTCAGGCCCGGGCAGGCCAGTTGATGCGGGACGCGGCATGTCGCTCCGGGCAGGGGCTCGTCCAGACCGCCGTTCCAGGCGGTGCCGTTGGTGTCGAGGTGCCAGCGGTGCCCGCCGGGAACGAGGTGCGCGGGCACGGAAAGGCGGGGCTCGAGCAGGACGTGCTGCCCGGTGTAGGTGGGGCGGCGGTCGCCTGTGAGGCCGCAGTGGGGGCAGACGGGCGGCTCGGGGGGTTCGGGACCGCAGGCGCCGTCTCGGGCGGCCTGGGCGCGGTCCGCCGTCTCCCATGGCCGCGGCGTGCCGGCGGGCGGCTGCCAGGATCCGTCGGGTCCGGGTGCGGGCAACGGAATGATGCTGTCGTGGGCGTCGGTGTCCCCCATGCCGTCGAGCGTGCGGTCCGCCGCAGGGGCGGGGTAGGGCGCGAAACGGTCGCAGTGGTGCAATCGGGTAGGGATACGAGGGGCCTGGCTACGCCCGGTGAGGCGCGCGGCGCAACACATGACAGCTACAGGCACGGCCGAAGACCTCGCAAGAGCCGCGGCGCCGAGGCCGCAGCCGGTGCCGCGCGGGCCGCAGCCGTCCGGGCCCAATCGCGCCGCCGGCCGTTCTTACTGCGGGCCGGGTCCGCGCGGGCTTCCGCCGGGAGAGGGCCCGTCCAGGGCGGCGGCAGTCACGGGCGCGGTACGTCACGGTAGGGGAGAACGGATGCCGGCGAGCTTGTCGGGGCTGGTGACCGAGAAGACGCCGGCGATGTGCTCGCCGCCCGTGCGAGGTCCACCACCACGACGGCGAGCGGGCGGCCGCCGGGGAATGCCGGGCCGGGACTTCGAGGAGGGTTCCCGGCTCCCCGCCCAGGGCGGCTTCGGCGAAGCGTTGGGTGACCCGGGCATGTTGGTCCCGCGATCGCGGCGTCGACCGGCACGGTGGAACTCCTCGCCGGCGATGAGCTGTTGCCGGGTACCGTGCACCCGTGCCCGGGTACCGGTCTCTGCCGCCGAAGACGGCAGGGATGCGAGTTCGCAGCCAGGGCAGCGCCCTCCCCGGGCCACGGTCCGAACGATTCAGGGGGATGTGTCGCCTCCCTGAAGATACTGACCTTCCGGTTTCCTTCGTGAGGCCTCTTCCTTGTCGGGCATGGCGCGTAAGGTTTTTCACAGGCTTAAACAGTCTTTATCCGTATGAACGGGAACGGGCATCTCGCTTGACAATGTCAACTGCGTGTGCCTGTCCAGGGGGACTTGTCCCTTGGGCTGTTGATCCACCCTTGTATCGGCTGGTAGTTGACATACCGAAAGGTTGGTTTTATGTTCTGTCGCGGCAAGTCGGCAGGGCGGTGGAGGTGTTTCGGTGGCACAGGCACGGGCGATCAGGACGAGGCAGTCCATCGTGCTCGCCGCGGCCGAGGTCTTCGCCGAGGTCGGCTACGAGGCGGCGACGGTCTCCCAGATACTGTTACGGGCCAAGGTCACCAAGGGGGCGCTGTACTTCCACTTCGCCTCCAAGGAGGAACTGGCGCAGGCGGTGCTGACCAACCGGATCACCGGAATGCCCCCCGTCCCCCCGCGTACGCTGATGCTCCAGCGGTGCCTGGACGAGGCGTTCCTCCTCGCCTATCTGCTCCAGGAGGGTGACCCCCTGGTCCGGGCCGGTGTACGCCTCACCGTGGAGCCGGGCTCCCCTGCCGACGGGCTCGACCGCAGCGCGCCGATGATGGCGTGGGTCGACCACAACGCCGACACACTGGCGGCCGCCGAGCGCAACGGGGAACTGATGCCCCACGTCGACATCAACACGGCCGCCCGGATGTTCGTCGGCGCGTTCACCGGCGTGCAGATGCTGTCCAAAGTGCTGACCAACCACGGCGACCTGGTCGATCGGGTGGCCCAGATGCAGCGGCACCTGATGGCGAGCATGGCGGTCCCGACGGTGCTCGTCCAACTGGACATGGCTCCGGACCGAGGACAACGCGTCCACCAGGAGATGACCGAACCGAACCGGACCGCGGACGCCGGCGAGGAGGCGGTGCAAGCCGTCGGCTGACCGCCGGCCACCGGGCCGCCTCGTCCATGGCCGACGACGGCAGCCACGCACCGCCCCGTGGGCACGTCGCGAGCACAGCTGACGCAGAACCGACCCGTGGAGCGCCCCCCATGAACAGGACCGCCCGCCCTCACGCCCTGGACGTGACGGACCGCCACCTCGCCGACCGGACCGCCTGCTCCGAGGCCGGCACCGCACTCTCGTCCCTCTGCGCGAGGCTCCCGGACGTGCGCCCGGCCCGCGCTCCGGACGAAGCGGAACCCGTGCCCACCTTCCTCGTGCACGGCGACCAGGCCCTGCCGGTGGTGCTGCGGCCGGTCGGCTGACCGCACACCGTGCCGGTCGAACGCCGAGCCGCTGCCGGCACGGACCGGGGACCCCGGTCCGCGCCGCGTCGCCGCTCGGGACACACACGGGGAACGAGTGGACACCGCGCACCGCGTGGACGGTTCACCACGGCAGCCGGATGCCGTGCGCGGGCGTCGCTGTCCGACGTCCACCGCGCGGCGCACCACCCGTCCGCCGGGACGGTGTCGCGGAGGGTCCGGCGGTGAGCCGCGTAAGTGCCCTGGTCCCGGCCCGGTGGCCCACGGCCGGAGAACCAGCGATCCGCACGACGCCGGGGAATCCGCCGGCCGGCCGTGTGCACGCGGACGCCACAGGAGGGGGAGATGGTCAAGCAGCCGCGGGCGGCGCAGACGCGTGAGGCGGTCGTGAGGGCGGCTGCCGAGGCATTCGCCGACCTCGGGTACGCGGGGGCCTCGCTGCCGGTCATCAGCAGACGGGCCGGTGTCAGCGCGGGCGCCCTGTACTTCCACTTCACCAGCAAGGACGAGCTGGCCAGGGAGGTCGAGCAAGCCGCCGTCGCACGGGTCGCCGCACTGGCCGACCACTGCCGCGCCACCGGCCGGAGTCCCCTGGGCCTGCTGGCGACCACCATGTGCCGTCTGGTGCCGGCCGCCGCCTCCGACCCCGTCGTCCGCGCCGGGTTCCAACTCGGACGTGACCCCTCGCGCCGAAGCGCGGCGCTGGGGGAGTGGTGGCACACCCGGGTCCGCGAACTGATCGCCCAGGCCCACCGGAAGGGCGAACTGGCACAGGACGTCCGCCCCGAGGTCGCCACCGCCGCCGTGGTAGCCGCCACCGCCGGATTTCTGGAGCTGTCCGCCCGTCACCCGGAGTGGGCGGAGCCCCAACTGCTGAAGGCGGTCTGGTCGTTCGTCCTTCCCTGCATGGCGAGGACGCCCCCGGGGACGGAATCACCTCGCAGGTCCGACGCATCGCCTCCGTGAACGCGCGTGCCGCGAGCCGCCCTTGCACCGAGCGGCGCCAAACACGCGTCGGGCGCCGGAACGACGATGCGCACGATCATGGACCCGGATCGCTTCCTTACCTCCGGAAACCGACCGGAAGACTGGTTGGGTGGTCACGACCCCTCCACGCGAAGTGACGGAGACCAAGGGCCGCGTCAGTGGGCGCAGTAATGGTGCGGGAAGTTTCGCTGCGCCCATGACCTCCGCGCACATTTCTCCAGCGGGGCATGTACAGGAGGCGATCACTCCATGATCCTGGTCGCTGAGCCCCGCCCAGAAAGGACGGACGTGACAGTGCGGCAGCCTGCCCAAGCCCGTGGCATAGCGACGCGTGCGGAGATCCTTGACGTGGCGGCGATCCTGTTCGCACGGAAGGGTTACTCACAGACCTCGCTACAGGACATCCTGGACAGGACCGGCCTGAAGAAGGGCGGCCTCTACTACCACTTCAGG
The DNA here is from genome assembly GCF_055583025.1 of Streptomyces sp. NPDC104831. Lineage (NCBI taxonomy): Bacteria > Bacillati > Actinomycetota > Actinomycetes > Kitasatosporales > Streptomycetaceae > Streptomyces > Streptomyces sp. NPDC104831. The sequence continues at coordinate 24,162 of NZ_JBVJOT010000059.1, forward strand.
ACGAAGCAGGAGATCGCTGTCGCGGTCGTCACCGAGGGCTTCGCCATGGACGTCACCCCACCGCGGGCAGGGTCGTTGCAGGCGGTCGTCGACGCGTCGATCGTCCTGGCCTGGCTCACTCCCCGGGTTCCGGTGGTGCGGGCCGCGGCTCGGCTCGCCACCGATCAGGACCACGAGGAGACGTTCGGCTATCTCTGGTCCCGGCACATACCCCGTGTCACCCGGTTGCTGGAGGAGGCCGGACGCCGCGAGGAACTCAAGCCCGGGGTGAAGCCGGACGAGGCATCCTGGGTGTGGGTCGCCGCGTACACCGGAGTCGACCTGATGTGCCGGCTGGACTACCGGACACTGCCTCGCAAGGTCGCCGACCTGAATATGCACTTGGCCTCGGGCATCGCCACCGAGAGAACCCTGGCCAAGCTGGACACCAGAGTCGAACGGGGCCGTGAGCTGCTGCGATGCACACGGTGGGCGGCCGAGTACCTGGACGGGACGACCTCGCGGGACTGAAGCGCTCGGCGTGAGCGGCCGGAACCGCGCGGTTATCGCATCGTTACGAAGGGACTGGCTGCCGATCGCGGCCACGGCTGCCGGCCCGGAAACCGACCGACTCCCCGTTTTCACGGTCGCCAAGGAGCCCTGAACATTACCGCACGTAACATCTTCATGTGTTTTGCTACACGGAGTCAATTCCTGCTCGGGTTCCCCTGTATCCGCAGCCCTGAAGGTATGGATACCCGCCGCGAACTCCGTCCGATTCCTGCCTGTCAATGAACTTTCAGCGGGGTAACCGGGTGGAAACGGCTGTCGAAACCGACCGAGCGCATGGTTGGATGCCGAACGTTGTTCGTACGTGCGTGCGCGAACGCGATAGCGCATGATCAGGGAGTGCTGTGGGGCGTGAGACATCCCGCGAGTACCAGCGGCTGCTGAGGCTCTACCGCGGGAGGCGGACCAGACCGGATGTGGGGTTGGCCCCCCGCCCCGGCGCGGACCGGTCGACGCACCTACGGCAGCCGGACCTCGACGAGGCTCTGAAGTGCGGTGCCGGCGTCTACCAGAAGGTGGAGAGCGGCCGACTGCGTCCGTCCCCCGAGCTGTTCTCGCGCATCGCGGACACCCTCGGCTTCACTCCGCACGACAGGCGCGTCGCCCATCTCGACCTGTTCGGCTCCGAGCCGCCCCCCGCGGTCGGCAAGCCCTCGCCGCACTGGCGGCGCACCGTCGACGGCCAGCGCGAGATGATGTGCGTCCTGGCGCCGAGCGGGGAACCGGTGGCACACAACGCGGTCTACGCCTCGATGTTCGGCGACGAGGGCGTCCCCCGGAACTTCTGGCGCTGGGCGCTGCTCTGCGACCGGGCACGGGACACCGTACTCGGCCACTGGGAGAAGGACTGGGCCCCCTACCTCTTGGAGGAGTGCCGACTGCTGTCCGTGCGCCATCGCGACGACGCGGCCGTCCGCCGTCTGTGCGCGGACCTGACCGACGACCCCCGCCTGCGAGACATTCCGGGGGCCGGCGCCGACCTGAACGGTCGTACCGGCCTGCTGCGGCACGCGGAGCGGGGCCTCCTGCGCGTACACGTCGTGGCAGCCGAATCGGGGGGCTTCCGGCTGCTGACCTTCCTTTCCCAGGCGCCATAGCGATCAAGTGCCGCGATGGCCCAGCCGACACCACTGGAGGCGTTGTGCACATCCTGATACCAGACGACCCGGTTCTCGCCGCGGGCTTTCTCCTGCTGGAGCAACCGCTCCTGTCCTCCCTCCGGCTGCGGTACCGGACCGTGCTGACGGACTCCCAGGCGAGGATCATCGAAGTCGCCCACAAGAGCTGGGGGGAGTTACAGCAGATGCTGCCCCGGAGTTTCCACGCACACCCGCCGGAGACCGGGGCGAACGAGCCGGAGGGCTATGTGCTGGAGACCATGGGCGGACAGCGGTTGACGCCCCTGTACGCCGTGGACCCCGGCCAACGGGTCGGGCACCTCGAAGTGTGCTACATGATGCTGCGCCAAGCGCAGATCGACGGCTGGCCCGGCCCGCTCGACGTACTCGACGACGTTCTGCGGGAGATCGGTGACGGCATCGACCTGGTCGACCGCTACGGCCGAGTCCTCCAAGTCCTGCGCCTCACGTCTCCGCCCCGGCTGCTGGCAGCCATGCGCCAGGCGACGCCACCAGGACCGTCGGCGCCCGTCACCCTCAGCGCGGAGCAGGAACGGGAGTACCGCCGGCACTGCGAGAAGATCATCGGGATTCTCAGCGGCGACGACGGCTTCGCCTACACCGCGCACCGGGCGCTGTACAGGTGAAGGCGGGACCCCGCCCCCGCACGGGCCTCGGCACCGGGACCGCCCTCCTCGGGACGTGATCGGCCAGGGCCGCCGCCCGGCGGCCTGACCGCCGGAAGGCGAACCGGCGCATCGGGTGTGACGGCCGGGCCCGGCGCGGCAGCTACAGGTCGAACTCCAAGTGCTCGATGTCCGTGAAACGGACCTCCTCCAGTTGGCCGGCGCGGCGGCCGCCGTCCTGGAAGTACACGTCCTTGAGCGCCTCGGCCGTCAGCTCTTCGAGCCGCCGGTCGCCGGCGCCGGCCTCCCGCGCTTCGAAGAGACGGGCGGCGTGCTGCGGCGGCAGTGCCACGGTGAGGTGGCGCAGCCGTGCGTCGTCCGTGGTTCCGACGGGAGCCGTGTAACCGATCCGGGCCCGTGTGTCGATGACGATGCCGCCCGTGGTCATCGCCTCCCTGCGCGCCTTGGCCCTGATCACCGGCTGCCACCGCTTGCGCACCTCTTCCTCCAGGCGGCGCGCGAGCCGGGGGCGGGGGTGCTTGATCTGGTCCTTGACATACCGTTCCACGGTGCGCTGGCTGACGCCGAGCAACTCGGCCACCGGACCCGTCCTGTTGCCGTGCTTCTTGACGAGGTAACGCATCTGCGCGGGCGCGGTCTTGGGCGCGGGGCGTGTGAACGCCTTCTGCAGCGCCCTGTCCAGGCCGTCCCCGATCAGGCTCATCACCCTCTCCTATTCCCCGGTGTCGGTGTCGGTGACGGTGCCGTCCTTGATGTAGCGGGCGAGGTTGAGCTCCGGTGCGCCGAACCGCTCGCGGACCTCCTCGCCCCACAGGACGGTCTGGGTGCCCTCGTGCTTGACCAGCCCCGGGTTGACGCCGAGTTTGAAGCCGCCGGGCAGCGCGGTGCCGTCCCGGTACGGCAGGAAGTCCAAGGGCGAGGGACCGTCCGCCGCGTACACGACGCAGTCGGACAGGATCGCGACCGGGTACTGGCCGGTGAACGCCGCGTGCTTGACGATCTTGCGGTGCAGGTTGACACGGGTGCGGGAGATGACGGCCGCGCGGATGTCCGGCCGCCAGGTGGGCCGCTCCAGGGCCCGCCACGGCCGGCCCGGCCGCCAGCCCTCGCCCCGCGGGCGCTCGCGCAGCTTGCCGATGCCGCCCTTGACCGTCGCCTTGATCGCCGAGACGACGCTCGCCAGCTCGGGATCCCGGTCCTTGTAGCCGTCCATCGCCGCGAGGAAGTCGGCCGGCTCCATGTCCGCGTGCACGCCGAGGTCGGCCATCGTGGCGAGGTAGGCGTCACGGAGGCGTTTGTACCAGCCGTCCAGGTAGCGGCCGTTGTCGTGGCGGACGTACGCCTCGATCGGCCGCACCTCGTAGCCCAGCTCCACCGCGTACGCCACGGTCGGTGTCGCGTACCAGGCCGGGCCGTCCGGGCGATCGCCCTTCGGGGTGAACGGACTGGGCAGCAGCCCGCCGTCCAGCTCCACCCACTCCTTGCCGGCCCTCACCCGCGACAGGTCCACGTGGGACAGGTCGACCAGCCACGAGCCCGGCAGCTTCGGGTCGAACACCGGCGCCTTGACGTGCGTCGGCGCGCCGAGGCCGACGACCAGGCCGTTGGCGCCGGCGGCGAAGGCCATGTTCACGTCGAGGCCGACCAGGTAGCGCACGGTGCACTCGGCATCGGTCATCGGCCGTGCCCAGTCGTACGCCTCCTCGAACAGTTTCTCGTCGGGGCCGCGGACGTGGAAGCGGGGGAGGCCGGCCAGGAGGGGGTGGCCGTCGGGGGCCTCGCACGGGGCGCAGTCCACCGGGTCCTTGCCCAGTGAGCCGGGGTTGTGCGCGGAGTGCCGCTTGCCGGTCGCGTCGGGGTCGGAGGCGCGGGTCGGCGGGTGCAGCGCGGTCATCAGCTCCAGGCCGGTCACGGCCGTGGAACCGCGCGGCGTCATCACCCGGGACGCGTACACGCCGAGGACCCGGGCGAGCTCCGCCGGCGGGAGCCGCGCGGTGTCGCCCCAGTGACGGGAGTCGAGCGCGTGCCAGGACGGGATGCACAGCTGCACGCACTGGCGGTCCGAGCCCTGCGCGGGGCGGTAGATCCGCGCCCACGGCCCGAAGCCGCGCTTGGTCAGCTTCCAGCCCGCGCGCGCCAGTTGCCCGACGACCTTGTGCCCCTCCGGGATCCGCCCGGCCAGCCGCTCGTCGTCGGTGAGGGCGACGGGGAGGCCGTAGCGCTTCAGCGCGGTTTCGGTGAGGACGAGCAGCGGGTCGGCGTCCCTGCCCGCGCCGACCAGCCTCGGCTGCCCCAGTCCGCCCTCGGTGAGCGTCCACTCCACCAGCGCCGGGATGCTCTTGGCGGGCACCTCCAGGACCAGGCCGCCGGTGCAGTACGCCAGTACCTGCCCGTCGGCGCCGACGTCCACGACCGCGAGCGGCCCGTTCTCGAAACGCTCGTCCCGCCCGCCCTCCGGGGCGCCGGCCGGGGCAGCCTGCCGCGCGCCCGGACGGCGCGAGGGCGGCGCACTCCCGGCGGTGCGCGCCGGGCCGGCCGCGACCGCCTGGGGCGGAACGGCGGAACGGCGCGTCGGGGTGCTCTCGACGGCGGTCGCCGTGGCATCGGAGGGCTGTGGGACCTCAGCGGGCGCTTCCGCCTCCGGCGCCGGGCGCACCCGGCCGGCGGACGCCTCCGGGACCTCCGTGTCCCTGTCCTCGTCCGGGGCGGGGTACAGCTTCGCGAGCCCGTCGAGGAGACGCGCGTACGCGTCGCGCTCCGGCGGCCGGGGCTCGGTCTTGCCCGCCTCCCAGGCGCTCACCGTGGCCCGGCGGACCTTCAGCGCGGTGGCCACCTCTTCGACGGTCAGCCCGTGCGCCCTGCGCAGCCGCTTGCGCTCGGCCGGCGGCGGCAGCGGGGCGCGGGACGCCAGCAGTGCGTCGACCGCGTCGAACAACTCGGACATGAGGACCTCCTGAACTGGCACTCTATCCCGTTGATCCCTCATTCGGCGTGCGGAACGCGTACGAATCGCGCACAATCCGCGTTCCTCCCGGATGGCGTCGCCTGATGGCGTCACCTGAGGGGCGGGGGAGGTCCGTCCTGGTGGAGGTCCGAGCCGGCCCGCGGCCCGGCCTGGTCGATCGCGGGATCCCGAAGCCTCCCGACCCCCTCTGTGCATGGCTATGCGAAATAAGGCATACTCTTTCTATGTCCAAGGTTCTCACCTCCCTTCCGGTCGGCGAGCGTGTCGGCATCGCTTTCTCCGGCGGCCTCGACACGTCGGTCGCCGTCGCGTGGATGCGCGACAAGGGCGCCGTCCCGTGCACCTACACCGCCGACATCGGCCAGTACGACGAGCCCGACATCGCCTCGGTGCCCGGCCGTGCGACGAACTACGGTGCCGAGATCGCGCGCCTGGTCGACTGCCGGGCGGCCCTGGTGGAGGAGGGGCTGGCCGCGCTCGCCTGCGGCGCCTTCCACATCCGCTCGGGCGGCCGCGCCTACTTCAACACCACGCCCCTCGGCCGTGCCGTGACCGGCACCCTGCTGGTCCGGGCGATGCTGGAGGACGACGTACAGATCTGGGGCGACGGCTCCACGTTCAAGGGCAACGACATCGAGCGGTTCTACCGCTACGGTCTGCTCGCCAACCCGCACCTGCGCATCTACAAGCCCTGGCTGGACTCCGACTTCGTGACCGAGCTGGGCGGCCGCAAGGAGATGTCCGAGTGGCTGCTCGCTCACGGGCTGCCGTACCGCGACAGCACGGAGAAGGCCTACTCGACCGACGCCAACATCTGGGGCGCCACCCACGAGGCCAAGACCCTGGAACACCTGGACACCGGCGTCGAGACGGTCGAGCCGATCATGGGCGTACGGTTCTGGGACCCGTCGGTGGAGATCGCGGCCGAGGACGTGACGGTCGGATTCGACCAGGGGCGCCCGGTGACGATCAACGGCAAGGAGTTCGCCTCCCCCGTCGAACTGGTCATGGAGGCCAACGCCATCGGCGGCCGGCACGGGCTCGGCATGTCGGACCAGATCGAGAACCGGATCATCGAGGCCAAGAGCCGCGGCATCTACGAGGCCCCGGGCATGGCGCTGCTGCACGCGGCGTACGAGCGCCTGGTCAACGCGATCCACAACGAGGACACCCTCGCCCAGTACCACAACGAGGGCCGCAAGCTCGGCCGCCTCATGTACGAGGGCCGCTGGCTGGATCCGCAGGCACTGATGATCCGGGAGTCGCTGCAGCGCTGGGTCGGCGCCGCGGTCACCGGTGAGGTGACTCTCCGGCTGCGGCGCGGCGAGGACTACTCGATCCTCGACACCACGGGCCCGGCGTTCAGCTACCACCCGGACAAGCTCTCCATGGAGCGGACCGAGGACTCCGCGTTCGGCCCGTCCGACCGGATCGGCCAGCTCACCATGCGCAACCTGGACATCGCCGACTCCCGCGCCCGGCTGGAGCAGTACGCGGGCCTCGGCATGGTCGGCACCGAGCACCCCGCTCTGATCGGCGCGGCCCAGGCCGCTTCCACCGGCCTGATCGGCGCGATGCCCCAGGGAGGCGCCGAGGCGATCGCCTCCCGGGGCGAGGTCTCCCAGGAGGACGAGGCCCTGGACCGCGCCGCCATGGAATCCGGCACGGACTGACCGCACCCCGCACAGCACCTCGCACAGCGCCCCGCCGGTTCCCGGCGGGGCGCTTTCTCGCGCGCTCCCCGCCGGCGGTCACGAGACGCACCGCGCGCAGGATCGCCGGTGCCGGCCAGGGGTACGGCCGCCGCCACGCGGTGGTTCCGCCGTACGCCGTATCGGCCCGCGCGCCCGGGCCGGTGGCCACGACCGTTCCCGGGAGCATCGGCCGTCCCGAAGTGCCGTGCGGGGCCCACCACTTGCCTGGCTCGTCGCGGACCGGGGCGTCCGGCGGGCCGCCGGTCACCCCGCGCACGGAGGCGGCGCGGCGCCACCGGGGCGGGCAGGCGACCGCCCACCGCACCGACCTGGCCCCCGTCAGACGTGCGCATGGCCCGCATGGACGGCATCACCGCCACCACGCGGCTGCGAGCCCTTTCCCGCCCACCAAAGGTGATCTCACGGGGTCCGGACGTGGCGGACTCCGGCCGCGGCGAACGAAGCCGCGGTGTGGAGCGCCGACGGGGCGCAACCGGCGGGCGGAGCACGCGGGGACGTGCCCCTCGTGGCGCACACCCCGAAGGCCGTCCGGGCGGCGGAGCGGATAACGGCCGGGATGCGCCCGGGGAGCGACCGGCCGGATCCCGGCCGATGCGCTTCACTGGAGGGGCGGGCCGCCCAGGGGGTGCCGCGGGGGAGTACCACCCGGGGCGGCCCGCGCCGCAGCCGGCACCGATGCGGTGTCAATTCGCACAAGGGACGGTAACGCGATGTACGCGTCACTTACGGTGGCCGTATGAGCAGGGGGATGGCTGAATGGGCGCACGGCCGCACGGGTCGCACGGTGACCTGGCCCGCGCCGGACGCGTACGTGCTCGTGGACGGAGTCCTGTTGCGCATGGTGCCCGAGCCGCCCGGCCTGCCGCCGGGATCACCCGTGATCGTGCGTCATGACCGGGCACGGCGGCTGCCGGTGGCCCACGCGGACACCGGGGCGGCGGCCGGATGAGCGACCACGGCATCGGGTTCGGGTCCGGGTACGAGGAACGACAGCCCGTGGTCCTCTGCCTCGACACCTCCGCCTCCATGGGCCGGCCCGCGCGGCACCCGCGGATCGACGAGCTGAACGACGCGCTGTCCCGCTGGTTCGACGGGGTCCGCGCGCAGGAGCGGCTGCGTACCCGGGTGGAGGTCTGCCTCGTCACCTTCGATTCGGCGGTGCGTGTCTACGACCCCGGACCGGGCCGGCTGGTCCCGGTCGAACAGGCCGACCCCGACCGGCTCTTCGTGCCGGCGGACGGCATGCACCCGCCCGTGCTGCGCGCCGAGGGGCTGACCCGGCTGACCCAGGCCGTGGACACGGCCCTCGAACTGGCCCGCACGCGCTACCGCACCCTCCAGCGGCAACGGGTGCCGGTACGGCGGCCCTTCCTGTGGGTCCTGACGGACGGCGCGCCGAGCGACGACCAGGGCCGCCCGCTGGACGAGAGGGCCCTCGCCGGCACGGCGGACCGGGTGCGCGAGGGCGAGGCGAAGGGCGAGTGGGTCTTCCAGGTGATCGGGGTGCGCGGCGCCGACCTGCCCATGCTGCGGGTGCTCGCCCCGAAGGCGACCTCTCCCCTGGAGAACCTGGACTTCGGCCGGATCCTCGAACTGCTCTTCCAGAGCACCGACGACAGCAGCCCGGACCAGGACGCCGACCTCATCCACCAGCAGGTCAACGACCGGGCCGCCCGACTGGCCCGGATGGAGGAGATAGAGAGGGGCCTGCTGTGATCATCGCGGGCGCCTCCGTCCAGGGCACCGCCCACCTCGCCGCCGCGCAGGGCTGCCAGGACGCCTTCAAGGCGGTCGACCTCGGCGGTGCGGCGGTGCTGGGCGTCTCCGACGGGGCGGGCAGCCGGGACCGCAGTGCCCTGGGCGCACACATAGCGGTCGACGCGGCGTGCCGGCTGCTGACGGAGGGCTTACCGGACGCCCGGGAGACGCCCGAGCGGTGGACCGGGTGGATCGCGGGACGGGGGCGAAAGGTGGTCGAGGAGTACCTCCGAGCCGTCGCGGGGGTGCTGGGCACCGGCGCGGGCCCGGCGGACCCCGGCCTGCTGGGCGCCACCCTTACCGCGACGGCCGTCGTCCCGCCCTGGCTGGCCTTCGTCTCGCTGGGCGACGGCTTCGCCACCGTCGTGTCGAACGACGACCGCTGCCACCTGGTCCTTCCGCCGCCCACCGGACCCTCGGGCTTCCTCTCCTCCCCGGGCGCGGTCCTGCGCGTGCGCACCTTCGTCGTCTGGGAACCGGAACTGGCCGCGGTGGTGCTGGCCACCGACGGCTGCGCGCCCCTCGCACTCGACCATCCCTCGGTCCGCGGGCTCCCCGCCGAAGCGGGTCCGTTACCGGCCGAACGCTTCTTCCTGGGTCTCACCGCCACGCTCCGCGACAACGGCGGGGACGCCGAGCCCCTGCGCCGCCGGCTCTCCGGGCCGGAGGCCGGCCGGACCGGCGACGACCTGACCGTCCTGTGCGCTCTGGCCGAAGGGGAGTGACCGTGGCACTGACGGTGGTGTCCGGCACGGGACACACGTGGCGGCTCACCGAGCAGATCGGCAGTGGTTCCGAGGGGTTCGTGTACGGCGTCGACGACGCCCGCCCCCTCGTCGCGAAACTCGTCCCCGGCCCGCCCGACCCCGAGGCGTTCCGGCGCCGCGTGGCCCGGCTGGTGCGCCGCCGCCGTGAGCTCGGCACCGTCGGCCTGCTCTCCGGCACCCCCGTCCGGCTGGCCTGGCCGCTGGTCGCCGTGCACACGTCCGCCGGCCGGGCCGCGGACCGCGTCGACGGCTATGTGATGACCGACATGCGCCACGCCTACCAGCCGTTCAGCCACCTCCTGACCGTCACCACCCGCCGCCTGCCGGGGGCGACGTGGGCGACCGCCCTGCGCGCCGCTCTCGCCCTGTCCCGGCTGCTCGCCGAAGTGCACGCGGAGGACTACGTGGTGGGCGATCTCAAGCCGGACAACCTCTGGGTCGACGAGAAGGGCCGGGTCGGCCTCGCGGACATCGACTCCTGGCAGTTCAGGGACGGCCGCGAGCTGTTCCGGGGCCGGATGCGCACCCCCGGGTACACCGCCCCGGAGCGGCTCGGCGCCCCCGCCGGCACACCGCCGGACACCGCGTCCGACGCCTTCGCCCTGGCCGTCCTCGTCCACCAGCTCCTCGTGCCCGGTCTGCACCCCTTCGCCGGCCACCCCGCGGACGGCGGCGACTACCTGTCGTACGACGACAACGTGCGCCACGGCCGCTGCCGGCTCGTGGACCGCGCGTCGGTGCTGCTGCCCCGCTCCGTGCCGCCCGCCGACCTGCTGCCCCGACGGCTCGCCGCACTGTTCCGAACAGCCTTCGCGGGCACGCTTCCACGCCCCTCGGCGGCCGACTGGGCCGAGGCCCTCGCGGCCGAGCAGGTCCCCGGCCGGCTGCGGGTGTGCGCGCAGAACGACCGCCACGTCCACACCGTGGAGCGGCCGTGGTGTCCGTGGTGCGACCAGGCCGAGCGGGGCGTCGACAGCTACCCCGGTCACACGCGGGAGAAGACATGAACGCGGGACGAGACGGAATGAGCGCGGGACGGGACGGCACGGGGGCAGGCTCGGGGAGCGCGGGGACGGGGGCAGGCTCGGGGAGCCGGGGAACCCGTCTCTCCGTCGCCCGGACGCTGGACCGCTGCACGGTCCTCGGGCCCGGCAGCCGCGCGGTGATCTGGGTCCAGGGCTGCCCGCTGCGCTGCCCGGGCTGCGTGGCCGCGGAGACCCTGCCCTTCCAGGGCGGCACCAGCAGGTCCGTCGCCGAACTCGCCGACTGGCTCTGCGGCCTGGACGGCATCGAGGGCGTCACGTTCTCCGGCGGGGAGCCGTTCAGCCAGGCCCGGGCGCTCGCCGAACTGCTCGACGCGGTACGGGAGCGGCGCCCCGACTTCGGCGCGATGGCCTACTCCGGCTTCCGCCACGAGGCACTGCGGCGCGGCGGCCCGGACCGGCGCGCCCTGCTGGACCGGCTGGACCTGCTGGTCGACGGCCCCTACAGGGCGGCGCGGCACGGCAGCCTGCGCTGGCGCGGTTCGGACAACCAGCGGCTGATCCCGCTCACCGGCCGTTACCGGCAGGCACTGGCCGAGCCGGACACGACCGCCGGGATCGAACTGTCGGTGGAAGCCGACGGATCGCTCTCCTGGGCCGGGGTGCCGCCGGCCCCCGGCTTCCGGGAACGGCTCGAGGAACAGCTCGCGGCGCGGGGGTTCGTGCTGCGCACCGAGGCACGGAGGGAACGATGAGCGGATCACCGAAGTACAGCACCGTACGCGTCGGCGCTCGGTACGCCGAGCGGGAGGCGGCGGAACGCCGGCGGCGGGCCGAGGAGCGCCGGGCCAGGGAGCGCAGGCGAGCCGCCGACCGGGCCAGGGTGGCCCAGGAGGCGGCCGCCCGCCGGGAACGGGCCCGCGCCGAGGCCGAGCGGCGCCGCGACGAAGTCGCCCGGAAGGAAGCCGAGTCGGCGGCCCGGCGACGCGCCGAACTCGAAGCCGGGCGGGCACGGGCGCGGGCGGACCGGCTCGCGGCCGACGAGCGGGGCCTCGACGGGGTGCGGGAGCTGATCGCGCGGGCGCGGCGCGACGGGGCCCGGGCCGGGATCGGCGCCCTGGAGCGGCGGCTGGCCGAGCTGCGCGAGCGGGCCGCCCGCGGGGAGCCGCTCGGGGACGCGGTGGAGGAACTGCGGGGCCGGGTCGTGAGCCTGCGCCCGGAGGCTGCCGGGAGCCGTACGGACGACCCCGCCGCCGTACTGGCCGGACTGGAACACCGGCTGTCCGCCGTCGGCGGGCCGGACGGCGCAACCCTCGACGCGGAGGGACACCGCCACTGCACCGAACTGCTCGACCGGTTGCGCGCGGCCGCCGGCCAGGGCGGGCAGGTCCGCTTCGAAGCCCTGCTCGGCACCGTCGAGCACGCCCTCGCCCGGCACGCCGCCACGGTCGGCGAGGCACGGGAGGCCGTCGAGCGGGAGACCCGCGCGGCACGGGAGCGGGAGGCGGCCGAGGCGCGGGAGCGCGAGCGCGTCTCGGCCGCGCGGGCGGCCCTGGAGTCGGCCCTCGCGGAGGCGGCCGAGCGGCTCGACGTCGTACGCCCGGCGGCCCGGGACGTGGTGGACACGGCCGCCGAACTGGGCGACCAGGACCTCGCCGACGAGATCGGGGACGCCCTGCGGGCCGTCGCCGAGGCGCTGACCGCGCGCTCGGCGACCGAGGCCCTCGACGCGGTCGCCGCCCTGGAGGACAGGCTGCCCGACGCCGAGCGCCGGCTGGACGAGCTGGAGCTGGCCTACCAGAGGCGCCGGGACCTCGTGGCGGCGCTGCGGGACGCCATGACCGACGAGGGCTTCTCCTTCGACGGCGGTGAGGACCAGGGGGGCAGCTTCCGGCTGTACTTCGCCCGGCCGACCGGCGCGACGTACGAGACCACGATCGCCTCCGGCGACGACGGCGAGCCCGTGCTCGTCTACCACGTGGCCGACGAGCCGGACGTGACCCTGTACGCGGCCCGCGACGAGGCGGTGTGCGACACCACCGAGGCCCTGCTGGAGCGCGTGCACGAGGCGCTGGGCGGTGACGACGGCTTCATCCCGGGCGAGCTGACCTGGGACGGCAAACCGCCGGGCCGGCGCGCCAAGCCGCTTCCCCGCGAGACCTACCGGACGTGGACCAACCCGTGAGCACGGCCGACTTCACCAAGGGCGAGGACGGCGCCGGGCCCGTCACCGCCAACGGCATGATGCCCCTGTGGGCGGTCTCGCTCGGCTGGGAACTGCGGCGCGGCCGGCAGGTGATCCTCAACGGGCAGATCCGCGACCGCTGGTGGTTCGAGGACCGGCCCGCTTCCTTCCAGCGGCTGGTCGCCGGGGTGCTGGAGGCCCGTGGCGCCGATGTGGTGGGCTGGTGGGACCCGGTGGCCGGGCTCACCTTCCCGCTGCCGGACCACGCGCAGCGCTTCGCCCGGCTGGCGGCGGACGCGCCCCCGGCGACCGCCGGGGACGGCGGCGGGGACCCGTCCGCGGACGGCCGGCGCGGCGCTCCGTCCGACCGCGGGAGCCCGCCCGAGGGCGATCGTCACCGTGAGCGGGGCGACCACCGGGACGCGTCCGCGGACGGCCGGCGGCCACCCGACGCCCGCGGACGCCGCGGCGCCGAACGGGGGCGGGACCGGTCGGGCCTGCTCTCCCCGCGCCCGGCCGGACCCCCGCGCGCCTTCGAGGACGTGCTCGCCCTCGTGCACCGGATCGCCGCCTCGCCCGAGGCGGCCACGGCCTTCGTCTTCCAGGACGTCGACCACCACCTCCCGCCCGCCCAGCCCGAGTCCAACCTCGGCTACCTCCGGCTGCGCGCCGCGATGACGGCCGCCGTGACCCCGCGCGCGACCCTCGCGGTCCGCCGTCCGCACGCCCGCAACGCCGTCCTGTGCGCGGTCGGCGACGTGGGACGGCTGCCCGGCTGGTTCCACCAGGAGGACCCCCGGATCGCCACCTTGCACATCGGCCCCCCGGACCCGAGCGAGCGCCGCCTGTGGCTGACCTGGCTGCGCGACGAGTTCAACGGTGCCCAGGACGCCACCCGCCAGGACGTCGAGACCCTGGTCGGCGCGAGCGACGGCATGTCGGGCTGGGAGATCGAGGCCCTCGCCCGCACCTCGTGGCTGCGCGACGCGCCCCTGCAACGGCCGGACAAGCTCCTCGAACTGCACCGGCTCAACGTGAGCGTCGACCCGTGGACCCAGCTGGACCGGGAGACCGTGGCCCGCGCGGCCGATGTCCTGGGGGCCCGCGTGGTCGGCCAGACCAAGGCCGTCGACGCCGTGGCCGCCGCGCTCCAGGCCGCCTTCGTGGGCGTCGACTTCGGCGGCCTCGGCGGCACCCGCCCCCGGGGCGCCTTCTTCTTCGTCGGCCCGACCGGCGTCGGAAAAACCGAACTCGCCAAGTCCGTGGCCGAGTTGATGTTCGGCGACCAGAGCGCGTACGCACGCTTCGACATGAGCGAGTACCAGCAGGAACACGCGGCCGAACGGCTCGCGGGCGCCCCGCCCGGTTACATCGGCCACGAGCAGGGCGGCGAGTTGACCCGCCGGGTCCAGGAACGGCCCTTCAGCGTGCTGCTGTTCGACGAGATCGAGAAGGCGCATCCCCGGGTGCTGGACAAGTTCCTCCAGATCCTGGAGGACGGCCGCCTCACCGACGGCCGAGGGCAGACCGCCTACTTCTCCCAGTGCCTGATCATCTTCACCTCCAACACGGGCGCGGAGGCCGTCCAGGACCTGCTGGCCCGGGGCGGGGACGAAGTGCCGTACGCCGATCTGGAGGAGCACTTCACGCACGCCGTGGAGGAGAAGTTCCGCACGATCGGCCGGCCGGAGATCTACGGCCGGCTCAAGCCGGGCGTGGTCGTCTTCGACATGCTGCGCCGCGAACACGTCGTGAAGATCACCGACCGGCTGCTGGGCCAGCTCACGGACTCGGTCCGCGAACGCCACCAAGTCGAACTGGTCCCCGACGGAGAGACCCTGCACCCCTGGATCACCGCGCGGATGAGCGACCCGGAGCGCCAGGCGTACGGCGGCCGCCAGATCCGCAACGAACTGGAACCGCTGCGCACGGCCGTCGTCGCCCACTTCCTGGCCCGCCGTCCGGACCCGGGCAGCCGGCTGCGGCTCGGCGTCGGCGCCGATGGCACCCCATGGGTGAGGACCGAGGAAGGAAACGGCTGAACATGCTCGGCATCGCCAGCGGCCACGGCACCACCCGCATCGGCCGCATCGGCCCGGACGGGCGGCCGACCATGACCGTGACGGACCACACCGGCGCCGACCCGGCCACCGCACTGGCCGCGCTCCCCGCCGACGCCGCCGGGTCGGACGTGGTGCTCGGCCTGCCCGCGTCCGCCGGCCGCGAGGAAGAGGCCCGCCTGCGCGGCGCCGCCGAGGACGCGGGGCTCCGCGTCCGCGCGATCCTCCCGGCACCGATCGCGGTGGCCCTGCACTACGGCGCGATCGACGAGGGCGTGAACCGCACGCTCCTGGTGGTGGACCAGGTCGCGGCCACGGTCGACCTGACGCTCCTCGCCATCACCCCGGACCTGACGGCCCACATCGTCACCAC
The DNA here is from genome assembly GCF_055583025.1 of Streptomyces sp. NPDC104831. Lineage (NCBI taxonomy): Bacteria > Bacillati > Actinomycetota > Actinomycetes > Kitasatosporales > Streptomycetaceae > Streptomyces > Streptomyces sp. NPDC104831. The sequence goes on from NZ_JBVJOT010000059.1 coordinate 39,282, forward strand.
CCGTACGGAACCGGCCGACGGCCACGCCCTCGCGGCGATAGCCCGGGAACTGACCGGGTCCGCCCCGGACGCCGTGCTCCTGTCCGGAGAGCTCTACACGACGCCCGCCCGCCGAGCGGACATCGAGGAACTGCCCGAGGCCCAGGGCCTGACGGTCCGCTGCGCGGACCCCGAACTCGCCGTCGTGCGCGGTCTGCTGCTCCGGGAGGACTTCGGGCTGCTCCGGGTGACCACCGGCCCGGCTCCGGCACGGCCCCGGTTCCCGCCGCCCCTGGCGGACCCGGATCCGCAGCCCTGGCAGCCCCTCCCGGAAGACCCCGACCCACGGGGCGAGCCGACCCGGAAGCACCCCCCGGGAACCGGCTCCGCCGCGTCCGGGGCGCCGCGGCGGCAGGAGGCCCCCGCCCAGGAGGAACGGGACACCCCCGACCTCCCCGCGCCCGCGCCGGCGGCACGACCGGACCTGGAGCCGGAACCGGACCTGGCACCCGAAACCGAACCGGCACCCGAACCGGCCGTGCCCCCCGCGTCCGCCACCGGGTCCGGCCCCGAGACCGCCCCCGCCCTGCGCGCCGTCCCGGTCACCCAGCTCCAGTACCTCCGCCGGGACGACCACCTCCTCGTCCTGTGGGCCTGGCCCGACACCGCCCTCACCGCACGCGTCCGCTGGCGCCGCGAGGACGCGACCGCGACGGGCGACGGCCCCCGCGAGGGCGACATCACCTGCCGGCGCCGTACCTACGAACACGACGGCGGCCTCGACCTCGCCCTCGGCCGGGGCGCGATCACGCTCACCGTCGAGGCACTCGTCGCCGACCCCGCCGTCGACACCGAGGGCGCCGCCGCGCTGCGGATCCCCGCCGAGCCCCCCGTCGTCACCTACGAACCGGTCCTGCGCCGCCGCCTCACCGGCGCCCGCGTCGCGACCATCACCCTCACCGCCCGGACCGGCTGCGACCTGCCCGCCCTGCGGGTCGTCCACGGCCTCGGCCGCTACCGCCCCACCAGCACCGCCGAGGGCACCGTCGTCCACGAGATCCCCGCGCAGCGGCTGCCCGCGGGAACGCCGCTCACCGTGGAATTCCCCTTCCCCGGCGCCAAGGGCCCCTCCTGGCTCGTCTGCTTCCCGGCGGGCGGCCCCGACACCGACCACGACCGCGACATCGACCTGCGCCCCACGGCGCTGCACCGGCTGCGAGTGACCTGAATGGCCAGACGTCTCACCTGCCCCTACTGCTACGAGACCTTCCCCCCGCGCGAGATCCGCTTCCGCTGCAACAGCCGGCTCAGCCGCACCCGCAAGCAGTGCCAGCGCCGGCGCGACCCGGTCCTCGACGAACGGTTCGGCCGGCGTCCCAGCCACGACGTGGGCCCGGACTTCGCCGCCGACGGCCGCAGGTCCACGGCGGTGTGCCCGGACTGCGACAACGAGACCACCTACCGGATCTGCCCGGTCTGTCACGTCGAACTCCCGCTGCAATTCGGCATGGTGGACAACCGGCTGATCGCGATGGTGGGCGCCCGGTCCTCCGGCAAGACGATCTACATGACGGTGCTGCTGCACGAGATGCGCAACCAGGTCGGCGAAGCCTACGGCGCCTCGCTGATGGGCCTGGACGACACCACCATGCGCCGCTACAGCTCGGAGTACGAGGAACGGCTCTACCGCGACCGGCAGATGTTCCCGCCCACACAGACCGCGACCACCAACGCCAACCGGGTCGAACCGCTGGTGTTCCGGTTCGGGCTGCGCCGCAGGAAACTCTTCGTCGAGCGGCCGCAGCACAGCGTGCTGTCCTTCTTCGACACCGCGGGCGAGGACTTCAACAGCCGGGAGAGCGTGGAACTGAACACCCGCTACCTGACCAACGCGGACGGCATCATCCTGCTGCTCGACCCGTTGCAGATGCCGGGCGCCCGGGACAACGCGGCCCCCGGCACGGCCCTGCCGGGCATGGACGGCATCGACCCGCCGATCAACGTGCTCAGCCGGGTGAGCGGCATGCTGCTGGCCGCGCGGGGCGGCAAGGCATCGAGGATCGACACCCCCCTCGCGGTGGTCTTCTCCAAGATGGACGCCTTCTGGCACCTGATGGAGAACGGCAGCCCGCTGCGGTCGCACGCCCCCGCCCGCGGCCGCTTCGACGTGGGCGACAGCCTCGACGTCCACGAGGAGGTGCGCCAGCTGCTCAAGAAGTGGGACGGCGTGCCCATCGACCAGGCCCTGGAGAACACCTTCGCGCGCTACCGCTACTTCGGGGTCTCCGCACTGGGCCGCAGCGCCACGCCCGAGGCCAGGGTCGCCGACACCGGCATCCAGCCCTACCGGGTCGCGGACCCGCTGCTGTGGCTGCTCAGCGAGTTCGGCGCGGTGCCCAAGGCGGGCCGCGGATGAGCGGTTTCCAGCAGCTCTACTACACCTCCTGCGAGCACGGCCTCAGCGGGTCCTCGGGATTCCAGTTCAACGCGGTCAGCGAACAGGTGTCGGCCGAGACCCGGCACCGGGTGGAGAGCCTGGCCGGGTACGAACCGCCCCGCTCCCTGGTCGAGTCGGACACCCCCGGACAACTGGCCCGCTGCCCGGTGAACCTCTGCCACACCCCGGGCGGCGGGGGCGGCGACACCACACTGTGCGTGCGGTACGTCGGCCGGGACTCGGCGCGCCGCTTCGGCAACTACTTCGCCCACGCCCTGCACACCGAGGGGGAGTTCACCCCGGACAGCGGCGGACTGCTCGCGATCGAGCTGTGGGACTCCCCGGCGTGGACCACCCGCGTGGCCGCTACGACCGAGATCCCGGAGCTGCCCGCGCCGCTGCCGCGCGGCCCGCTCACCCCCCGCTCCACACAGGCGTTCCTCCGCGCCCACCCGCACGCCGGCCAACTGCCCGCCCTGCTCTCGGCGGTGTTCACGGCGCTCGCGGAGGACGGCTCGGTCGTGGTCGTCGACGGCACCACGGACCGGATCGCCCACTGGTTCGCGGCCGTCTCCTACCTCCTGCCGCCACCGCTCGCCCACACCCTCTCCTTCGCCACCTACCTCCTGCGCCCCACCCGCAGCCGGCTGCACCTGATCGGCACGGTGCCCGAGGCGCACCCCGCCTTCGGCCCCGACGACGAGGAGTCGTACACCGTCTTCGACTTCTCCGCGGGCCGCTTCCCCGAGGTGGTGCCCACGCACCACCTGATCCGGCTGCTGACCCGGATCGGGGTCGGGTCGGTCCGCTCGGTGTGGTCCTGGACCGCCGAGTACACCCACGGCCGGGAACGGACACCCGGCGACTGGCACGCTCCGGTCGCGGCGGCCACGGCCGCGGGCGGCATCGACCTGACCGGAGCCGACGTCCGCGCGGTGCTCGACTGGCTGCCCGGCGCCGCTCACCTCGGGCCGCGCCGCGCGGCGGTGGCCGCCGACATCCACCGCAAGCACCGCGACCTGGACGACGACCAGCTCGCGACGCTGAGCGCGGCAGCCGAGGCGGGCGGCGACACCGCGCTGCACCAGGAGCTGGAGGGCAAGCTCCACCAGTCCCGGATCCGCGCCTACATGACCTGCTCGCCGGGCGCGCCGGGCCCCGTGCCGCTCACCCGTCCCGCCGAGCGGGAGCGGGCCACCGCCCTGTGGCGGCGGCTGCTCGAAGAGGCCGAGGGCAGCCGCCAGCGGGTACGGCTGCTGCTGTGGGCGGTGGGCGCGGGGCTCACCCCTTCGCCGGAGCTGCTCGCCACGCAGAGCCTGGAACTGGCCCGCGCCCTGCTCGCCACCTCCGCGGGCGCCGGCCTGCGCGAGGAGGCCGGCCGGCTCGCCCGGGACCTCCCGGAGTTCCGGGCCGCGCTGGCCACGGCGGTGCACGAGGCGCTGACCGGACGCGGTGGCCAAGAACAGCTGTTCTCCCAGTTCCCGGCCGTACTGCTCGGTGAACAGGACCTCGGCGGGCGGCCCCGGCTCCTGGAACACTACTGGCGGGCCCAGGCCGAGCGGGAACCCGGCCGCACGGTCGACCTGCTGTTCCGCATCCTCGCGGTGCGCGGCCAGAGCTCACCGGACGCGGAGCTGCTGCGGGGGCTGTGGCGACGGCCGTCGCCGGCCTGGACCCACCAGGAGGCGATCGAGATCGCCCGGCGGCTGCCGGCGGACGAGCCGGTGGACGAGTCGGTGGGGGAGTGGTTCGACCGGGCGGTGAAACAGGAGATCGACGACGAACGGGCCCTGCGGGACTGCCTGGTGCTCTGCGACACCCTCACCGCGCCCGGCCGTCACAGCCGGCTGCGGGCGGTCACCCGGGAGTGCGTGGACGTCACCCTCCGGCTGGACACGACCCTGCGCGAGGCCACCGAGGCCACCGAACTCGCCCGCGCCTTCCGGATCCCGCAGGCCGACGCGTGGTCGGCACCCCGCGCCCTGAAGCGCCACCGGCTGCTCCCGGCCATGCTCCGGCTGCCCGCCGATCCGGCCCGGCTGCGCACGCAGATCGGACAGTTCGGCTTCTCCCTCGCCGACAGCTACCTGCGCGCCGTGCTGCGGGCCGCCACGACCTCCGGCCGCATCGACGAGGTGTTGTTCAGCCATGTCACCGGGACGATCGCGGTCCACACCGAACGGACCGCGCTGCCGCAGGCCCACCGGGAGATCATCGAGACGCTGCGCCTGCACGTCGCCCGGCACTGGCGGCCCGAGGACCTCGACCGCCTGGCCCGGGGGCTGCGCCCCTACGACACCCGGCTCGCCGACCAGTACCAGCAGTGCGCCGAGAGCCGCCTGGGCCGCGTGAGGAAGTGGGGCCGCAAACTCACCCAGCGGCGGCCACCGGACGGCCCCCGACCGGAACGGAGGTGAGCTCGAGGTGGCGGAAGTCGTGATCTTCGTCCTCGTCCCCCTCGCCTACCTGGCCCTGCTCCTGCTCTCCCTGCCCCTGATCCCGGTGATCGCGAGCCTGCGCGGGATCGCCCTGGTCAGCGAACTCCTGTGGCACTACTGCCGGTTGCTCGACGGCGTGCTGCGCCGGCGCACCCCCGAGTTCGTGACCGTCCCGCCGTTCCGGGCCGCCGACGAACTGGCCCACCGCAATTACTTCTTCGGCCCGGCCACCCGCGACCTGCGCCAACTCCTCACCCAGGGACGGCGGCTGTACGTCCGCACCGTCACCGACGCCCACCGCCAGGTGACCGCCCGCCAGTTCACGGCCCCCACCGTGCACCGGGCCTTCTCGGTGCCGTACGGCCTGACCCTCCACCTGGGCCTCGGCCTGGGCGCCGGCGTCGCGGCGCCGCTGCTGGGCGCGCTGCTCGGCGCGCAGGCGCTCGGCGTGGCCCTGCTGATGGCCGGCGCCCGGCTCACCGCGCTCGTCCTGCGGGCCGTCGACCGCGCCGGGATGCTGCTGCGCGGGCTGCCGAGGGGGATGCTGTGCCCGAGCTGCTTCGAACGCGTCCCCTATCCGGCGTACGACTGCCCGCGCCCGACGTGCCGCCGCCGCCATGCCGACATCCGCCCGGGCACCTTCGGCCTCTTCCGGCGCCGGTGCGCCTGCGGCGAGCGGATACCGACCCTGCTGATGCTGATGAGCCGGGACGCCCGGCTCGGCGGCCACTGCGTGCACGAACACTGCGGCAGGCCGATGAACCCGGACGCCGGGCACATGCCCGAGCTGATCCTGCCGTTGATCGGCGGCCGGGCCGCGGGCAAGACACAGCTGATGGCGGCGATGGTCAAGTCACTGGAGAACGCGGCGGAGGACGGCGGCCCGGCGATCCGGCTCGCCGACCCCGAGTCGAGCGCCAACCAGCGGGTGCTCAACGAGGTGCTGGAGATCCAGGGGCACACCCGCCCCACCCAGAAGACGCTGCCCCGCGCTCACTCGTTCGTGCGCGGCACCGGTCGCGCCGAGCGGCTGGTGCACGTCTTCGACACGGCCGGTGAACGGTTCGTCAACCGGGAGGAGACCGACGCGCTGCGCTACGTCCGCGAGGCCCGCACCTTCGTCTTCGTCCTGGACCCGATGGCCGTCGACGCCTTCTGGACCCGCCTCGATCCGGCGGGCCCTGAGGTGGACCGCACGCTGGCCTCGACGGTCGACCCCGAGGACGTGTTCTCGCGCTCGGTGCAGACCGTACGCACCATGGGCACCCGCCTGGACAAGGCCCGGCTCGCCGTCGCCATCAGCAAGCGGGACCTGCTGGCCGGGCAGCCCACCCTGCTGCCCGACCGCCCGGACAGCAGCGACTCCGCCCGTGCGTGGCTGTGCGAGGGGCTGGGGCTGCGGAACCTGGTGGAGACCATGGACCTGGAGTTCGGTGAGGTCCGGTACTTCTGCACCGCGGCGGTGGCGGACGGCGCGGGACGGGTGGATCCCAGCGTCGCGGAGTTCACCGAGTGGTGTCTGAGCGAGTGAGCGCGCCGTGGCGCGGGGCGCAGGACCGGGCCGGCTCGTACAGCGACCGGTCCGGTCCCTCGGCGCGGTCGGCCACGGCAGGCCGGGCGCGGGCCGACCGGGCAGGACCGGCGGGGGCGCGACGGGCCGAGCCATGCCCTTGCCGTGTTCCATCGTCATCTCATCGACCGCTGCCAAGTTCCCGAGGCGAAAACACCACACACGGAGGATCGCATGCGAATGCACAACGACGGCTTCACCGGCGACATCAACTACCCCGACGACTTCGACATGGACCACCACGACGACGGCGCCAACGAGCAGTGGTACAACGGCGCCTGGTACCCGGCCTCCTGGTGACCGAGGAGTCGAACATGATCAGACGACTGTGCGTTCTGATGCTCAGCCTCACGGTCCTGTGGGCCGCGGGCACCGGCGCCGCCCGGGCCGAGCCCGTCAAGCGCGTCCACAACGGGATGCAGATCCTCTTCAGCCCGTCGTCACCGTTGGTCTTCTGCACGATCGGCGCGGTGGGCACCGACAGGTACGGCCACCGGATCGCCATCTCGGCCGGTCACTGCCTCAGGGACCAGGACGGCACCTACGCGGACCGCGAGATCCACGACGACATCGCACCCGTCTACGACCGGGCGGACACCGGATTCGGCCCCATCGGACACGTGCGCTACTTCAAGGACCCCGAGGGTTCCCAGACGGGGCACATGACCAAGGACTACATGATCATCGAGCTGGTCCCCCAGGTGACCCCCTCCTCGCAGGGCCCCTATCTGAAGCAGACCGGCGAGGTCCGGGTCCCCGGGGGAACCGCCAGCCCGAACGCCCCGAGCCCCGCGCTCGACACCGAGCGGCTGCTCGCGCCCCGAGACAACGAACTGGTCGTGTCGGGGCAGACGGGCGTGTGGTTCGGGACCATCACGGACAACATCGGAGGCATCTACCGGTCGGCAGCCGTGAACCGGCCGGGCGATTCGGGGGGACCGGCGGTCTGGCACGTACCGGGCAGCGAACTGCCGTCCCAGGGCAACGGCTTCCAGGCCGAGGGCCCCTGGGCCGGGATCACCAAGGCGATCACCCTGTCCCTGCCGCCGTTCGAATACACCAGCTCGGCCAACATCCTGGCCGACTTGCGGGCCAGGGACGCGGCCGCACCCGCCGGCGTGTTCGGCGCGGGCTTCGAGGTGACCACCAACCCGTGAGGCGGGCCGCCGGCCCGCAACGGGTACAGCCCGGCACCGGCGCCGGCCGCCCCCCCGCGTCCGTTCCGTCGTCGCGCCTCACCCACCGGTCCCGGGCGATCCCGCTCACCGGCGCGGGGGGGGGGGGGGGGGGGGGGGGGGGGGGGGGGGGGGGGGGGGGGGGGGGGGGGGGGGGGGGGGGGGGGGGGGGGGGGGGGGGGGGGGGGG
>NZ_JBVJOT010000060.1:0-44882 GCF_055583025.1 Streptomyces sp. NPDC104831
TGCGTTGGCGCTTGGGTGGCCGGCGAGACCACAGAGCGCGGCGACGAGACGACGGGCGCCGAGCGGATCGGCGACTAAGCGCAAGACCGCCCCCCCCCCCCCCCCCCCCGCGACGGCAGCACAAAACCCGGTCCGGCGCCAAGGCCCCGGACCGGGAAAGTGCGGTAAAGCCCGCTGCAAGCGTTACGCGCCGCGACGGTGCTGCTGAGGACCGTCGTCCTCGTCGTCGTCGTCCTCATAGAGGTCGGCGTACCGTGCATACAGGTCGTCGTCGTGCTCATCGTCCTCGAAACGGTCGCCGTTCGGCGACTGGTTCGACGTCGATGCGCCCAGCTCCTCGGCCAGGCGTGAGAGGTCCGTCCCACCGCTGTTGTACTTCAGCTGGCGGGCGACCTTCGTCTGCTTGGCCTTGGCCCGGCCGCGCCCCATGGCTCGACCCCCTCAACGACGGGGCTCGACGGCCCCAGAGTCTGACACGCGTTCATGATCTGGAACGGACTCTCCGTGGAGAGGCCGGTCCGTAGGGCTTCCACGGTACCTGAGCCCGCGCCCATACGGTACGTCGCCCGCAGCAAGCGCGTCTGCCCAGGACCTTCGAGGCGCCCTGTCCTCGCTGGTCAGTGGCGATTTTAACCACTTATCGGGGAACGACCCGCCGGGGGAAGTGAGAGTTCTCTCGAAGTTCCCGCCGACGGGTACCGCTCATATGTGCGAACGGGTTAGCGCGCGGCGCCGTCCGCGCGGGCGTCGGCCATCCGCTGCTCGGCGATCCGGTCGGCCGCGGCGGCCGGCGGGATCCCGTCCTCCTTCGCACGTGCGAATATGGCCAGCGTGGTGTCGAAGATCTCCGACGCCTTGGCCTTGCACCGGTCGAAGTCGAACCCGTGCAGCTCGTCGGCCACCTGGATGACCCCGCCGGCGTTCACCACGTAGTCCGGCGCGTAGAGGATCCCGCGGTCGGCGAGGTCCTTCTCCACCCCCGGATGGGCGAGCTGGTTGTTGGCCGCGCCGCACACCACCTTGGCGGTGATCACCGGCACGGTGAGGTCGTTCAGCGCGCCGCCGAGGGCGCAGGGGGCGTAGATGTCGAGGCCCTCGACGCGGATCAGCTCCTCGGTGCCGGCGACGGCCGTCACGCCCTCGGGGTACTGGTCGAGGATCCGGCGCACGGCGTCCGGGCGCACGTCGGTGATCACGACCTCGGCGCCCTCCTCGCGCAGGTGCCGCACCAGCTGGTGGCCGACCTTGCCGACGCCGGCGATGCCGACCTTGCGGCCGCGCAGCGAGGGGTCGCCCCACAGGTGCTGGGCGGAGGCGCGCATGCCCTGGTAGACACCGAAGGAGGTGAGCACCGAGGAGTCGCCGGCCCCGCCGTTCTCCGGGGAGCGGCCGGTGGTCCAGCGGCACTCGCGGGCCACCACGTCCATGTCGGTGACGAAGGTGCCGACGTCGCAGGCGGTGACGTAGCGACCGCCGAGGGAGGCGACCATCCGCCCGTAGGCGAGCAGCAGCTCCTCGGTCTTGTCGCGCTCGGGATCGCCGATGATCACGGCCTTGCCGCCGCCGTGACGGAGTCCGGCCATGGCGTTCTTGTACGACATCCCGCGCGCGAGGTTCAGCGCGTCGGCCACGGCCTCGGCCTCGGTCGCGTACGGGTAGAAGCGCGTGCCGCCGAGGGCGGGGCCCAGGGCGGAGGAGTGGATGGCGATCACGGCCTTGAGGCCGCTGGCGCGGTCCTGGCAGAGCACGACCTGCTCATGACCGCCCTGGTCCGAGTGGAACAGGGTGTGCAGAACATCGGCAGGCGCGCCGGTTACGTCGGTCACTGTGGTGACTCCTGTGTACTAGCGGCGAGTGGGGACGGTCCCCGTACGGGTGGCGGGGAGCCGTGGCATGAGCGTAGAGCCTCGGCCTCGTCACCATCCGCTCAGTGTTCAGGATCACTCGCACGGAGCCCTGACGCACGCATGACCGTGGCACGATTTGCAGTGGTTTCGAGCCGGGCCCGATGGGGAGGGAGCAGGCGTGCCCAAGGTGTCCTCCGTGGTCGTCCCCTATGCCGCCTACCTGCGTGTGTACGAGCCGCTGGGCGCCTTCCCGGAGCCCGAGCGCGACCACTGGGCGCGCTACGCCCGCCGCCCCGACCGCCCCTCCTACCAGGACGAACTGCGGCGCTCCCTGGCCGACTTGGTGGCCACCCCGCCGATCGCGGTGCCGGTGCACGAGAGCGGGGACGCCTTCGTGCTGGAGGTCGACGGGGTCGTCTGCGTGTGCCCCTGGCGGACCCGGCTGCGCGGCTGGCAGGCCCTGGACGGGCTCGCGGAGGAGCTGCCCCCGCCCGTGCTGGACGCGGTGCTGCCGCCGGTGGTGCGCCGGCAGGCGGCCCAGGACTACGAGCGCTGGCTCGCCCGCAACCCGGATGCCCGCCCGTGGATCCGCACGGCGACCTGGCAGGTGCCGCTGAACTGGTTCGTGCTGGTCGCGGACGACGAGCGGCGGTACGACAAGGGGACCGCCGACGTGCCCCCGGTGCTGCGCTACCGCACGGCGATGGTGCAGGCCCGGCGCCGGGTGGCGCGGGCGCTGCGCACGCTGCGGGACACCGTCGAGGAGGGCCCGCTGATCGACGGCGTGGTGGACGTCGGCCGCTGGCTGGAGGAGTTCCACCCGCGCTCGCTGGTGGAGCTGGACTACGGCGGGCTGGTGCACGTGCTGCCGGCGGGCGAGCTGGAGGGCGACCACTCGGCGGCGGACGTGGCGGCCGGGATCGAGGCGCTGCGCCGGGGCGACGGCACGGCCGCCGGGGAGGCGTACGGGCGGCTGGTGGAGCGCTGGCGGACGGTCCGGGACCGGCGCTCCGCGAACTGAGTGACGTGCGTCACGGTCAAACCGGCCCCGGAGGACGTACGTTCTACCTCGCTTGACCATCTGACGGGACGTTGGACTCGATCTGGACTTTTGTCCCAAGGGTGATGGACAGCACTTACAAGGCCCTTGCCCAGGAAGCCACCCCTCGTGCCAAAATAGGACAAGGAGTCCGGGGAGGGCTCCGTCCGTCCCACTATGCTCCACTGTGGCCGGAATCTCAGCATTGCACGCTTTGGGGGGTCCGGTGACTCCTGAACCCCACTGTGACTGATCGTCACAGTGGGGTGACTGTCCGCTATGGCATGGTCCATCGGCATCCGTCGCTGATGAACACCTGGGAGGGCAATTCCATCGGTTTGGCCGACGCGGCTGGACAGATGGTGTAGTTGTAGTGCCGAGGACAAGCCGTTCGTCCTATAACCGACTCGACTCGCGTCCGCCATTTCGGGCAACGCGGGTCAAGGTGCAGAATTTAGAGGAAAGAACCGAGAAGGTTCGGTTCTCCCGAGGAGGCCGCTCATGACCGCTCGCACCCCTGATGCCGAGCCGCTGCTGACCCCCGCTGAGGTCGCCACCATGTTCCGCGTCGACCCCAAGACGGTCACGCGGTGGGCGAAGGCCGGCAAGCTCACGTCCATCCGCACGCTCGGTGGGCACCGCCGCTACCGCGAGGCGGAGGTCCGGGCGCTGCTGGCGGGCATCCCCCAGCAGCGCAGCGAGGCCTGAACAACCGCGTAACCGGGCAAGACGGACGGTCCCCCAACCGTCCGGGGCGCCCGAAACCTTGGCTCCACACGACGCGGGACCTGCCCCAACAGGCCCCACGCCCAAGCCGAAGAGAACGTCGTAGGCACACAGCACAGGGTGCGTCGTCGATCGCGCTGGACCCCGCCGGGTCCGGCGCGATCTTTTTTGTGCGCGGGGTGCGGGCGGGGGCGGGGCCTGTGAGCGTCCTTGTCGGAGTCTGGGGAGGCCTGTCGGAACGGCTGGGCGCGACCCCGGGTCACAGTGCAATTGCACATATTAAATTGACCCATTGTAGGAGGGGGGTAAGTTCCCCCGTTTCCCAAACTCGTGCGGTGACTCCCGTCACACGACAGGGCGCTTGCCGCTCCCGGCACGCATGGGTTAAAGAGCCGCGGCCCTCTCAGGGGCCCACGCGCGTACGGGTGTTGGGCCCGGCGGGGTCACGCGCGCCGGCGGCCCTCGCCCTCGGCGGCCTCCCGCTCGCCCTCCTGGCCCCGCGGGCCGGAGGCCATCGCCAGCCGCAGCAGGTGGTGGCAGACGGGACAGTGACGGGTGAGGTGCCGGTAGGACGTGGCGGCCGCCAGATGGGCCCTCAGAAGCGCCCGCGTCTCGTGCCTGACCGACGCCGTCATACGCCACCTCCAGGGGCCGCACAGGAGGAACGGGCCCTGCTCCCTGGGTACCGGTGGAAAGGGGCGCCGTCAAGGCCGCGCGCCGCCACCGGAAGGCCGAACAGCCGCGCGGCGGGGGCCACTTCGCGACGGCCTGGGTTCGATGCGGTCCTGACGGGATGTGCCGTGTCCGATCGCGGCTGCGCCGCGGGCGCGGCCCGTTGCCTGGCCGGGCGGGAAAGGACGAGGCCCGCGTCCCTTGCGGGATGCGGGCCTCGGCTCGATGCGGTCCTGACGGGATTTGAACCCGCGGCCTCCACCTTGACAGGGTGGCGAGCACTCCAAACTGCTCCACAGGACCTTGCTCGCGGCGCTTGTTCGTGCGTTGCGCTGCGAGAAGGACTGTACAGGAGGGTGAGGGTGCTGGTCGAACTCACCCTCCGTACCGGGTCGGCTACGGCGCCGCCGCGTCGATCGCCTTCACGATCCGCTTGTCCGACACCGGGTACGCCGTGCCCAGCGCGTGGGCGAAGTAGCTGACCCGCAGCTCCTCGATCATCCAGCGGATGTCCAGCACCTGCTGCGGCACCGGCCGGCCCCGGGGCAACTGCTCCAGCAGCCAGGCGTACTCGTCCTGCATCTCGTGCACCTTCTCCATGCGCGTGGTGTCCCGCTGCACGTTGGCCGGCATCTGCTGCAGGCGCCGGTCGGCGGCCACCAGGTAGCGCATCAGGTCGGGCAGGCGGCGTATCCCCGCCCAGGTGACGAAGCCGGGCTTCACGAGGGCGTCCAGCTGCTTGCGGACGTCCGTCAGGTTGGCGAGCAGGGCGGGGCTGCGTACGGCCTTCAGGCGCCGCTCACCGGCCTGCCAGGCGGCCAGCACCTGCTGCACCTGGGCGACCGTGCGGACCGTGGTGTCCACGATCTCCGCGCGCACCTTGTCGTACAGCTTCCGGTACGACTCCTCGTCCCACACCGGACCGCCGAAGTCCGCGATGAGCTTGTCCGCCGCCGCCATCGCGCAGTCGTCGAACAGGGCCTGGATGGAGCCGTGCGGATTCGCGGACAGGGCCAGCTTCTGCTGGTTCGTCAGCTTCTCGGACGCGAACTTCGCCGGGTTCACCGGGATGTTGCGCAGGATCAGCCGGCGGGTGCCCTTCCACATGGCCTCCGTCTGCTCCGCCTCGGTGTCGAAGAGCCGGACCGAGACCGTGTCGCCGTCGTCCACCAGCGCCGGGTACGCCCGCACCGGCTGCCCGGCCCGGCGCGTCTCGAAGACCCGGGTCAGGGCGCCGATCGTCCAGTCGGTCAGGCCCGCGCGCTCCAGGGACTCGCCGCCCTCGCGGGACGCGGTCGCCGCCGCGGCCTGGGACAGGGCCTTGCGCGCCTTCGGCTTGAGCCTGAGCTTCAGCGCCTCCAGGTCCTTGTCCTCGGCGAGCTTGCGGCGCCGCTCGTCGACGATCCGGAAGGTGATCTTCAGGTGGTCGGGGACCTTCGCCCAGTCGAAGTCGTCCGCCTCGAAGGGCACGCCGACCATCCGCTTCAGCTCGCGGGCCATGGTGACGGTCAGCGGCTCCTGGAGGGGCACCGCCCGCTCCAGGAACGCCTTGGCGTAGTTCGGCGCCGGGACGTAGTGGCGGCGGATCGGCTTGGGCAGCGAGCGGATCAGCTCGGTCACCACCTCCTCGCGCAGGCCCGGGATCTGCCAGTCGAAGCCCTCGTCCGTGACCTGGTTGAGCACCTGGAGCGGGATGTGCACCGTCACGCCGTCGGCGTCCGCGCCCGGCTCGAACTGGTAGGTGACCCTGAACTTCAGGTTGCCCTGGCGCCAGGTGTCCGGGTAGTCGGCCTTGGTGACCGCCTCCGCGGACTCCCGGATGAGCATCTCCCGCTCGAAGTCCAGGAAGTCGGGCTGCTCGTGCCGCTTGTGCTTCCACCAGGAGTCGAAGTGCGCGCCGGAGACGACGTGTTCGGGCACCCGCTGGTCGTAGAAGTCGAACAGGGTCTCGTCGTCCACGACGATGTCCCGGCGCCGGGCGCGGTGCTCCAGCTCCTCGACCTCGCTGAGCAGCCTGCGGTTGTCGGCGAAGAACTTGTGGTGCGTGCGCCAGTCGCCCTCCACCAGCGCGTTGCGGATGAACAGCTCGCGGGAGACCCCGGGGTCGATCCGGCCGTAGTTCACCTTGCGCTGGGCGACGATCGGGACGCCGTACAGCGTGACCTTCTCGTACGCCATCACGGCCGCCTGGTCCTTCTCCCAGTGCGGTTCGCTGTACGTGCGCTTCAGCAGGTGTTCCGCCAGCGGTTCGACCCACTCGGGCTCGATCCGGGCGTTGACCCGGGCCCAGAGCCTGGACGTCTCCACCAGTTCGGCCGACATCAGGAACTTCGGCTGCTTCTTGAACAGCGCCGAGCCCGGGAAGATCGCGAACTTGGCGTTGCGGGCGCCCAGGTACTCGTTCTTGTTGCCTTCCTTGACGTCCTTCATCCCGATGTGGGAGAGCAGGCCGGCGAGGAGGGAGACGTGGACGCGGTCGGCCGGGGCGTCGGTACCCGCCGGGGGCTCCTCGGGGTGGATGCCCATCTGCTTGGCGACCGTGCGCAGCTGGGTGTAGATGTCCTGCCATTCGCGGATGCGCAGGAAGTTCAGGTACTCCTGCTTGCACATCCGGCGGAAGGAGCTGGAGCCGCGCTCGCGCTGCTGTTCGCGGACGTAACGCCACAGGTTCAGATAGGCGAGGAAGTCGCTGGTCTCGTCCTTGAAGCGGGCGTGCTGCTGGTCGGCCTGGGTCTGCTTGTCGGCCGGGCGCTCGCGCGGGTCCTGGATGGACAGCGCGGCGGCGATCACCATGACCTCGCGGACACAGCCGTTCTTGGCGGCCTCCAGGACCATCCGGGCCAGCCTCGGGTCGACCGGCAGCTGCGCCAGCTTGCGGCCGGTGTCCGTGAGCCGCTTGCGGGGGTCCTTCTCGGCCGGGTCCAGGGCGCCCAGCTCCTGGAGCAGTTGCACGCCGTCGCGGATGTTGCGGTGGTCCGGCGGGTCGATGAAGGGGAACTTCTCGATGTCGCCGAGGCCGGCCGCGGTCATCTGGAGGATGACGGAGGCGAGGTTCGTCCGCAGGATCTCCGGGTCCGTGAACTCCGGGCGGGCGAGGAAGTCCTCCTCGGAGTACAGGCGGATGCAGATGCCGTCGGACGTACGGCCGCAGCGGCCCTTGCGCTGGTTGGCGCTGGCCTGGGAGACCGGCTCGATGGGCAGCCGCTGGACCTTGGTGCGGTGGCTGTAGCGGCTGATCCGGGCGAAGCCGGGGTCGATGACGTACTTGATGCCCGGGACGGTCAGGGAGGTCTCGGCGACGTTGGTGGCCAGAACGATCCTGCGCCCGGTGTGCTGCTGGAAGACGCGGTGCTGCTCGGCGTGCGAGAGCCGGGCGTAGAGGGGGAGGACCTCCGTGAACCTGTACTTCTTCTTCTCCAGCGCGTCCGCGGTGTCCCGGATCTCCCGCTCGCCGGAGAGGAAGACGAGGATGTCCCCCGGGCCCTCGGCCATCAGCTCCTCGACGGCGTCGGTGATGGCGGTGATCTGGTCCCGGTCGGCGTCCTCGGACTCCTCCTCCAGGAGGGGCCGGTAGCGCACCTCCACGGGATAGGTCCGCCCGCTCACCTCGATGATCGGGGCGTCGCCGAAGTGCCGGGAGAAGCGCTCGGGGTCGATGGTCGCCGAGGTGATGACGACCTTCAGGTCCGGGCGCTTGGGCAGCAGCTGGGCCAGGTAGCCCAGCAGGAAGTCGATGTTGAGGGACCGCTCGTGGGCCTCGTCGATGATGATCGTGTCGTACGCGCGCAGCTCGCGGTCGGTCTGGATCTCGGCGAGCAGGATGCCGTCCGTCATCAGCTTGACGAAGGTGGCGTCCGGGTTGACCTGGTCGGTGAAGCGGACCTTCCAGCCGACGGCCTCGCCGAGCGGGGTCCTCAGCTCCTCCGCGACCCGTTCCGCGACCGTCCGGGCGGCGATCCGGCGCGGCTGGGTGTGCCCGATCATGCCGCGCACGCCCCGGCCCAGCTCCACGCAGATCTTGGGGATCTGCGTGGTCTTGCCGGAGCCGGTCTCACCGGCCACGATGACGACCTGGTGGTCGCGGATGGCGTCCGCGATCGCGTCCTTCTTCTGGCTGACCGGCAGCTGCTCGGGGTAGGTGACGGCCGGCACGCGGGAGCGGCGCTCGGCCATCCGGTCGGCGGCGCGGTCGATCTCGGTCTCGATCTCGGCGAGCACGGCGGCGAGTGCCTCCGGCTTGCGGATCTTGCGCGCGCCCTCCAGCCGCCGCCCGATCCGGTGCGCGTCGCGCAGCGACAGCTCGGTCAGGCGGGGGGCGAGGGTGCCGAGGGCGGGGGCGGGATGCGTAGACATACGCGATCCAGGATCTCACCCAGGACGAAAAACACGCGAACGATTTGACCGGGGGCGGCCCGGTGCCCCCGGCCACCGACAGGCACCCCGCACGACAAGCTGCCAAAGTAACCGTTATGCCCGATAAGCGACGGTGGGCGGCGTTCAAGGCATCCCCCTTCCTGCCCGCCACGGTCCTCGTCCTCATCCTCGCCGCCGCGGCCGGCCTCTTCGCCGGCTCGTACACGTACGCCATGGCCAACCCGACCCCGCACGGCATCCCGACGGCGGTCACCGGCCGCTACGGCGAGCCGGCCGCCCGGCGCTTCATCGACGGCATGGAGAAGGCGCTGGACGCCTCGATGCGGCTGCACCCGTACGGCAGCCGGCGGGAGGCGGTACGGGCCGTGGACGAGCAGAAGGTGTTCGCGGTGCTGGACGTGCCCGCCGGCGGCCGGACGGTCTCGCTGGACGTGTCCGGGGCGTCCGGGGCGACGGTCGCCCAGGTGCTCGGGCAGGCGGCGCAGCAGGTCGGCAAGGCCACCGGCACCACCGTGGTGGTCCGCGACCTCAAGCCGCTGCAGCCGGGCGACCCCCGGGGCCTGGCCATCTTCTACATCACCCTGGCCGCCGTGATCATCGGCTTCGTCGGCGCCATCCAGCTCAGCGTGCACGCGCGGGAGCTGAACCCGGCGGAACGGATCGCTTACACCGTCGCCTACTCCGTGCTCGGCGGGTTCACGATCGCCGCGGTGGTCGACTGGTGGCTGGGCGCGGTCCGGCTGCCGTTCGTCGAGTCGTGGGCCATCCTCGCCTTCACGATGTTCACGTCCGGCATGGTGTTCACGATGTTCAACACCCTGTTCGGCCGGTGGGCCATGCTGCCGACCTGGGGCCTGATGGTGCTGCTGGGCAACCCGTCGTCCGGTGGCGCCGTCTCCTGGCCGCTGCTGCCGTCCCTGCTCGGCACGATCGGCCGCTGGCTGCCGCCCGGCGCCTCGGTGAACGCCCAGCACACCGCGGTGTACTTCCGGGGCCACCAGCACGCCGTGCCGTTCCTGGTGCTGGCGGCCTGGGCGGTCGTCTCCTGCGCGGTGTTCCTGATCTGGCGCCACCGCCACCCGGGCGGGCGCCCGCTCCGGCCGGCCGGCGAGGGGGGCCTGGAGGGCGGGGAGGGCCTGGAGAGGGCCTAGGAGACGCCCTGGGCGGGCGGGGCGGCCGGGGTGGTGGGGGCGGGCTCGGCGTGCCTGCGGGCCGTGCCCTCGCCGAGCGCGATCGACCTGGCGGTGTTGGAGACGGCCTTGATGCCCAGGTAGGCCGTGGTCATGCCGCTGACGGCGGTGAACGCGGCGGTGAGGACGCCGACGATCACCGCCTTGTCCCCGTCGAGCCGCCAGACGCCGACGACCGCGACCGTGGCGATCACGAGATTGCTGACGACGACCGCGAACAGTCCGTACCGCGCCCGGACCTTCTCCAGGTCGGTGTCCCGCCCGGCTCTGCCCTCGTTCCGGCTCATGCGCTCCCCCCGTCCCCGCGCACCTCGCGCGGTGAGGCCGAACGTAGCGCCGACCGGGCGCGGTGCCAAGGCGGCCACCGCGCGTCCGGCCGGGGCCGCCGGGGTCAGCGGCCCCCGGGCGGCGGGGACCCTTCCGGGCCGCCGGCGAGGAGGGCGGCGACGGCCCCGGGCGACCAGTGGCCGCGGGCACCGGGGCAGGAGGCGACGTAGGAGGCGACCGCGTCGGTGTCCCAGGCCCCGGCGGAGAGCAGGCCCGCGGCCAGGAAGCGGACGTAGGCGGCGGACGGGGCGACCCACGGCACGTCGTTCATGCCCCACGGCGCGGTGAAGGTCAGCACCGGCAGGCCGTCCACCTGTCCGGCGCACACCAGCGTTTCGTAGCGCCCCTCGCCGAGGAGGGCACGCCCTCGGGTGAGCACCTCCACCAGGTCCAGGTCCCCGTCGGGCCCCCGGTACATCTCCTGCGCCGCGATGTCGGCGAACTGCCCGCTGGTGACCAGGTGCGCCCGGGCCAGCACCCGCCCGTTCGCCTCCGGGTCGTAGAAGGCGCGCCCGCCGCCCCAGACGGCGGACTCGGTGGCGAAGTACATCGCGCCGGTCAGTTCCAGGGGAATCGACCGGACCGGCATGGCGGGGTCGCGGCATCCGGGGTACTCGCGGCCCGCGCCGGGCGGCCTGCCGCCCTTGATGTAGGCGGCGAGACGGTCCAGGTGGGTGTTGGAGCCGTAGGAGGTGTACCAGACCCGCTCGGGATACCGGTCGGGCGGCGGCGTCGGATCGATGCTGGGTAAGGCCTTCACCGTGGCGGGCTCCGTGGGCGTACCGGTGGGCAGGACGGGTACGAAAGAGCCCCTCTCCGTGAACGAAGAGGGGCTCTGCCCTGGTCAGGGCGGCGGTGGCTGGGGCCGGGGTCGAACCGGCGACCTTCCGCTTTTCAGGCGGACGCTCGTACCAACTGAGCTACCCAGCCACGGTGTTTCACGTGAAACACCAGC
Source organism: Streptomyces sp. NPDC104831 (assembly GCF_055583025.1). Taxonomy (NCBI): domain Bacteria; kingdom Bacillati; phylum Actinomycetota; class Actinomycetes; order Kitasatosporales; family Streptomycetaceae; genus Streptomyces; species Streptomyces sp. NPDC104831. Next base: position 11,131 of record NZ_JBVJOT010000060.1, read on the forward strand.
GGTCCTGACGGGATTTGAACCCGCGGCCTCCACCTTGACAGGGTGGCGAGCACTCCAAACTGCTCCACAGGACCAAGCGTGTGTGCAACAGTGTCGCACACGGTATTGCGTGCCCCCAACGGGATTCGAACCCGTGCTACCGCCTTGAAAGGGCGGCGTCCTAGGCCGCTAGACGATGAGGGCTATCGGCCCGCCTGGGCGCTTCTCAGCGCGTCGGGGACGTGAGAAGCATATGGGATGGCGAGGGGTATCGCCAAAACGGTTTACGGAAGGGCGCCGGGAGGGGTGGGCGAAGGGGACCGCGAGGCACCGGTGGCGCCGGGCTGGTTCTCGTCCACCAGGTGGCGGCTGACCTCGGCGGTCGTCAGGCCCAGCCCGCCCAGTTCGATGGCGTCCCAGGCCTGGAGCCGGCGGCTGTCCCGGTCGAAGTAGAGGACCGAGGCCTCGATCGGGGCGGGGCGCTCGTGCTCCACGGCCCGCAGCCCGCCGCCGCCGCTCGAGCCCTCCCTGCGCAGCCGGGTGCCGTACGGCAGCACCCGCGTGCCCTCGTGGTGCAGATGCCCGCAGAGCACCAGGGGGACCAGGCCGTCCGTCTCCTCGGCGGCCGTCGGCTCGTGCGCCACCGCCACGTCCACGGGGGTGCCGGCCGCCCGCTGGTCGCGCAGGGCGCTGGCCAGCCGGGCGCCCGCCAGCCGTTCGGCCGCCTCGCCGCCGGGCACCGCCGAGCGGTCGGGGGTGAACTGCGGATCGCCGGTGCCCGCGAACCGCAGGCCCGCCACCGTCACGGCCCGGCCCTCGTCCAGCACGCGCACGTTCCGCACGCGCTCCAGATAGCGCTGGGTGGTCCGGGAGTCGTGGTTGCCGCGCACCCAGACGTAGGGCACGCCCAGGTCCCCGATCGGGTCCAGGAAGCCGTTCTCCGCCGCCGTGCCGTGGTCCATCGTGTCCCCGGAGTCGACGATCACGTTCACCTGGTACTGCCTCACCAGCGAGCCGATGATCTTCCAGCTCGCCGGGTTGAGGTGGATGTCCGACACGTGCAGGACCCGGATGGTGGACGGGTCGGGGCGGTAGGCCGGAAGGGTGGACGTGGCGTCGTACAGCTTCGTCACGTTCGTCACCAGGCGCGCCAGCTCCTTCTGGTAGACGTCGAACTCCGTGACGATGCTGCGGGCGTTGCCGACCACGGACGGCGCCGAGGCGAGCAGCCCGGAGAACCTCGGCTCCAGGACCGACTTCGGGTTCCACGTGGCGTACGCCGACGCGCCCGAGGCGGCCAGCAGCACCAGGGCCAGCCCGCCGGCGGCCAGGGCCCGGCGCGGGCGGCGGTAGACGGCGAGACCGAGGGCGGTGGCCCCGCAGACCACGGCGACGCAGGAGCGCACGGCCAGGTCCCGCGTGCCGTGCCCGACGTCCCGGACGACCTCGTCCTGGAGCCCGGAGATCCGCTCCGGATGGTCGACCAGCGCCTGGGAGCGCGGCGGGTCCAGCCGCTCGACGTTCACGTCCAGGCGGACCGGGGCCGCGTGGCTGTCCAGCGAGAGCGAGCCCAGCGGGGACACGTCGATCCTGGTGCCGCCGGTGAGGGAGGGCCGCAGCGCCATCGTCGTGTCCATCGGGCCGACCGGGACCCGGACCGTGCCGGCGACCAGCAGGCCCAGCCAGGCGCCGGCGAGCACCACGGCGGTCAGGCCGAGGGCGCGTGCCCAGGGGCGGGGACGGGCGGCGAGTTCGGGCGCGGGGAGCGGGCGGGGTCGTGCGCGGTGCGGCATCCGGTGGCGCATGGTGCTCAGGGCTGCGAGGGGGACGCGGGCCATTGGTGCCGTATGCCCACGTCAAGGGGTGGATATGCGACGCCGTTCGCGGACAATGGCCGTGTGCTGGAGATGACGCGCGAGGAGTTCGAGGAACTGGTCGCCGAGGCGCTGGACCGGATCCCGCCGGAGCTGACGCGGCTGATGGACAACGTCGCGGTGTTCGTCGAGGACGAACCGCCCGCCGACGATCCCGAGCTGCTCGGGCTCTACGAGGGGACACCGCTGACCGAGCGGGGCGAGTGGTACGCGGGGGTCCTGCCGGACCGGATCACCGTCTACCGGGGGCCGACGCTCAGGATGTGCGCCAGCCGGGAGGACGTGATCGCGGAGACCGAGGTGACGGTGGTGCACGAGATCGCCCACCACTTCGGCATCGACGACGACCGGCTGCACGCCCTCGGGTACGGGTGAGCGGGGCGGCCGGCCGGGCGAGCGGGGCGCCCGGTGCCGGTGGCCGGGCGGGTGCGGCCGAACGGGGCGCCCGGCACGGGTGAACGGGGGGCGGCGGGTGCCGCCGTGCGCCCGGGGCGTGCGCGTGTCCTCTTGCGGGCGGCGGGAGTTGGGGAGGTTGACTCCGTCCCCCGCCCCGGAGGTGGCCGCCGTGCGCCCCTTGTACGTACCCGTCCGTCTGGCCGCCACCGTACTGGCCGTCACCGCCGCCGCCGGCTGTGTGAACGTGGGCCACGGCGCGGACCGGGCCCGCCCCTCCCACTCGGCGGGACGGCCCGGCGGCGAGGCACCCGACGGCGGCCCGGCCCCGGGCGTGGACGGACCCGTCGGGGCGGGCGGGGCGGCCGACGGCGCCCACGGCCATGGCGGCGAGGCGAAGCGGGGGGAGCCCGGCTCGGCGCCGCCCGCCCCGTCGGGCGGGCACAGCCCCTCGGGCGCACCGGAGAAGCCGGGGAAGCGGGGCGAGCCGGCGGAGCCCGGTCGGACCGAGGCGCCCGGCGCCCCGGCGCCGACCAAGGCCCCGCCCACGCCCCCGGCCAGCTCCGCCCCGCCCGCGCCGCCGGCCACCACGGAGCCGCCGCCCGTCACCGAGCCGCCGTCGGCCGAGCCGTCCTCCTCGGCGCACGAGGAGCCCGGGCCCCAGCTCGTCCAGCGCGAACCGGCGCCCGCGGCGGGCGCGGCCGTGTGACGCCTCCCCCTGCACCGGTGCCGGCCGGACCACTGTGACGTGGGTCAATGTCGCTCGGTTTGCCTTCAGGGGTGGTAGGTGCGTATGGTGGTAGATCGTTTGATCCCATTTGCCCGGCGCCACCACAGAGCGCGCCGTGTGGCGCGTACTCTCCTTTGCCGTGGCGGACCGCATCGAGGCGGTCGTGAGCGAATCACGGAGTTGACGGGCGCGTGCCGACGAGACTCCGGAAGGTTTCGCATTCGCATGTCCGTGTCCAGTACCGACCAGATCGTCATGTCCGAGAACGAGAACGAACTCGACGTGACGAACGAGGTCACCGAGGCCCCCGAGGCCGCTGACACCACCCCCCAGACCACCTTCGCCGACCTCGGCCTCCCCGAGGGCATCGTGCGCAAGCTCGCGCAGAACGGCGTGACGACCCCCTTCCCGATCCAGGCCGCGACCATCCCGGACGCCCTGGCCGGCAAGGACATCCTCGGCCGTGGCCGCACCGGCTCCGGCAAGACCCTCTCCTTCGGTCTGCCGACCCTGGCCCTGCTGGCCGAGGGCCGCACCGAGAAGAAGCGGCCCCGCGCGGTCATCCTCACCCCGACCCGCGAGCTGGCCATGCAGGTCGCCGACGCCCTCCAGCCCTACGGCGACGTCCTCGGCCTGAAGATGAAGGTCGTCTGCGGCGGCACCTCCATGGGCAACCAGATCTACGCCCTGGAGCGCGGTGTCGACGTCCTCGTCGCCACCCCCGGCCGGCTGCGCGACATCATCAACCGCGGCGCCTGCTCCCTGGAGGACGTGCGGATCGCCGTCCTCGACGAGGCCGACCAGATGTCCGACCTGGGCTTCCTGCCCGAGGTCACCGAGCTGCTCGACCAGGTGCCGGCCGGCGGCCAGCGCATGCTCTTCTCCGCCACGATGGAGAACGAGATCAAGACCCTGGTCGACCGCTACCTGAACGAGCCCGTCCTGCACGAGGTGGACGCGGCCCAGGGCGCGGTGACGACCATGTCGCACCACATCCTCATCGTGAAGCCCAAGGACAAGGCGCCGGTCACCGCCGCGATCGCCTCCCGCAAGGGCCGCACGATCATCTTCGTCCGCACCCAGCTGGGCGCCGACCGCGTCGCCGAGCAGCTGCGCGACGCCGGGGTGAAGGCCGACGCGCTGCACGGCGGCATGACCCAGGGCGCCCGCACCCGGACCCTCGCGGACTTCAAGGACGGGTACGTGAACGTGCTCGTCGCCACCGACGTCGCCGCCCGCGGCATCCACGTCGACGGCATCGACCTGGTCCTGAACGTGGACCCGGCCGGCGACCACAAGGACTACCTGCACCGGGCCGGCCGTACCGCCCGTGCGGGCCGTACCGGCACGGTCGTCTCGCTCTCCCTGCCGCACCAGCGGCGCCAGATCTTCCGCCTGATGGAGGACGCCGGCGTCGACGCGGCCCGCCACATCATCCAGGGCGGCGCCGCCTTCGACCCGGAGGTCGCCGAGATCACCGGCGCCCGGTCCATGACCGAGGTGCAGGCCGAGTCGGCCGGCAACGCCGCCCAGCAGGCCGAGCGCGAGGTCGCCCAGCTCACCAAGCAGCTGGAGCGCGCCCAGCGCCGCGCGGCCGAGCTGCGCGAGGAGGCCGACCGGCTGGTCGCCCGGGTCGCCCGCGAGCGCGGCGAGGACCCGGAGACGGCGGTGGCCGAGGCCCAGGCGACGGCGGCGGAACAGCTCGCCGTGGCCGAGGAGCCGGCCGAGCGCGAGGCCGAGCGCGAGGAGCGCCCGGCGGCGGCGCCGTACGAGCGCCGGGAGCGGCGTGGCTTCGAGCGTCGTGACGACCGGGGCGACCGGGGCGAGCGCCGTCCGTTCGACCGCGACCGTGACCGTGGCTTCGAGCGCCGTGACGACCGCGGTGGCCGTGGTTTCGAGCGTCGTGACGACCGGGGCGACCGGGGCGAGCGCCGTCCGTTCGACCGGGACCGTGACCGCGACCGTGGTTTCGAGCGCCGTGACGACCGCGGTGGCCGTGGTTTCGAGCGTCGCGACGACCGCCGTGACGACCGCGGTGGCCGTGGCTTCGAGCGCCGTGACGACCGCCGGGACGACCGGGGCGAGCGCCGTCCGTTCGAGCGCCGTGACGACCGTGGCGGCCGTGGCTTCGAGCGTCGCGACGACCGCCGTGACGACCGGGGCGGCTTCCGCCGCGAGGAGCGCGGTGGCTTCCGCCGTGACGAGCGGAGCGGCCACCGGGGCAGCGACCGCCCGTTCAACCGCGACCGCCGCGACGACCGCCCGGGCTTCCGCTCCGGTGGCCACGACCGCCCCTACGGCCGTCGTGACGACCACCGCGGCACCGGCGGCTCCTTCGGCCGCCGCGAGGACAAGCCGCGCTGGAAGCGCAACGGCTGACACCCCGTGAAGTGAGGGAAGGGCCCGTACGACACCGGTCGTACGGGCCCTTCCGTGTTCCCGCCCAGTGGCGCATATCACATCGCGGGGCAGGGAATTGCTGGAGGCATGACAGATGACGCGCGGGTGACCGGACCGCGGGCGGCGCCCGCTCCGTCGGACGAGGAACGGCTGGCGCAGCTCGGCTACACCCAGGTCCTCGCGCGCCGGATGTCGGCGTTCTCGAACTACGCCGTCTCCTTCACGATCATCTCGGTCCTCTCCGGCTGTCTGACCCTCTACCTCTTCGGCATGACCACGGGCGGCCCCGCCGTGATCACCTGGGGCTGGGTCGCGGTCGGCCTGATGACGCTGTTCGTGGGCCTGTCCATGGCCGAGATCTGCTCGGCGTACCCGACCTCGGCGGGCCTGTACTTCTGGGCCCACCGGCTGGCGCCCGCGCGCTCGGCGGCGGCCTGGGCGTGGTTCACGGGCTGGTTCAACGTGCTGGGCCAGGTGGCGGTGACCGCGGGCGTCGACTTCGGCGCGGCCTCCTTCCTGGGCGCCTATCTGAACCTCCAGACCGGCTTCGAGGTGACCCCGGGCCGTACGGTGGCGCTGTTCGCGGCGATCCTCGTCCTGCACGGCCTGCTCAACACCTTCGGCGTGCGGATCGTGGCGTTCCTGAACGGCGTGAGCGTGTGGTGGCACGTCCTCGGGGTCGCGGTGATCACCGGCGCGCTGGCGCTGGTCCCCGACCGCCACCAGCCGGCGTCCTTCGTCTTCACGCACTTCGTCAACGAGACGGGCTGGGGCAGCGGCCCGTACGTGGTCCTGCTGGGGCTGCTGATGGCCCAGTACACCTTCACCGGCTACGACGCCTCCGCCCATATGACCGAGGAGACCCGGAACGCGGCCACCGCGGGCCCGAAGGGCATCGTCCGCTCGATCTGGACGTCCTGGATCGCCGGCTTCGTGCTCCTGCTGGGCTTCACCTTCGCCATCCAGTCCTACGACGCGGAACTCGCCTCCCCCACCGGCGCCCCGCCCGCCCAGATCCTCCTGGACGCCCTCGGCGCCACGGCCGGCAAGCTGCTCCTGCTGGTGGTGATCGGCGCCCAGCTCTTCTGCGGGATGGCCTCCGTCACCGCCAACAGCCGCATGATCTACGCCTTTTCCCGGGACGGCGCGCTGCCCTTCTCCCGCGTGTGGCACACGGTCGGCCCGCGTACCCGCACCCCCGTCGCGGCGGTCTGGCTGGCCGCCCTCGGCGCGCTGGCCCTCGGCCTGCCCTACCTGATCAACACGACGGCCTACGCGGCGGTGACCTCGATCGCGGTGATCGGCCTGTACATCGCCTACGTCATCCCGACCTTCCTGCGGGTCCGCAAGGGGGCCGCCTTCGACCGCGGCCCCTGGCACCTGGGCCGCTGGTCCGGGGTGATCGGGGTGGTGGCGGTGACGTGGGTGCTGGTGATCACGGTCCTGTTCATGCTGCCGCAGGTCTCCCCGGTCACCTGGCGGACCTTCAACTACGCGCCGGTGGCCGTGCTGGCCGTCCTCGGCTTCGCGGCGGTCTGGTGGCTGGCCTCGGCGCGCCACTGGTTCCTGTCCGGCGGCCCGGCCCCCACACCGGCCGAAAAGTGACCATCGCACCCGTCCCGCGCCCCGCGACGCGGCCGTGTCCCCGATACCCGATCGGCGACACGGCCCCGTCCGGCTATGCTCGGACAAGCAACATCGCCCGGGCCCTTAGCTCAATTGGCAGAGCAGTGGACTTTTAATCCATTGGTTGTGGGTTCGAGTCCCACAGGGCCTACACGCGGGACCCCAGCTCAGTGCGGAAGCGAGCTGGGGTCCTGTCCGTTTCGCCCAGCGTTCACGACCGCGTGCTGGCCCGTAGCTGGCCCGAGGGGCGAGGGGCAGCCTTTCCGCCGCCAGGTCAGCCCGTGCCCGGCGCGGTCGGTGGCGCTGCCGGGCACGGAGTTCGTCGTGAGGCTCGGATGTCTCGGTCTCCTCGTCACGTCCACCTCGGACAGTAACGGCGCCGCGACAGAATGCTCGGTGTCTACTGGGTAATGAGCGCCGGGAGTTCGGTGAGGTGGTCGATTCGCCAGTCCGCGGCCGCCGCGACGTCCGGGTCCGCGGCCCAGAGGTGACCCCATGGACCGCGGCGCAGGTGAGCGGTGCGCAGGCCGGCCGCCGCTGCGGGCACAGTGTCGTTGGCCGGGTGGTCGCCGACGTACAGCGTTTCACCGGGTGGTGCCTGCCCGCACTCGACGGCCCGCTGGAAGAACTCGGGCTGTGGCTTGGCCACCCCCCACTCTCCGGACGTCGCGACCACATCGGCCGGCAGGTCGAGGGCGCGCAGCAATTCACCCGCGCGAGCGGTTTGGTTCCCGGCGATGACGACCCGGACGCCGAGCCGGCGCAGCTCGGCCAGGGCGGGACGGACGTCGTCGTACAGGTCGCTGTCGTCCAAGTGCTCGCCGCGGCCGGCGGCTTCCCGTGCCCGGTACTCGGCTGCGACGTCGATGCCGGGTCGGACGAGGCGGAGGGCGTCGGCGTTGTCACGGCCCTGCGCGACGACGGCCCCGACGAGCGCGGACAGCGTGTGCCGGGGGACGTCCAGCCAGTCGGCCCACGAGGCCCAGTAGCGATCGTCACGGACGAGGGTCTCGCCGACGTCGAAGATCACAGCGCGAATCATGCGGGCAGGGTACTGGGCACGACGAAACGCCCCATCCCGCCCGCGGCGTCGCGGCGGGGCCGGCGGCTCCATCCCGTTCTGCCGCATCATCCGGCCGGTTCGGCGACCTACCGCGCCCCCGTACGTCCCCCCGTATGCGCGCGGCGCCCCGTCGGCTCAGCAACCGCCCCCCTCGCCCCCTCAGCCCGCCGTCGCCTCCGTCGGTTCGGGCAGGGGCAGGGTGTGCCGGGTCTGGAGGGCCTTGGCGCGCAGGTAGCGGATGTTGTGGGCGGTGGTGAAGACGCCGGTGGGCACGCGGTCCCGGACGGTGAGCCCCAGCGTGCGCAACTGGCCGGCCTTGTCGGGGTTGTTGGACAGCAGGTCCAGCTCGGTGACGCCGAGGGCGGTGAGCATCTGGGCGGCGGCAGTGTAGTCGCGGGCGTCCTCCGGGAGGCCGAGGGCGGCATTGGCCTCGTAGGTGTCGAGCCCGCCGTCCTGGAGGGCGTACGCGTCGAGCTTGTTGTAGAGGCCGATGCCCCGGCCCTCCTGGCGGAGGTAGAGCAGGATCCCGCCGCGACCGGCGATCAGCTCCACCGCCTCGCGCAGCTGCGGGCCGCAGTCGCAGCGGGCCGAGCCGAAGACGTCACCGGTCAGGCACTCGGAGTGCAGCCGCACCAGCGGGACCGGGCCGGGCTCGCCCAGGACGAGGGCGAGGTGCTCCCGGCCGTCGGTGAGGCCGTGGAAGGTGACGAGTTCCGCGTCGGCGCCGTAGCCGTCGGCGAAGCGCAGCGGTACCCGGACGCGGGCGCGCGGGGTGGCGGCGGGCAGGTCGGGCATGCGGATCCCTCCGGAACGGGTGTTTCAGTTTTGAAGCAGTGGTCCGGGAACCCTATCCCGTGCTTAAAAGTTAAAGCAATCAGGAGCAGGACGAGCGGCGGCGCCAGGGAACGTCGTCCGCCCCGGCCGCGGTGCCCTCACCCTGCAGCCCGCGCGCGATCTCCGCGCAGATCGCCTCCAGCTGCCCCACCTGGTCCGCGGTGAGCCGGTCGAACAGCAGCGCGCGGACCGTCTCGACGTGCCCGGGCGCCGTCCGCTCCAGTACGGCCGTCCCCTCCTGCGTCAGCACCGCGAGCGAGGCGCGCTTGTCCTCGGCGCAGTTCTCCCGGCGCACCAGGCCGTCCCGCTCCAGCCGGTTCACGACGTACGTCAGCCGGCTGCGGGTGATCTTCAGCGTCTCGGCGAGGTCGGTCATGCGCAGCCGCAGGCCGGGGGCGTCGGAGAGGTTGGCCAGCACCGAGTAGAACAGGTGCGGCATGCCGCCGTCCTGCTGGAGCTGCCGGTCGATCGCGTCCTCCAGGAGGCGGGAGGCGGCGATGTAGGCGCGCCAGGCGCGCTGCTCCTCGGGAGTGAGCCAGCGGATCGTCATGCCGCCAGTGTAGGTTTGTTCAAAAATTGAACCAAGCCGCCGCGGGCCCGCCTCGCCGCCCGCCTCCGGAAGAGAGAGCGCCGATGCCCCTGCCGTACGTGCTGCTGTCCGCCGCCGTCTCCCTCGACGGCTACCTGGACGACACGGGCCCCGAACGGCTCCTGCTGTCCAGCCCGGCCGACTTCGACCGGGTCGACGAGGTGCGGGCCTCGGCCGACGCCCTCCTCGTCGGCGCCGGCACGATCCGCGCCGACAACCCCCGCCTGCTGGTCCACTCCGCCGAGCGGCGCGCGGCGCGGCGCGCGGCGGGCCGCCCGGAGCATCCGCTGAAGGTCGCCGTCACCGGCTCCGGCGACCTCGACCCGGCGGCGCGCTTCTGGCACACCGGCGGCGACAAGCTCGTCTGCACCACCGACACCGGCGCCGTACGGGCCTCGCGCCTCCTCGGGAACACCGCCGACGTCGTCCCGCTCGGCCCCGCCCTGGACTGGCGGTCCCTGCTGGAGCACCTGCACGACGTGCGCGGGGTCGGTCGGCTGATGGTCGAGGGCGGCGGTACGGTCCACACCCAGCTCCTGCGCGAGGGCCTCGCCGACGAACTCCAGCTGGTCCTCGCCCCGCTGCTCGTCGGCGACCCGGCGGCCCCCCGGCTGTTCGGCCCCGGCGCCTACCAGGACGGACGCCTGCGCCTGCTGGACACCCGCCGGATCGAGGACGTCGTCCTCATGCGCTACGCCCCCACGGCCCCCGGCACCGGTACGACCGCCACCGCCGCCGACCGCCACTGGCTGCGCACCGCCTGCGAGCTGGCGGCCCTGTGCCCGCCGTCACGGACGGCGTTCAGCGTCGGCGCGGTCGTGGTCGCCGCCGACGGCACCGAACTGGCCCGGGGGCACTCCCGCGAGGGCGGCGACGCGGTGGTGCACGCGGAGGAGGCGGCGCTCGCGAAGATCGACCCGGCCGAGCCGCGCCTCGCGGGCGCCACGGTGTACTCCAGCCTGGAGCCGTGCACCCGCCGGGCCTCCCGGCCGGCGCCCTGTGCCGAACTGATCCTGCGGGCGGGGGTGCGGCGGGTGGTCACCGCCTGGCGGGAGCCCGACACCTTCGTCACGGCGGCCGACGGGGCGGGCGTGCTGAGCGCGGCGGGCGTGCGGGTCGTCGTCCTGCCGGAGCTGGAGGAGCCGGCCAAGGCGCCGAACGCCCATCTTCTGCCGGGCTGAGCGTGCGCCCGGGCGCACCCGGGCGCACATACACCCAGGGCCCGGAATCCTTGGGATTCCGGGCCCTGGGCCTTCAGTAGCGGGGACAGGATTTGAACCTGCGACCTCTGGGTTATGAGCCCAGCGAGCTACCGAGCTGCTCCACCCCGCGTCGTTGTGGCTCCACTGTACGCCATGCGCGGGATGGTTCGCACATCGGTTTCCGCGGGCCCCGGGTCGGGCGGGCCCCGCAGGTCACGCAAGGTGACCGGGCGAGCGCCGTGCGCATAACATCTGAGTCACCATCAAAACCGCGAGTGACTGCTGAACGCCCTCGGAGGGCAGGCAACTCGCCCGCTTTGACGGGATAGTTGCCGATAACCTCACCAGTAAAAAGCGTGTTGATCAAGGGGGACGGCTTGGAAAGTGACTGGCAGGTCTATTAACGTTCGATAACGCAGCGCGGTCGTCCCAGCCGTCACAAGAGGCGGCTCCGTGCGCACGCGCCGAATCCCGCGAGGGAACCGGGGAACCACCATTTGGGGTGAATCACGCGGATACCGTCGTGCACTCACGCGAGTCCACGACCGGATATACGCGCGTAGGAGACCTTCCTGCTCCGAACCCGTCAGCTAACCCGGTAGGCGGAGGAAGGAAAGGAGCGCGCCCGCGTGGCGTCCAACCGGCCTGTCCCCGAAGCCCCGTCCATACCGGCACAGCGCGAGACCGGGCCCGGGCCCGAGACCTTCGGCTACGGCGCCTACCGCGCCGACGAGGGCCCGTGGGAGGAATGGAACCCCACCGAGGACTCCGTCGCCCCGGTCCGCGGCCGGCACCGGGTCGCCAAGCAGCGCGGCGGCTTCGCGCGCAGCTCCACCGTCCTCGGCGTCGGCGTCATGGCCGCCGTCGGCGCGGGCGGCATGGCCAGCGCCAACACCGGCAAGCCGCCGGTGTCCATCTCCCTGCCGGACCTGCCCTCGGTCGGCTCCCTCTTCCACGACGACGACTCCGACGCCGCCGGGCCCGCCGCCGAGGCCACCGCGCTGAGCACCGTCGCCGTGGCCTCCGGCACGGGCCAGGACAGCGCCGACGCGGGCGAGGTGCTGCGCAACCGGATCATGGCGCAGGCCGAGCAGCAGCAGGGCCAGGCCGACAGCAGGGCGGCCGCCGCCGCGCTCGCCGCCGCCGAGAAGCAGACCGCGCGGGCCGCCGCCGAGGCCGAGCGGGAGGCCGCCGCCAAGGCCGCCGCGGCCAAGGAGAAGGCGGAGGCCGACGCGGCGAAGGCCGAGGCCGAGGCGAAGAAGGCGGCGGAGGAGAAGCGGCTGGCCGAGCTGGCCAGGCAGTACGCGCTCCCGACCTCCTCCTACACGCTCACCTCGACGTTCGGGCAGGCCGGCTCGATGTGGTCCTCCGGCCACCACACCGGGCTCGACTTCGCCGCCCCCACCGGCACCCTGATCAAGGCCGTGCACAGCGGCACGATCACCGAGGCGGCCCTGGCCGGCGCCTATGGCTACCGCACCATCCTGACCCTGGACGACGGCACCGAGCTGTGGTTCTGCCACCAGTCCTCGATCAACGTCACGGTCGGCCAGAAGGTCAGCACCGGCGAGGTCATCGGCCGCGTCGGCGCCACCGGCAACGTCACCGGCCCGCACCTGCACCTGGAGGTCCACCCCGCCGGCTCGCCCACCGGCATCGACCCGATGGCCTGGTTGCGCGACAAGGGCCTCACCCCCTGACGGATCTCCCGGAAGAACCGGGAATCCGGCGCCGGCGGCGGGATGCGATCAGCCCCCGCCGGCGTTGGCATGACGTATGACGTCACTTCGTACACTCGGCTCCTCCGACCTCGAGGTCTTCCCGCTGTGCCTGGGCGGCAACGTCTTCGGCTGGACCGCCGACGAGCAGACCTCCTTCGCCGTCCTCGACGCCTACACCGCGGCCGGCGGCAACTTCATCGACACCGCCGACGTCTACTCGGCCTGGGCCGAGGGCAACAAGGGCGGCGAGTCGGAGACGATCCTCGGCGCGTGGCTGAAGGCCCGCGGCAACCGCTCCGACGTGGTCATCGCGACCAAGGTCAGCCAGCACCCGGAGTACCAGGGCCTGTCGGCCGCCAACATCAAGGCCGCCGCCGACGCCTCGCTGCGCCGCCTGGGCACCGACCACATCGACCTCTACTACACCCACTTCGACCAGCCCGAGGTGCCGGTCGAGGAGATCATCGGCGCGCTGGACGAGCTGGTGAAGGCCGGCAAGGTCCGGCACATCGCCGCCTCCAACATCACCGCCGAGCGCCTGCGCGAGTCCCTGGAGTTCTCCGACCGCGAGGGCCTCGCCCGCTACGTCGCCCTCCAGCCGCACTACAACCTGGTCTCCCGCGACACCTACGAGGGTCCGCTCCAGGAGCTCGTCGCCCGTGAGGGCCTGTCCGTCGTCCCGTACTTCGCGCTCGCCTCGGGATTCCTGACCGGCAAGTACCGGCCCGGCGAGAGCGTCGACAGCGCCCGCGCCGACCGGGTCCAGGACTACCTGGCGTCCGAGCGCGGCCAGAAGGTCCTGACGGCCCTGGACGAGGTCGCCGCCGCCCACGGGGCCCCCGTGGCCACGGTCGCCCTGGCCTGGCTGGCCGCCCAGCCGACGGTCACCGCCCCGATCGCCTCGGCCCGCACGGTGGAGCAGCTGCCGGCGCTGCTCGGCGTGGCGGACCTGGAGCTCACGGACGCGGAGGTGGCGAAGCTGACGGAGGCCTCGGCCTAGCCGCTCCCCGGCGGTGCCGGCCCGCCGTACGGGCCCCGGTCAGGTCCGGTACGGGTTGTACAGGGGGTAGGGCACCGCCGGGTGTCCGTACGGCGCCGCCGCCCGGTACACCGGGACCGGGGCGGCGGCCCGGCCCGCGTACTCCAGTGCCGGCCGGGCCAGGTGCCGCCGCTTCCACAGCTCCTCCAGCAGCTCCCGCTCCCGGGGGACGAAGTCCGCCCCGGCCCTGCCCGCGCGCCCGCGCTGCCGCAGGAACGCGAGCGAGGTGGCGTACCCCTCGTAGCGGGCCACCTCGCGCGCCGCCGGGCGGCCGTGGTGGTGCCGGGCGTAGTCCCGGGCCATCCGGCGCGCCCGCATCGATCCGAGCGCGAAGGGCTCGGCCGGGCCCAGCCACCCGGCCAGCACGTACGCCGGCAGCTCCGCCCGCACCAGGCGCAGCTCCCGCTGCCGGGTCCACACCGCGAGCCAGGTCACCAGCCCGAACACGGGCACCATGAAGCCGCCGTAGACGGCGAAGAACCCGTACTGCCCGAAGGTGGCCGAGCCGTTCCAGAGGGCGTGCATGCCCATCGCGAGCAGCAGTCCGCACACCGGCAGCAGGATCCGCCGGGCGGACCGGCGCCCGGCGGACAGCGCGGCGATGCCGAAGCCGATGCCGGTCAGGACGGTGAACAGGGGGTGCGCGAACGGCGACATCACGATGCGCACGAAGAAGGTGGCGGCGGTGACGGAGGAGATGCCCCGGTCGCCGGTGAGCTGGTCGGTCCCGAAGGCCGTGCCGAGGTAGAGGATGTTCTCGGTGAAGGCGAACCCTGTGGCCGTGATCCCCGCTATCACCACGCCGTCCACGATCCCGGTGAAGTCGCGTCTGCGGAACAGGAAGACCAGCAGGACGGCGGCGGCCTTCGCGGACTCCTCCACGATCGGCGCTATCACCGTGGCGCCGAGGGTGTCGGCGCTCGCCGGGTCGGCGGTGGAGGTGGCGATCCACTCCGTCGCGAAGCTGTTGGCCACGATGGCGATCAGTGCCGCCGCGCAGGCACCCCAGGCGAAGGAGAACACCAGGTTCCGCCAGGGGCCCGGCGCCACCCGGTCCAGCCACCGGAAGGCGGCCAGCAGCCACGGCACCGGCAGCACGGCCAGCCCGAGCCCGACGAGGAACCCGTCCGTGCCGGTCTGCCGCCGCACGAGCGCCAGGATGACCAGCCCGGACAGCGCCAGCAGCGTGCTCGGTGCCCCGTACCGCACCCACCTGCGCTGCCACCAGTGCGGGTGGCGGAGCACACCGTCGCCGGGGCTCGGGGGACAGGTCGCGGACGCAGGACTGGTGGCCACGGCATCGACCCTAACGGTGGCGGGACGAGGGGCCGGTCGGATGACCGGCCCGCCGGTCGGCTAACCGTCCCGGCGGTGCGGTACACGCCGGAACAGCAGATCGTTCACGACGTGTCCCTTGTCCAGTCCCTGTCCCTCGAAACGGGTCAGCGGCCGGAACTCCGGACGCGGCGCGAAACCGCCGTCCGGCCGGGTGTTCTCGAAGTCCGGGTGCGCGGTGAGCACCTCCAGCATCTGCTCGGCGTACGGCTCCCAGTCCGTCGCGCAGTGCAGCAGCGCGCCGGGCTTCAGCCGGGTCGCGGCGAGCGTCAGGAACTCCGGCTGGATGAGCCGCCGCTTGTGGTGCCGCTTCTTGGGCCAGGGATCGGGGAAGTAGACGCGCAGCCCGTCCAGCGCGTCCGGGCGGAGCATCTCGCGGAGCAGGATGATCGCGTCGCCGTTGCCCACCCGGACGTTGGTGAGGCCGCCCCGGTCGGCGAGGCCCAGCAGGTTGCCCTGGCCGGGGGTGTGCACGTCGACGGCGAGGATGTTGGTGCCGGGGTCGCCCGCGGCCATCCGCGCGGTGGCCTCGCCCATCCCGAAGCCGATCTCCAGGACCACGGGACGGTCGTTGCCGAACAGCTCGGCGAGGTCGATCACCCGCTGCCCGTCGATGTCCAGCCCCCACTGGGGCCACAGCCGCTGCAACGCCTCGGCCTGCCCGGCCGTCACCCGGCTGCGCCGCGGCTGGAAGCTGCGGATCCGCCGCTCGAAGTGCGAACCCGCGGGGTCCGCCTTGGGCCCGTCCGGGAAGCGCGGTTCGCCCTTGGCCCGGGCGGGCCGGACGGGGTCACCGGGGGCGGGCGGGGCGGCGGGGGTGTTCAGGGAGTCAGACACAGTAAGGCCGATTTTACGGGTCCGGGCAGCTCACCCCGGCGCCCCGAGCATGGCCAGCGCCCGGCGCCCGATCTCGCGTCCGATCGGCAGCGAGGCGGTGGCCGCGGGCGAGGGCGCGTTCAGCACGTGGACCGCCCGCGCGCCCTCCCGGATCAGGAAGTCGTCCACCAGCGTCCCGTCCCGCAGCACCGCCTGCGCCCGCACCCCGGCCGGGGCCGGCACCAGGTCCCCGGCGGTCACGCCGGGCAGCAGTCTTCGCACCGCCTCCAGGAACGCCCCCTTGGACACCGAGCGGCGCAGCTCGCCCGCCCCGTACCGCCAGTGCCGCCGGGCGATCGCCCACGCGCCCGGCCACGCCAGGGTGCCGGCCAGCTCCCGGGGCCGCAGGACCGTCCAGCCGTACCCCTCGCGGGCCAGCGCCGGCACCGCGTTGGGCCCGAGGTGCACGCCCCCGTCGATCCCGCGGGTCAGATGTACCCCGAGGAACGGGAACGCCGGGTCCGGCACCGGGTACACCAGGCCCCGCACCAGCTCGGGCCGGGCCAGTTCGTAGTACTCCCCGCGGAACGGCACGATCCGCATCCCGGGCTCGTCCCCGGTGAGCCGGGCCACCTCGTCGCAGTGCAGCCCGGCGCAGTTCACCAGCACGCGCCCGCGGACGACGTCCCCGGCGGAGGTCCGCACGGCCACGCCCCGCTCCGGCCGCCGGTCCACCCGGACGACCCGGGCGCCGTACCGGATCTCCGCCCCGGAGGCGCGGGCCAGCTCCCGGGCCACGGCCGCGTAGTCGCACACGCCGGTCGTGCCGACGTGTATCGCGGCCAGGCCGCGCACCTCCGGTTCGTACTCGGCGATCTGCGCGGGTCCCAGCTCCCGCACCGGGATGCCGTTCTCCCGGCCCCGCTGCACGAGCGCGTGCAACCGCGGCAGCTCCGCCCGCTCGGTGGCGACGATCAGCTTGCCGGTGACGGCGTGGGCGATGCCGTACTCGGCGCAGAACTTCACCATCTCGGCGGCGCCCCGCACCGCGTAGCGCGCCTTGAGGGAGCCCGGGCGGTAGTAGATCCCGCTGTGGATGACCCCGCTGTTGCGTCCCGTCTGGTGCCGGGCCGGGCCGGCCTCCTTCTCCAGCACGGTCACGCGCGTGCCCGGCGCCGTCCGCGTGATCGCGTACGCCGTCGACAGCCCGACGATCCCCCCGCCGACCACGAGCACATCACAGTCGTACGCCCCGCCCAGCACCGAGCACCACCTCCACTCCCGATAGTGCACTGCGCCACTGACAGCACTCTCAAACGCGGGACCGGCCCGCCGTGCGGCCGGGCCGCGCGGGCGCGGCTCCTACGCCGGGGTCATCAGGAGGGGCCGGGCCCGCTCCCGCAGCTCCACCACCCGCGGCTCGTCCCCGTACGGCTCCAGCCGGTGCAGGAGGTCCTTCACGTACTCGGTGGTGCGGGCGGACGAGATCCGCCCCGCCACCTCCACGGCCCGCACCCCCTGCTCGCACGCCGCGTCGAGGTTCCCGGACTCCAGCTCGGCGACGGCCGACACCACCAGCCGCAGCCCGTGCGACCGCACGAACTCCTCCGTCGGCTTGGACAGGGCCTGCTCGGTGAACCTGCGCACCTGCCGGGGCGCCTTCAGGTCCCGGTAGCACTCCGCGGCGTCCGCGGCGAACCGGTCGTATCCGTAGAAACCGAGCCAGGAGGGGTCGTTGTCGCCGGGCCGGGACCGTTCCAGCCAGCCCTCCGCCGCCTTCAGCGCCGCGCCGGCCGCCTGCGCGTCGCCCGCGCGCGCGTGTGCCCGCGCCTCGACCAACCGGAAGAAGCTCATGGTGCGGGCGGTGGCCAGGCCCCGGTTGCGCTCCAGCGCGGCCTGCGCGAGGTCCACGCCCTCGTCGCCGAAGCCCCGGTAGGTGGCCTGCAACGACATGGAGGCGAGGACGTAGCCCCCGAGGGGGACGTCCGCCGCCGCGCGCGCGAGGCGCAGCGCCTGGATGTAGTACCGCTGCGCGGCCTCCTGCTGCCCGGTGTCGAAGGCCATCCAGCCCGCGAGCCGGGTGAGTTCGGCCGAGGCGCCGAACAGGGCGCGGCCCACCTCGTCGGAGTAGGAGCCGAGCAGCAGCGGGGCCGCCTCCACCCGCAGGCACTCCGGCACCATCGACGAACGCCAGTCCCCGCCGCCGTACTTGGAGTCCCAGCGCCGGGCGTCCTCGGCGGCCTCCCGCAGCTTCTGCACGTCGCTGTGGCCGACTTTGAGCGGGGCGCCGGAGCCCTCGGCGGCGCCCGCCTCCCGCGCGACCGAGCTGTCGGCGGGGGTTATCAGCCAGCGCGAGGCGGGCGTCGCGTACGCGCTCACCGCGAACGATCCGGCGAGGGACTGCCAGATGCCGCCGGAGCCGGCCCGGCGGCCGGCCAGGTCGAGGCGGTACAGCTCGGTCGCCGACTTCACCGCCTGGGCCACGTCCCGGGGGAAGGCGAGGCCCACCTCGGGCGCGGGATCGGCGTCCGCCAGGCCGATCTCGTGCAGCGGCACGGGACGGCCGAGCTTCTGCCCGATGGCGGCGGCGATCAGGTGCGGCGCGGCACCCTGGGGCACCATGCCCTTCGACACCCAGCGCGCCACCGACGTCTTGTCGTAGCGAAGTGTCAACCCGCGCTGGGCGCCAAGGTCGTTGACGCGCCGGGCGAGTCCGGCGTTGCTGATTCCCGCGAGGGCGAGAACGGCGCCGAGCTTTTCGTTCGGCCCGCGTTGCTCCCTGGACATGCGCCACCCCTCGACACAGACGGCTGCCGCGCTGGCATAACCACGCGGCATTCGTAAACCCAGCGTAGTTCGCCGCATCCCAAGCGTTAAGGGGCAATGTTCCGGATGGCGGGATGTGGTCAGTGCGGCCGAGCGGCCGTTCACGCAGCGTGCGCGGGCTGTCGCCACGTGCCCCCGCACGTGTGGCCGTGCGCCCGCCCGTGCGCTCTTCTCCGGCCAACCGGAGAGCGGTTGCATGGGCCGTGCGTGGGTCGGCCCGCTGTACTGGATCCAGCGGGCTGGGGGACACCGCCGCCTTCATCCCCGCGGGTGGCGGACCGGTCCGGGAGGCGTCATCCGCCTCCCGGACCGTGCGTGTGTGTAAGCCCCCAGGCGCTCCGCAGGCCTGTACGGAGCGTGCTCAATTTCGGCGCCCTGTCACGGAATTGGCTGAAAAACATCCCCCGATCGAGTGGTGAAATTCCCTCGCGACCATGCAACTTGGGGGCGCGAAACGGGTTTTGGGGGAGCGCATTAGGGGCGCGTTCGCTTCGTCCCCGCGGGACGCGGTCGCCGCCGCGCGGGCCCGCCGCCCGTCGGCTCCCCCTTCCCCGCGCCGCGGGCACCGCTCGCGCGAAGGCGGCCACGCCGCACCTCCGGGACGTGTTCTTCATGGCAGCATGGGGCCGTTCGTGCGGTGCACTGGTGGTCCACAGCCTGTGGAGGCGTCGATGCGGTGGTTGGTGGGGTGGAGCAGCACCGCCGCGGGCGCCGCCGGGACCGGCTCGGCCGGAGCCGTCGGGTACGACGGCGAAACCCTGCAACCGGTCGGCTCCCAGCTCCTGTGGGGCGACCCGGACCCGCTGTGGGCGGTCGGCGACTGGCGCCCGGACGAGATCCGCGTGGTGCACGCCGACCCGGAGCACCGGATCGCCGTCCTCGGCATCTGCGGCGCCACCGACGAGGAACTGCGGCGCGGCCTGTTCACCGCGCGCGGGGGCGCGGTGCGCCACCTGACCACCTGGTCCGGCAGCTACACGGCCGTGGTCCGGGCCGGCCGCCGCGTCACCGTCTGCGGCGACCTCGCGGGCGCCCGGCCGGTCTTCTACACCCCCTGGGCCGGCGGCACCGCCTACGCCACCGCCGCGCTGCCGCTCGCCGACCTCGTCGAGGCCAACCTCGACTTCACCCACCTCGCGGCCCTGCTCGCCGCCCCGGACGTACCGGCCGCGCTGCGCGACACCACCCCCTACGACGGCGTACGCCGTGTTCCGCCGGGGCACGCCCTGGTGCTGCGCGCCGGGGCGCGCGAGATCGCCGGGTACGAACCGGTCGCCTCCCTCGCCGTGTCCGCGCCCCCCGCCGACCCCGGCCACGCCGTGGACGCCGTACGGGACGCCCTGGTGGAGGCGGTGCGCACCCGGCTGGCGGCCCCCCGGCACGTACCCGACCTGGATCCCGGACCGGTGCCCGGCATGGGCCCGGCCGAGCGGCGCGCCGCCCGCGGGATGCCGGTGCCCGGCGTCGGCGCCGACCTGTCCGGCGGGCCCGCCTCCGGCACCCTCGCGCTGCTGGCCGCCGGGCTGCCCGGCCGGCCCGGCACCCTCCTCGGCCACCGCACCGGCGCGGGCGAGCGCCTCCTCGCCGTCACCTTCAACGACCTGGCCGTGCCCGGCCGCGAGGCCGAACTCGAGCGCGCCGGCGCACTGGCCGCGGGCCCCCGGCTGCACCACGTCGTGGTCACCGGCGGCGAGGAGACCCTGCCGTACGCCGACCTGGAGGGCCCCCTCACCGACGAACCCGGCCCCTGCCTGGTCCAGGCGGCCCGGCACCGGGCGCGGCTCGCCGCCGGCAGCGCGGACCACTTCACCGGCCACGGCGCCCGCCAGGTGCTGGACGCCCACCCCGCCCGGCTCGCCGACCTCCTGGTGGACCGCCGCCGGCGCCACCTGGTCCGGCCGGTCGCCGCGCTCGCCCGCGCCGACGGCTCGGTGTTCGTCCCCGCGCGCGTGTACGGCGCGGCCCGGAAGCTCGCCCGCACCCCCTACCGGGCGGGCCTGGAGGCACTGGCCGAGCGGCTGATGCGGCGCCGCTTCGACGAGCCCCGGGGCGCGGCCGACGCGTCCCTCGCCGCGCTGGCCTGGGCCGGGCCCGGTCCCGCCGCGCGGTGGCTGACCGGGGAGGCACTGGCCGAAGTATCGGTTCTGCTCCAGGCGGAGGCGGACCGCTCCGGAAGCGGCGCCCTGCGGCCCGGCGACTACCGCGCGCGGGCGGCGCTCGCCCGGCACGCCGCCGACCTCCGCGTTCTGGAGCAGGCCGCCGAGGTCCGCTCCCAGCGGCTGCACGCGCCCTTCCTCGACAACCAGGTCGTCCGGGCCTGCCGCGACCTCCCCGAGGCGCTGCGGGTCCGGCCCGGCGCTCGCGCGGCCGTCCTGCGCACGGTCCTGGAGGGCGCCGGTGTCACCGACCTGCCGCCCGGCTGGGGCGCCCCCTCCCACGCCTCCACGGCGGCGGCCGCGCGCGCGGGACTGCGGGCGGCGGCCGACCCCCTCCTGGACCTCTTCGCCACCCCCCTGCTGGCCGACGCCGGCCTGGTGGAGGCCCGCGTCGTCCGCGCGGCCCTGCGGGGCGGGGCGGCGGGCGAACCCCTTCCCCTGGACGGCCTCGCCGACCTGGTCTCCCTCGAACTGTGGCTGCGGCGCCTCCTGGCCCGCCGCGGCACGTGCTGGACGGGCACCCCGTCCCGCTCCCGCGCGGTCCCCTCGGGGATCCAGCCGAGGCGCAGCGCGCTGACGCCGGGAGCGTGAGCCGACGTGGGGGAGGGCGGCGGTACGGGTGGGCGGCCCGGACCGGCGTCCGGCCGCGAGCCCGGTGGGCGCGCGCAGTCTCCCGCCTTCCTTCGACACGTAGTGGGGCGCACGGGGTCCAAGCCCGCGTCCCTTCGGCACGTTGTCGGGCGCACCGGGGCCAAGCCCGCGCCCCTTCGGCACGCTGTCCGGCGCACCCGGTCCCAGGTCCCCGCGTCCCGCCTCCGCGCCCCCCGCGCAACACCGGCCGCCGCACCGGTCCCGAGCCCCCGTGCCCCCGTGCCCCGCCCCCCGCGACAATGACCGGGTGCGGTACGGAATCCTGGGCGTGACCCAAGCAGCGGACGACCGGGGGGCTCCCGTACCCATCGGCGGGCGCCGGCTGCGCACGCTGGTCGCCGCCCTGGCCCTGCGGGCCGGCCGAACCGTCGACCCCGCCACCCTCATCGACGAGATCTGGGCGGACGACCCGCCCCAGGACGCCCCCGCCGCCCTCCAGGCCCTCGTCGGGCGGCTGCGCCGCACCCTCGGCAGGGACACCGTCACCTCCGCCCCCGGCGGTTACCGCCTCGAAGCCGCCCGGGACGACGTGGACCTCCACGTCTTCGAGCGGCTCACCCGCACCGGCACCGCGGCCCTCGCCGCCGGTGAGGCGGCCACCGCCCACCGCGTCCTCACCGAGGCGCTGTCCCTCTGGTACGGCCCCGCCCTCGCCGACCTCCCCGACCGGGCCGCCGCCGCCCGCCCCGAGGCCCTGCGCCTGGAGGCGGCCCGCGCCCGCGCCGCCGCCGCCCTCGACCTCGGCCGCGCCCAGGAGGCCGTCCCGGAGCTGCGGGAACTGACCGCCGCCCACCCCTACGACGAGCCGCTGCGCGTCCTGCTCATCCGCGCCCTGCGCGACACCGGCCGCACGGCCGACGCCCTCGCCGCCTACGAGTCCGCCCGCCGCACCCTCGCCGACACCCTCGGCGCCGACCCGGGCCGGGAACTGCGGGACCTGCACGCGGCGCTGCTGAGCGAGGAGGCCCCCGCCGCCCAGGCGCCCCCGCGCCCGCCCCGGCGCACCGGGAACCTCCGCCCCCGGCTGACCTCCTTCGTCGGGCGGGAACCGGAGCTGGCGGCCATCCGCCGCGACCTGCGCGCGGCCCGCCTGGTGACGCTCACCGGACCCGGCGGCTCCGGGAAGACCCGCCTCGCCGAGGAGGCCGCCGCCGCCCACCCCTCGGCCTGGCTGGTGGAACTGGCCCCGCTCGACCGCCCGGAGGCGGTCCCCGCCGCCGTGGTCAGCGCGCTCGGCCTGCGCGAGACCGTGCTGCTGACCACCGAGCTGGGCACCCCGCAGACCGACCCCACGGCCCTGCTGATCGAGTACTGCGCCCCGCGCGGCCTCCTCCTGGTCCTCGACAACTGCGAACACGTCGTCGGCGCCGCCGCCGCCCTCGCCGAGACCCTCCTCACCCGCTGCCCGGGGCTCACGGTCCTCGCCACCAGCCGGGAACCCCTGGGCGTGCCCGGCGAGTCGGTGCGCCCGGTCGAGCCCCTCATCCCCGAGCAGGCGCACCGCCTCTTCGCCGAGCGCGCGCGGGCCGTGCGCCCCGACGCCGACGCGGTGCTCACCGACACCGGGGCCGTCGCGGAGATCTGCCGCCGCCTGGACGGGCTGCCGCTCGCCATCGAACTGGCCGCCGCCCGGCTCCGGCTGCTGACCCCGCGGCAGATCGCCGACCGCCTGGACGACCGCTTCCGCCTGCTCACCTCCGGCAGCCGCACGGTCCTGCCCCGCCAGCAGACCCTGCGCGCGGTCGTCGACTGGTCCTGGGACCTGCTGGACGAGGCCGAGCGGACGGTGCTGCGCGAGGTGTCGGTGTTCGCCGGCGGCTGGGACCTGGCGGCGGCCGAGGCCGTGTGCACCGGCCCCGCGGCGGACCTGCTCGGCGCGCTGGTCGACAAGTCCCTCGTGGTCGCCGCCCCGTACGACCCGGACGGCACCGGCACCGGGACCGGCATGCGCTACCGCATGCTAGAGACCATCCACGAGTACGCCACCGAGCGGGCCGCCGAGGTCCCCGGGCTGCGCGCGGCGGCCGAGAGCCGCCACTGCGCCTGGGCGCGCTCGCTGGTGGAGGAGGCCGGGCCGCAGCTGCGGTCGGCGGCCCAGCTGCCCTGGTTCTCCCGCCTGGAGACCGAGCTGGACAACATCCGCGCGGCCCTGGACCGCGCGGTCCGCGCGGGCGACGAGGCCGGGGCCGGCGCCCTGGTGCTGGCCATCGGCTGGTTCTGGTGGCTGCGCAGCCACCGCCAGGAGGCGGTGGCCTGGGTGCGCCTCGTGCTCCGCCTGGGCGTCGCCCTGGACGCCCTGCCCGGGGACGCGCCGCCCGAGGAGCTGATGGCCCGGGTGGAGGCCGCCGACCCGGTGGGCGCCTTCCTCACCGGCCCCGACGGCGGGGCCGGGCACCCGCTGGCCGAGCTGCGGACGGACCTGCGGATGCTCGACCTGTTCCTGACCTCCGAGTCGGGCGCCGACCACCTCGCGGGCGACGAACGGGCCCCGGAGTACGTGGCGCGCGTGCGGGCCGCCTACGAGCGCGGCGGCCCCCGGGCCGCCCGCTTCCCGGGCATCCTCTGGCCGCTGACCACCTACTACCTGGGCAGCCCCGCCGACGTCCGCCCGAACCTGTCGGAGGCCGTCGCCAACGCCCGCCGGTACGGCGGTGACTGGGAGGTCGCGGTCGCCCTGATGTACCGCGCCCACGTGGCCGTCGACTCCTCGGGCAACCTCCGCGGCGTGGACGAGGACCTGGCCGAGCTGCGCCGCCTCGGCCGGCGCGTCGGCGACCGCTGGGTGGGGGCCCAGGTGTGCAGCGCGGCCGGTGAGGCGGCCATGGCGCGCGGCCGGTTCGACGAGGCACGCGCCGAGTACCAGGAGGCGCTGCGCCTCGCCCGCGAGGTCGGCGCGGACGCCGAGGCGCCGTTCCTGATCGCCCGGCTCGCCGAGATCTCCTACCGCTGCGGCGACCGGGAGGGCGCGCTGGCCGCCCTGGACGAGGCGGAGTCGGCCGCCGACCGGTACGCGGTGCCGGAGTCCCGGGCCTTCGTGCTGCTGCTGCGCGCCCACCTCGCCCTGACCGACGGGGACACCGGCCGCGCCCGCGCGCTGCACGCGGCCTCCCGCGCGCTGGTCGGGGACGGCGGCACCGCGCCCCCGCAGTTCGTGGCGGCCCTGCGCATGGTGGAGGCGTACCTCGTCGCCGAGGAGTCGGGCACGGCCGAGGGGCTGCGCCTCCTGGCGACCGCCCTGCGCGAGGCCGTGGACGACCGCTGCGCCGAGGCGGTCACGGCCGGCCTGGTGGACGCGGCGGCCTGCCTGCTGGCCCGGAACGGCGATCTGCCCGCCGCCGTCCGGCTGTTCAGCGCCGCGGACGGCTGGCGCGAGGGCGTCCCCCGGCCGGAGCCGGAACGCGGCGAGGCCGCCCGGGCGCACGCCGACGCCCGCGCGGCCCTCCCGCCCGCCCGCTACGCCGCCGAGTGCGCCCGGGGCGCCGCCATGGGCGTCGCGGACGTCCTGCGCGACCTGGGCGCGGTGCCGGCGGCGAGCCGTACGACCGGCGGGTGAACGGGCCTACCGGCAGGTGAACCGGGACTCCGCCCAGTCCGCCGGCGCCACCCGGCCGACGCCGTGGCCGTGCGGCTCCACCACCAGCCGTACGGTCCTGCGCCCGGTCAGGTCCACGTGGACGGGGACGGCCGGGTCACCGCCCTCGACCCTGCCGGACCGCCACAGCGGGACCCCGTCGGCGTAGACGGAGAAGAAGACCCTGCCGAGCCCGAGGGCCATGTCGTCCACGCCGGCCCGCGCGTCGTAGGCGGTGCACGGCCGGTTGAGGTCGATGGTGACGGAGGACTCGCCGTGCACGGTGACCCCGCGCGCGTACGTCCTGCCGCCGATCGACAGGCCGTACCGCTGCCACACCCAGCCGCTCTCGCCCAACCTGATCTCGGGCTCGGTGCCGTCACCGGTGGCGTCGAAGCGCAGGGCGCTCAGCTCGTAGACGGCGGGCGCGGGCGGCGGAGCCGTCGTGGGGGGCGGAGTCGGTGTGGGTGTGGGTCCCGGCTGCTTCGGCTTCGGCGGGGGAGTGGGGGCCGGCGTCGGGGTGGGCTTCGGAGTGGGGGTGGGCGTGGGGGTGGCCGGGGCCGGTTCGGGGGCGACGGCCGCCGGCTTCGGCGGGGGCTCGGTCCGGGGCTTCGGCTCCGGCGGGGGAGTGGGCGTCGGCGTCGGCGTCGGCGCCTCGGAGCGTACGACCGGAGCGGACGGGGACGGCCCGGCGGCCGCCTCCCGCACCGGGTGGCCGTCGTTCACCAGGGCCAGCGCGACCGCGGCGGCGGCCACCGCGACCACCCCCGCCGCGATGCCGGCCTTCACCGGCGCCCCGAGCCCCTCGGAGGCCGCGGCCCCGCCCGTGCCGCCCGCGCCGCCGGACGAGCCGGTGGCCGCGGCGGCGGCCCCGGCGGCACCCGCCCCGGCGCCGCCGGCCACGATGCCGAGCGCCTTGGCATATCCGGCGGCCCCGAACCAGCCGATGACCGCGACCGGGACGACCGCGGGGATCCCGCTCGCGACCTCCTCGATCTGCGCCGCGGCCAGCCGGCACCGGGCGCACTCCGCGAGGTGCCGGCGCAGGCCCCGCTCGGCCCGGACGCGCAGTTTGCGGCGGGCGTAGCCGCCGAGCTGGTCGGCGTAGCGGGCGCACTCCTCGTCGGCGGCGAGCGCGGTGCTGACGTGGGCCTGGAGATAGGCCTGCTTCAGCCCCTCCCGGGCGCGGCTGGCGAGCACCCGGGTGCCGTTGGCGTCCAGCCCGAACAGGACGGCCACCTCGCTCGGGGACTCGTCCTCCACCTCGGTGTGCCACAGCACGGCCTGCCAGCGTTCGGGCAGCGAGCGGAACGCCCGCATGGCCAGGGACTGCTCGGCCTCGTGCAGGGCGCGTACGTCCGCGCCCTGATCGAGCTCGTCCGCGTCGGACGCCTCCGCGGCCCGTGCCGCCTGCTGGGCGAAGAGGGCGAAGTCGTCGACGAGCTGCTCGCGCCGGGCCGACTGGGCCCAGCGCGCGGCGACGCGTCGTACGGAGGTCAGCAGATAGGCCCGTACGGCGTGCTCGGGGCCCGAGCCGCCGCGCACCGCCTGGAGCATGCGGGCGAACACCTCGGCGGTGAGGTCGTCGGCGGTGTGGACGTCCCGGCAGCAGGTCCGCGCGTAGCGGCGCACCGCGTCGGCGTGCCGCCGGTACAGCTCCGCGTAGCCCGAGTCGTCGCCGGCCCGCATCCGCCCGATCAGCTCACCGTCGGCGGCGGGCGTCTCCCGGGGCGGCGGCAGCACACTCCCGTCGCGCTGCGCGGGCACGCTCCCGTCCCCGGGGCCTTCGCGGAGCGGGGGGCGTGCGCCCGGGCCGGGTGCGTACGGCCCGCGCGCCCGCGCGCCCCCGTCGTCCACGTGTGACTCGTCCCACCCGTCAGCGCTCATCGCGGTCAGCCCCCGGCACCGGCCCAGCCCAACCCGTCACCGGCTCAGCGTGCCACAGCCCTTTTCCCCCGAGCGCCCCCGCACACCCCATCCACTCATCCGTGCGCACTTCCCCCCGAGCCGTCGAACCCCCTTCGAACACCACGGCCTTCCCCGGCCGGCACCCCTCTCACCGGGCCACCGCCGTACGGCCGCCCGGCGGGCCGCGGGGGCCACCCGCAACCGACCGTGCGGGCCGCACGGTCGGTTGCGGGTGGACACACGAATCAGCCGGAGCCGAAGCCGAGTGGAGCCGGGCCCAGCCGGGCCTACGCCGAAGCCGGCGTGGGCCGGGACCGGAGCCCCTCCAGCAGGATGTCCAGCAACCGGGCCGAAGCCGCCGCCTGCTGCGCGGCGTCCGGCAGGGACGGCGCCGCCGTGGCGATCACCAGCAGCACGTCCCCCACCGACACGTCCGCCCGCAGCTCACCCGCCGCCCGAGCCCGCTCCACCAGCTGCCCGACCACTTCGAGCAACGCCCCGGCCCCGGCGTCGTCGGCCCCCACCGAGGGCTCGTCCGGCACCAGCCGCAGCTCACCGCCCCCCGGCTGCACCCGCTGCTGGGGCACCCGGGCCGCCTCGCCCGAACCGTCCGCGCCGGCGGAGCCGACCCGCAGCACCTGCGGCGGCAGCAACCGCCCCGCGCCCGACGCCACCGACGTCCGCAGGAACCGCGACAGCGCCGACCACGGCTCGTCCTCCTGCCCGAGCGCCGTCCGCGCCTGCTCGGTCAGCCGCGCCGTCTCCTCCTCGGCGATCCGCCGCACCAGCACGTCCTTGCTGGGAAAGCGCCGGTACACCGTGCCGACGCCGACCCGGGCGCGCCGCGCCACGTCCTCCATCGGCGCGCCGTACCCCAGCTCGCCGAACACCTCACGCGCCGCACGCAGCACGTGCTCCAGGTTGCGCTGCGCGTCCACCCGCAGCGGGGTCGTGCGCGCCCCGTCGGCGCGCGCGGTGCCCGCCGCGGTGCTCATCGTCCTGCCACCGGGCGCGATGGCGGCGGCCGATGCCCAATGCGTGTCCTGAACATGCATGTCTTCCCCCGGTAATGACGTCTCCCCCCGGAGACTCTCCCCGCCACTGGATGCGAAGCGCGCGGATCTGGCATCGGTCCCGACCGGATCCGCCCGTCGCGGACCCGTTCGACCACATTCCCTACACTCCGTCGACACACGAACATAGTTGAGAGGCAGTCAATTCAGAAGGGGCAGGTTCCGTACAGTGCGCCCCCCGATCGGAGTACGGGGCGTGTACGTCCCGATTCCGTCCCCTTCCGCCCCCGGGCCCGCCCCCGCTGACCTGCCCGCTTCTCTCCCGCACGGACACCGCGGCCGGCCCCGCGTACACCCGGCCGCCGGTCACACAAATTGCCGGGCCTGTGGACAAACTCCCGCGCCGGGTGCGTCATGGGATGGTGAAGGAACGTGCGCGCATTCTGGTTGTCGGCGGTGGCTACGTCGGGATGTACACGGCCCTGCGTCTCCAGCGGAGGCTGAAGGCGGAGCTGAGGAGAGGCGAGGTCGACATCACCGTCGTCACTCCCGACCCTTATATGACGTACCAGCCGTTCCTTCCCGAGGCCGCCGCGGGCTCGATCTCCCCGCGCCACGTCGTCGTACCGCTGCGCCGGGTCCTCCACCACTGCCACGTCGTCATCGGCGAGGTGACCTCCGTCGACCACGCGGTGCGCACGGCCGCCGTCAGCACCCTCGCCACCGCCGACCACGGCGCCTCCGCCGAGCTGATCGGCTACGACGAACTGGTGCTCGCCCCCGGCTCGGTCTCCCGCGCCCTGCCCGTACCGGGCCTCGCCGAGTACGGCATCGGCTTCAAGACCGTCGAGGAGGCCATCGGCCTGCGCAACCACGTCATCGAACAGATGGACATCGCCTCCTCGACCCGCGACCCCGCGATCCGCGACGCCGCCCTCACCTTCGTCTTCGTCGGCGGCGGCTACGCGGGCGTCGAGGCCCTCGGCGAGCTGGAGGACATGGCCCGCTACACCGCGCGCTACTACCACAACCTCCGCCCCGAGGACATGAAGTGGATCCTCGTCGAGGCCACCGACCGGATCCTGCCGGAGGTCGGCCCGGAGATGGGCCGCTACACCGTCACCCAGTTGCGCCGCCGCAACATCCAGGTGCTGCTGGACACCCGCCTGGAGTCCTGCGCCGACCGGGTCGCCGTCCTCAGCGACGGCCAGCGCTTCCCCACCCGTACGCTCGTGTGGACGGCCGGCGTCAAACCGCACCCGCTGATCGCCGCGACCGACCTGCCGCGCACCGACCGCGGCCGGCTGCGCTGCACCGCCCAGCTCACCGTCGAGGGCACCGAGCACGCCTGGGCCGCGGGCGACGCCGCCGCCGTCCCCGACGTCACCGCCGCCGAACCCGGCACCGACACCGCGCCCAACGCCCAGCACGCGGTCCGCCAGGCCCGGGTCCTCGGCGACAACATCGCGCACGCGCTGCGCGGCGAGCCCCTGGAGACGTACGCCCACCGCCACGTCGGCTCCGTCGCCTCCCTCGGCCTGCACAAGGGCGTCGCCCAGGTGTACGGCCGCAGGCTGAAGGGCTACCCGGCCTGGTTCATGCACCGCCTCTACCACCTCAGCCGCGTGCCCACCGTCAACCGCAAGGCCCGGGTGCTCGCCGAATGGACCCTCGCCGGGCTGTTCAAACGGGAGATCGTCTCCCTCGGCTCGCTCGAACATCCCCGTGCGGAGTTCGAACTGGCGGCCGGTGGAAGGCCCCCCCACAGCCCCTCCGACGACCCGAAGGGGTAGTCCCGCACGGACCCGGGAACTCCGCGGACCGCCGAGGCGTCTGACGGATGTGCCGCGGTCCGCCCCCCGCCGGACCGCCCCCGCCCCCGGACTGGCCACCCCCGCCCGCCCACAGCACCCACGAGGGTTTCCCCACAGTGAACTTCACGCGCTGGAGCGCCCGGCTCCCCGGAACGCAGCGCCGCGCCGCCGCGCGGACCGAGTCGGCGGTCACCCCGGACCGGCGGGGGGACGGCTCCGTGCCCGCGGCCCGCGCCGAACGTTCCGCCGACGGCGGACCCCCGGTGCCCGCCGTCGACGAACTGCCCACGCGTGACGTCCTGGACCGCGTCCCGGCCCTCGTCGCCCTCGTCCACGGCCCCGACCACCGCATCGGCTACGTCAACGGCGCCTACACCACGGCCTTCGGCGTCCGCCCCACCGGCGCCCCCGCCCGCGACGCCCTGCCCGAACTCGCCGAACTGGGCCTGCTCCCCCTGCTCGACCAGGTGCTGCGCAGCGGCAGACCCCGCACCCTGAAGTCCCGCAAGGCCGTCGACGGCCGCTCGTACACCTTCACCTGCACGCCCGTCACCGAGGACGGCGACCGCGACGCGGGCGTGCTGGTCTTCGCCACCGACGTCACCGACCACGCCGAGGCCGCCGAACGCCTGCGCGCCAGCGAGCGCCGCCAGCGCGAGACGGCCGTCACCCTCCAGCGCTCCCTGCTCCCGCAGGAACTGGAGCAGCCCGACGACCTGCGCATCGCCGCCACCTACCAGCCCGGCGGCACCGAGGCCGCGGTCGGCGGCGACTGGTACGACGTGATCACCCTCGGCGGCGGCCGGACCGCCCTGGTCATCGGCGACGTCATGGGCCGGGGGGTGCGGGCGGCGGCCGTCATGGGCCAGCTCCGCACGGCCGTCCGGGCCTACGCCCGCCTCGACCTGCCCCCGCACGAGGTGCTCCAACTGCTCGACGGCCTCGCCGCCGAGATCGACGCCAACCAGATCGCCACCTGCGTCTACGCCATCCACGACCCGAACGAGGGACGCCTGGTCTACGCGTCCGCCGGCCACCTGCCGATCCTGGTCCGGGACGAGAACGGCGTGGTCTCCCGCGCCGACGAACCCACCGGCCCGCCGCTCGGCACCGGCGGCTGGATCCACTCCTCCGGCTGCGTCGCCCTCGGCCCCGGCGCCACGGCCGTCCTCTACACCGACGGGCTGGTGGAGCGCCGGGACGCCGACCTGGACGAGGGCATCGCCGCGCTCGCCGGAGCCCTCGCCGGTGCCACCGGGAGCCCGCAGGTCGTCTGCGACCGCCTGGTCCGCTCGGCCGGCGTCACCGCCGACCACGACGACGACGTGGCCGTCCTCGTCCTCCAGCACCCGGCGCGCACGGGCCCCGACGGCGACCTCTTCCGCAACGCGGCCCTGGAACTCCTCGGCGGCGTGGAGGCGGCACCCCGCGCCCGGGCGTTCGCCTCCGGCGTGCTGACCAGCTGGCGCTTCCCCGCCGACCTGCACGACCTCGGCGTCCTCGCCACCAGCGAGCTGGTCGCCAACTCCCTCCAGCACGGCATCCCGCCCATGCGGCTGCGCCTGCGCCGCACCGACCGCCGCCTGATCATCGAAGTCACGGACGGCGACGACCACCTGCCCAGGCGCCGCCGCGCGGAACCGGGCGACGAGTCCGGCCGGGGCATCGCCATCGTGGCGACGATCGCCACCAGCTGGGGCTGCCGCCGCACCCCGGGCGGCGGCAAGGCGGTCTGGTGCGAGTTCGTCCTGCCGAAGGGGTGAGCCCCGCAGCGGTGCCGGCCGGCGCGCGGGCGCGGCGGGTCCGTGGCCGGTCGCGCACCTCCCCGCCCGCCCGCGGGGCGCTCCCCCCGGGGCGCGGTCCTACGCCTCCGCGGTGACCGGTTCCGCGGGCACCTGGCCCCGGGTGACCACCCGGCTCTCCCGCGCCGTCCACGGCCGGTCCTGTACGGCGGTGAGGTGCCGCCCCAGCCGCAGGGCCAGCACGGTGACCGACAGCGAGAACAGCAGGAAGGTCACGATGTACGGCGCGTGCAGCGAGGCGCCCAGGGGGCCGCCCACCGCCGGACCGACCGCCAGCGCCAGCTGCTTGACCAGCGCGAACGCCGAGTTGTACTGACCGGCCAGCCCCTCCGGTGCCAGATCGGCGACCAGCGGCGCGACCGTCGGCGACAGCATCGCCTCACCCAGTCCGAACAGCGCGTACGTCGACACGAAGGCGGCCGTGGCCATCTCCTGGCTGCCGTGCCCCAGCCCCGCGTACCCGGCGGCCAGCCATGCGACGGCCCAGATCAGGCCGACCGCGGCGACGACCCGGGACCGCCGGCGCCGCTCC
This sequence comes from Streptomyces sp. NPDC104831, assembly GCF_055583025.1. Classification (NCBI taxonomy): domain Bacteria; kingdom Bacillati; phylum Actinomycetota; class Actinomycetes; order Kitasatosporales; family Streptomycetaceae; genus Streptomyces; species Streptomyces sp. NPDC104831. The sequence goes on from NZ_JBVJOT010000060.1 coordinate 43,005, forward strand.
ACGAGCCTCAGCACGGCGAACTGCGCGATCACGATCATCAGCGTGTTCGCGGCCAGCGCCGTCCCCAGCGCGGACGTGGATATCCCGGCCGCCTCCACGCCGTAGGCGCTCAGCCCCGACTCGAACTGGCCGTAGCAGGCGAAGAACAGCACGAAGCCCAGCACGCACAGCTGCACCATCGCCCGGTTCCCGAGCAGCTGCTTCCAGCCGCCGCGGGCCGAGCGCGCGGGGGCGTCCTCCATCCGGGGGGAGCGCGGCATGCGCACGGTCGCCATCACCACGACCAGCACCAGGAACATCAGCGCCTCGATCGCGAACAGCAGCGTGAACGAGGACACGCGCGTGGTGTCGACGAGGTGACCGCCGATGAGGCCGCCCACGCCGAGCCCCAGGTTCTGCAGGAAGAACTGCATCGCGAACGCGCGCGAGCGCGTGTCCGCCGTGGAGCAGTCCACGATCATCGTCGCCAGCGCCGGCTGCATCACGGCCTGCCCGGCGCCGAGCGCGGCGGCGGACAGCAGCACGCTCGCGGCGCCGCCCGCCAGACCGAGGCTCAGCGCGCCCAGGGCGGCGAGGACCAGGGCGGCGAGCAGGACCGGCAGGGGCCCGCGCCGCACGATCGCCCGGCCGGCGAACGGCAGCACGATCAGCGCGGCCACGGCGAAGACGGCGAGCACGAGTCCCGCCGTCATGGCTCCCAGTCCCCGCACCTGCGCCACGTAGACGTACAGGTAGGGGACGGTGAAGCCGAGCCCGAACGCGCTGAGCGCGTTGCCCACGTGGATCCGGCGCATCGCCGCGCCCATCGCCCTGGTCACGTTCACCTCTCTCACTAGTTAGACCTGAAGACTTCAAAGCTAAAGTTCGAACCTAAAGATTACACAGTGAAGGACTTCAAGGCAAAGGGACCGCGTGCGATACTGCGCCCATGGCCGACACCCCCGGCGTCACGGAGCCGACACTCGAAGAACAGATCGCCGCCTACCAACGCGAGTTCCAGGACCTGGACCCCCAGGTCGAGAAGATCGTGTCGGCGCTGTCCCGGCTGAACCGCCGGATGAACGTCGCGTACGGCCGCCAGACCGCCGACCTCGGCATCAGCAACGCCGAGTGGGAGGTCCTCAAGGCCCTGGTCCTCTCCGGGGCGCCCTACCGCATGGGCCCGAGCGACCTGGCCAAGCGGCTCGGCCTCACCCCGGCCGCGATGACGCACCGCATCGACCGCATGGTGACCGAGGGCCTGGTCACCCGGGAGCGGGACGAGTCCAACCGTGTCCGCGTCATCGTGGAGCTGACCCCCGAGGGCCGCGAGAAGTGGCTGGAGGCCATGCGCCTGGCGACGGTCTTCGAGGAGGACCTGCTCCAGGACCTCACCCCCACCGAGCGCGCGGTGCTCGGCGAGGTGCTGACCCGGCTCCTGCGCCGGGTGGAGCACGCGCAGCCGGACGCCGGCGGCCGGCTCACCGACCTGGACTGAGACCGCCTCCCCGGGCCGCGCAAAAGATGTTGACAGGGGGGTGTTGACACGCCTCCTGTCGATCCGTAAGGTTCTTCGGGTTGCCACGGAGCCGTAACGGTTCCTCGGCAGCACTCCGCCGCCCCGAGCGGCACCCCTCACACCATCAGCACGATCTCCCGTACGGGTTGATTTCGGCGCGCCCGAATTCAATTCGAATACGGACTCGGCGGCCCGATTGGGAATCGCCGGGCGGATCCGCTAAGGTTTGAGACGTCGGAACGGCCCAACGGCCGGGAAGGCAAACCCCGCTGACTGGGGGTCAGACGCCGAAAGGATCTGATAGAGTCGGAACCGCCGGAAAGGGAAACGCGAGAGCGGGAACCTGGAAAGCACCGAGGAAATCGGATCGAGAAAAGATC